>NZ_CAKMLL010000033.1 GCF_927797785.1 Candidatus Nitrotoga sp. BS | reverse complement strand
CTAAAAACCTGTCAAGTGTTTTCTTGATTATTTATAGGGGTGAGTAGTTACGCTTGTTTTATCTATCCGACCACATCCCAGTTCGTGTACTTCGGCGGCATGCTCAGACATCAGTGATTTTTCCACCACTCCCATATCCTCATGCTTCGCCAGTTCTCGAAATTTTGAATTAAGGTGCTGACGCAATACTCCAATATCTCTTCTTTCATATTTTCGGGATCAGCACCTCATGAGATTTGCTATCCTTCCTCAATATATGCGAGCCACTGTTACTCTTTAATTTGTGAATCTCCTTCGTCTTTTGGTCGAGACTCGGAGAGATTCAATCCGATCGTGGCATAGGTCAAACCTTGATGAGCCCCTCGGCAGAGCTGGGGATTTACCCTACTGAATTAATGAATCATGACAGTCAAAAAATGTATCCCCTCACAAACCTCTTGATTTAACATGCATCATTTCTCAATAACGTTATAAATATGCGATCACGCCATATGGAAAGACATCTCGCTGGACAAACTGGCTGGCTCCGCCCTGCAGTGCTAGGCGCAAACGACGGTATCGTTTCTACAGCAAGCTTGGTAATCGGTGTTGCAGCTGCACATGCAACCCACGACAGCATATTGCTCGCGGGCGTGGCCGGTCTTGTCGCAGGAACCATGTCTATGGCTGCAGGCGAGTACGTATCTGTCCACTCACAGGCAGACTCCGAACAGGCTGACATTGAGCGTGAACGAAAAGAACTCGAAACAAATGGCCCAGGAGAGCACAAAGAGCTAGCAGCAATCTATGTCGGCCGCGGCCTTGATCCTGCACTGGCAAAACAGGTAGCCGATCAACTCATGGCACATGATGCGCTTGGTGCTCATACTCGCGACGAACTTGGGATAACTGAAGCGCAAAATGCGCGTCCACTTCAAGCCACCTTTGCTTCAGCAGCCAGCTTCGCTGTTGGTGCAGGCATGCCTCTCATAGTCACAGTATTTGCTCCGGAAGCAAGTCTAATTCCTATCATCTCTGTGACTACACTGATGTTCCTTGCACTTCTGGGTGGTGTGGCTGCGAAGGCCGGTGGAGCGCGAGTGACCGTAGGTGCAATACGCGTTACATTTTGGGGTGCTTTAGCTATGGGATTAACAGCTATTGTTGGGGCACTGTTTGGAACAGCTGTATGAGCTCAGACTGTCCATTGGAAACACGAGTCTATTAATACCGACAAAGACAATAAGTTGATGAAGTATTAAATTTGTTGTTTATTATTAACCAAGTAATCTGACCCAATATTCCACAGCTGCCTAACAAATAATGGGGTTACGTTTTCGAGCTCGCCTCATTCCAATCAATCCGACCAAAGTTCCAAGCGCCATCAAACCATAGTCAGAAAGCGTCGGGATGCTTGTCGGGATGCTTGTCGGAATGGTTGTCGGGATGGTCGCAGGTGGATTAGGTCCTCCCACAAACTGACCAAAAGCAAAGGGGGCACTACCGACCCCCACCGTAGCTACCACGGTGTTCGTGCTGGTATCAATAACCGATACGGTGTTGGGGTTAGCATTGGCGACATACACCCGAGTACCCGCTGGATTGACTGTAACGCCTAATGGCTGGCCACCGACCCCCACCGTAGCCACCACGGTGTTCGTGCTGGTATCAATAACCGATACGTTATCGGAGCCACTGCTGGCGGCATATACACGAGCACCCGCTGGATTGACTGCAACGCCAAATGGAGAGTCACCGACTCCCACCGTAGCCACCACAGTGTTCGTACTGGTATCAATAACCGATACGTTATCGGAGCCATTGTTAGTGACATACACCCGAGTACCCGCTGGATTGACTGCAACACCATATGGAAAGTCACCGACTCCCACCGTAGCCACCACGGTGTTCGTGCTGGTATCAATAACCGATACGTTACCGGAGTCATTGTTAGTGACATACACTCGAGTACCCGCTGGATTGACTGCAACGCCAGTTGGAAAGTCGCCGACTCCCACCGTAGCCACCACAGTGTTCGTGCTGGTATCAATAACCGATACAGTGCTGGAGCCACGGCTGGCAGCATATACACGAGTACCCGCTGGATTGACTGCAACGCCAAAGGGGCTACTACCGACCCCCACCGTAGCCACCACGGTGTTGGCACTGGTATCAATAACCGATACGTTATCGGAGTCATTGTTAGTGACATATACACGAGAACCCGCTGGATTGACTGCAACGCCTACTGGCCGGATACCAACCGGCACCGTAGCCACTACAATGTTCGTGCTGGTATCAATAACAGATACATCATTGGATCCAAAGTTGGAAATGTACGCAAACGGGGCTGCATAAGCTGCCCCTCCCAATGCCGCCAATAAAACACCGACGAGCGATGCGCGGATCAATCTATTCAATACTACCCAATACTGAAGCGGAACCAGTTGCCGCATACATTCCTTGAAAATAAAGTCCATACTTTTATCTCCCTCAAAATATTTTTAGAATCGCATTCAAATGATTGATAATAATATAAATAATAAAATAATGTAATTTTTTTCTGTAAATTTGGGACAACTGGTTTTGGTCTGTTCAGAATTTGCAGCGCTCAGAATTTCATGGCCAGGTAGATTTTTGCTGTAATCCACTTCTGATCTCTTTCGACCAGGATCGCACTTTCCAAGCGCAAGCAACTGGCCGATTACGTAATGAGTTGAAGAGTGTTTCAACTGTTGCTGTGAGTGCACGGCTACCTTCTTCATCCCCTGCTTCATGCGCGCCGCGCATCAAGATTTGGCGGCTATTTCGTAACTTCCCGGCAATCGCACTTTGCGCAATGCCCAGCGCAAATTTTTTATCCAGCGCCAAGCGATGCTGTGCCTGCCGTAGCAGGATATTGCCAGATATCGGACCTTCAAGATGTGCCTTGAACCGTCCTTGGTTATTCAGCAAAACAGACTAATTCCGTCATCCGCACAGCGATGCATCAACGCAAGGGAAAGCATGATATTACCCAGACATACCACACTGCCCAGATGATGCAGCGGCATCTGCAATTTTTTCTCGCGCTCCACATCCACCCGTAGTGTTTCATTCTCCAGATGGAGATAGGCATTTTGGGTCATCACATAAAGTGTATTTTTAATTGTGCGCATTTTGTGTTACATTTTGTATACCGTAATTATTTACAAAAAGGCCATCATGGGAACACTCAATTTACGCTTGCCGGACAATTTGGATCGGCAATTAACTGCGTTGGCGGCGCAAACAAACCAGAACCGCTCTGCGTTGGCACGGGCGGCGTTGGAGAAATTCTTGCGAGAGCACGAGCGCGAACAATTGCTGACCGGAATGATTGAGGCCGCCAAATTTTTAGCCACCAATGCCGAAGCCCGTGCAGAAAGTATGGCCATCGCCGAAGAATTTGAATTTGCGGATAGCGAGGCACTCGATATTGCAGAAGGGCGTAAGCCGGGTGATCCAGAACCTGAACAGTGGTGGAAATAATGCGGCGCGGCGAAATTTGGCTGGCAAGGCTCAACCCAAACACGGGCGCAGAAGCTGGAAAAGTACGGCCAGTGCTGATTCTGCTCAACGATGTTTTGCTTGTTACCGGAATGAGTCCGGTGTTGTGCATACCGTTGACCAGCAAATTGTACAAAAATTTGTCGGGGTTGCGTCTTAAAATCACGCCTCGCGGTCGCTTGCTTAAACCGTGTTACGCTATGCCGGAACAGGCGCGCGCGCTGGATCTGAATCGCTTCGGGAATGCCGCGCTGGCCACTTTGACGCATGAAGAAATGATACAAGTCGAAAGACTTTTTATTGCCACTTGCGGCATGGTGCAATATCTCACTCCACCACATTAAATAACTCCTCGCGCAAAGACTTCAACCTGTGACGTTTCGCCAGCACATCGGGCAAACCACTCATGCGCCAGCCCGCGCTCGGTCACGGTTGTTTTGCCCGCGCCGTTCGGCCCCGCCACTAGCAACAAACGCGGTTGCTCGGCCAATATCATGATGCAGCCGCAGCATCTCTTGCGCGCGCTTCACTCACCGCTTCAGCTAACTTGCGGCGCATCCAGTCATCAGACTCCCGCTTGCGCGCCATTGCAGAATCACGTGCCTCGCTCATCACCTCGGACAATTCTTCGTCTGTAGGCTCGGTATCAGCCATCAATGGGTTGCGTTTTGAATTAGGTAAATTAGCCATACAAACCTCCTCCTGGTTATGTTTTTTATGAGTGGCGTAGGATAAACAATGTCATAGGTGCAGAGCCAAGCTTTCAACGCCTTTTCTAGCACCTGTTAAAAATGAAACCCAAAAATCTCATCAACGAATAACGCGTTGTCCATCTAAGCTGCCTGCGCGGCAGCGAACGACCCGATTCAGCAAGAGCAGGCTAGACTAAATTTCTAAGCTGCCTGCGCGGCAGCGAACCGTGCTCAAGATCGAATAGTTCCTTTGATAGATTTCTAAGCTGCCTGCGCGGCAGCGAACCTGGTGCTGGCGCAACAGCTGCGGGGATTGCTTTTCTAAGCTGCCTGCGCGGCAGCGAACGAAAGTAGCGGGGCCATCAAAACAATTGTTGATTTCTAAGCTGCCTGCGCGGCAGCGAACGATGATATCGTCGGCGCGGCAACCGCCGGAATTTTCTAAGCTGCCTGCGCGGCAGCGAACGGATAGCTGGACCAGTGCGGCAAATGTTTGGCTTTCTAAGCTGCCTGCGCGGCAGCGAACTGCAATGTGTTTCGTCCATCTCGGACTCATCATTTCTAAGCTGCCTGCGCGGCAGCGAACAAAAGCTCAAGCAAAAAATCACGCATAATGCATTTCTAAGCTGCCTGCGCGGCAGCGAACGCACGGATGATGGATCGTCCTGCGCGGTTTCATTTCTAAGCTGCCTGCGCGGCAGCGAACGTGCCGATGTGGCGCAAGCGCACACACCTTGATTTCTAAGCTGCCTGCGCGGCAGCGAACTTCAGCGTCCACCCATCATCAGCCGAGTATTCTTTCTAAGCTGCCTGCGCGGCAGCGAACAGGGCCGTCGGCGCAGCACCGGTGGCAGTGCTTTTCTAAGCTGCCTGCGCGGCAGCGAACAAAAACAGACACAGACACCGTGCATTACGATATTTCTAAGCTGCCTGCGCGGCAGCGAACTGCCATGAGCGACTGAGGCACGAAGGCGCTTTTTTCTAAGCTGCCTGCGCGGCAGCGAACCGTGCTAATGTCACTGATGAAGCTAAGTTAAATTTCTAAGCTGCCTGCGCGGCAGCGAACACTTTGCTCTTAAATCGTCGCCTGACGTATCATTTCTAAGCTGCCTGCGCGGCAGCGAACGCCCAACAGTGCGTAAGAAGCCGCCAATAAAATTTCTAAGCTGCCTGCGCGGCAGCGAACCACAACGCCTTGCGCCTGCCATGCCTGCATCATTTCTAAGCTGCCTGCGCGGCAGCGAACTAATTTTAGGGTTCTTGTACACACATATAAAATTTCTAAGCTGCCTGCGCGGCAGCGAACCAAGAACGAAACAAGGCTATCCCAGCGCCGTATTTCTAAGCTGCCTGCGCGGCAGCGAACTAATTTTAGGGTTCTTGTACACACAT
>NZ_CAKMLL010000032.1 GCF_927797785.1 Candidatus Nitrotoga sp. BS | reverse complement strand
ATGATCTCTTGTTTCTTCGGCGCGATTTTCGGCAACCGCCGATTACTGCGCTAACGTTACAACATTTTTAGGGCTTCTTCTTAGCCCAGGACAGGGAATAACCCGCGTATTCCACCCGCAATAAACTCCACCGAAATGGCTGCAAGTACCAAGCCCATTAGTCGAGTAAATACGTCTATGCCTATCTTGCCCAAACGTTGCGCCACCCATGGTGCAATCAGGAAGGTTAGCCAGACCGTTACGCTGAGTAACATAATTTCCAAGCTCATGATTAAATAATGCTCAATGCCGTGCGCCTTGTGTGCCTCCAGAATCACCGCACTGATGGAGCCGGGACCGGCCAGTAGTGGAATGGATAACGGCACGATGGCATGTATCGAGCTTGTTCCGCCCCCAACACTGTCATTATCAGCTTCGATGGATGTGTAGAGGTTGCCATTCAACATTTTGAAGGCCATTAACATCAGCAGAATGCCGCCCGCCACTCGAAATGAGCTGATGCTGATACCGAAAAAAGCGAGTAGTGGTTGGCCTACAAATAACGCAACCAGCAAAATGGAGCATACCGCCAGCGATGCGATGCGGCCAACCTCGGCTCGTTTTGGCGGTGACATGCCGGATGTGAACAGAATGATGATAGGGATGATCCCGATCGGATCAAGGATGGCGAACAGACTGATAAAAATCTTGGTGTATTCGGTGAAATCCAGCATGGCGCTCAGTCAAGAAAATACAGAAAAATTGGTCGAATAAATTCCCGGTAGTTCTCTTTCAAATTTAGGCAGCAACGACGTCGTTCGGGGCAGCCGTTTTTACCCGCTCCAGTACCGCTGCGAAGAAGGCATCGGTGCTGTTCAGTTGTGGCATCAGTTGCAGGCAGTCTTCTGCTTCCAGCGGAATTTTTTGCTGCGCGAGAATTTCTCCAGCAGGTCGTAATGTAAATTCAGGATGGCTGGCAAGAAATGCATCGACTATGGCGCGGTTTTCCTGTGGCAAAAAACTACAGGTGGTATACACCAGACGGCCGCCGGGTTTGAGCAATTTGCTGGCTGAGGCCAGGATAGAGGCTTGCAACTGGGTGAATTCGGTCACGCTTTGAGACGATTGGCGGAATTTGATGTCCGGATTGCGGCGCAGTGTGCCCAGCCCGCTACACGGCGCATCTACAAGAACGCGGTCGATTTTGCCCGCCAGACGCTTTATTTTGCTGTCGTTTTCATGTGCTATGAGTTGCGGGTGCAGGTTGCTAAGCCCCGAACGTTTTAGGCGTGGCTTGAGGTTGGCCAATCTTTTTTCGGATACGTCCAGGGCATACAGCCTGCCTTGAGACTGCATCATGGCGCCCAGCATGAGTGCTTTGCCTCCAGCGCCGGCGCAAAAATCAACAACCATGTCATTGCGCTTGGGGGCAAGAAGAAATCCAAGCAGCTGGCTACCTTCGTCTTGGACTTCTATTTTTCCGGCGAGGAACAGCGGGTGCTTGGTGAGTGAGGGCTTGTCCTTGAGGCGGATGCCGATGAGGGAGTAGGGCGTGGCTTGCGCGTCCATGCCCTCTGCCTGCAATGTTTGCAGCACCTCGTCGCGCGTGGCGAGAAACGTGTTGATGCGCAAATCCAGTGGGGCAGGCTGCTGCATGGAGCGGCCCAGTATGAGGATGGCTTCATCCGTCATTGAAGCTTGCAGTTGTGCGATCAACCATTCTGGCAGTTCGGCCTGCACCGACAAGGATAATTCGGCAAGGTTGATGGCTTTCACTTGCCCCAGCCAGTCGCTTTCATCGCGTTTCAGAAGCGGGGTGAGTTCACGCAGGTTGTAGCCGCTGAACTTGATCCAACAAGCCAGCGCCATGCGACGTGGCGTGGCCTGATCGGTACAGGCGTGTTCCAGAAACAGGCGGTGGCGCAACACGGCGAACACCGTTTCTGCCACTAGCGCTCGTTCGTTGGAGCCAATACGCTCGCGCTTAAAAAATTGGCGCAGCAGTGCGTCGGCGGGATGTTCCAGCGGCAAAATGCTGCGCAGGGCTTGGATAACGAGATCTAGGCGATATTCGGTCAGTAACATAGTTTTAAATTAGGGTAAAAGTACTCGATGAGGTGATGGAAACGATCACGGGAATAGGGGCGAAGTTTACAGGACAGGGCTCCATGACTTTGGAGTTTCTTATTCGTCCGCGACACGGATGTCAGAAATGACAAGATGAAGAGCCATAGTGCTGCACCATGAGAAAGCTTGATGGCAAGGGTGATGCGGCTGGCGGACTGGCCAGGATTCATTTTATAGGTCGTCCAATGATTGCTACTTGAAGTTTATTTTGTTCAACATCTGCGTGATTTTGCCACCGTCAGGCTCGGTGACAGTCATCTTGTAAGGAAAATTGCCGTGTTGTGTTGCCAGCCAGATTTCAGTTCGATTTTCACCCTCTTGCGGCGGGTTGGCTACGTAAAATGTCTTGAATGTGCCAAGCGGAATCGTCATGTTTTGGTCAGGCATAATGCGATAACTGTAATCATCTACCTTGCTGCCGTTAGTCATTTTGAAGTTGAGCTCGGTGGAATTTTGCAGCGGCGCGAACATAAACTGGTACATCGCACTTAGTCGATCTTGAGTTCCATCTGGCAGCGGTAGCGTGCGTTTTCCGGCGCGGTCAGTCAGGGTGATGTGTTTAGTTTTCCAGTCTAAGTCAGCGCGCGTATTGCGTTCAGTATCGAGTTTGCGTTTCTGGATATAAGTGAGTGGGCGTAAGCCTTTCGCTGTCAGGGTGCCTTCGCTGGTGACGTGGATGACCTCTGGTTTGAACATGGCGAGCAAGCCGATTGCTTTGGTTACGCTTTCAATACGGTAGCTATCCTGTGTGCGGGTATAGGTTTCTGTAACGGTAGCAATTTTAATATTGCCTTTGAGTACATCGTAATGTGCGTCAATATGGCTGACCTGCGCGGGCAAGGAAGTAGCTGCGAATAGACCTTGCGGCGTAGTGCTAACCAGTAATAGCAATCCGACTAGATAAATGATGTGACGCATACTTTACTCCATTTCCGGAGAGATTAGAGCGCTACCGGGCTGCTCCAGCCCTTTCATTAGCACCTTGCCACCCGCACTCAGGCTGATGTCGCCGTTGCAGAACCAACGGATAGCCTGCGGAAAAATGCGGTGTTCTTGTTGTAACACGCGTGCCGCCAGGGTTGCCGGGGTGTCGTCCATGTGTACCGACACTGCGGCCTGGATGATGATGGGACCCTGATCAATGTCGCTGGTGACGAAATGCACGGTGCAGCCATGGATCTTCACGCCGTCCTGGAGTGCGCGCGCATGAGTATGCAGGCCACTATATGCGGGCAACAGCGAGGGGTGGATGTTAATAAGCTTGTTTTGATAGCGTGTCACGAACTGAGCGGTGAGAATGCGCATGAAGCCAGCAAGCACGATAAGGTCGGGCTGGTAGCTGTCTATGCAGAGAGCCAGCTCAGAATCGAAAGATTCGCGGTCTGGATGGTTGAGGTGTGCCACGATCCTTGTTGAAATCCCATGCTGTTTGGCAATTTCCAATCCTGGGGCATCGGCTTGATTGCTGATAACCGCTGCTACCCGGCAGGGTAAGTCGGCTTCCAGCAACGCGCGCATGTTACTGCCGTGGCCGGAAATCAGAATAACGATGGATTTTACCGTTACGTTAGCCAATTCGAGTTTGTGATTCATCGCCTGTCCGCGCTTCAATTGTGCCTATGGGCCATACGGTTTCTCCAGCGGCGACGAGCTGGTTGATTGCGGCTGCGGCATCATTTTGATCCACGATGACCACCATGCCGATGCCGCAGTTGAAGGTGCGGTACATTTCTTGTTGGGCCACGTTGCCCTGTTCGCGGATCCATTCGAATAGCTTGGGTGTGCGCCAAGCGAGTCCGTCAATCACAGCGGTGACGTTGGCAGGCAATACACGGGGCACATTTTCCAGCAGGCCGCCGCCAGTAATGTGCGCCATTCCTTTTATCCGAAGGGTTTGCATTAGCGCCAGCAGTGGTTTCACATAGATGCGCGTGGGCGCCATAATGCAATCAGCCAGCGTGCGCTCACCATCAAATTTAGCATTGAGGTCAGACTGGTAGCGCTCGATGATTTTACGCACCAGCGAGTAACCGTTGGAGTGTGCACCGTTAGAGGCGAGTCCCAGCACTGTGTCGCCAGGCCGAATGTCAGCGCCGGTGATGATGTTGGCTTTCTCCACTACACCCACAGCAAAACCGGCGAGGTCATATTCGCCCACCGGATACATGCCCGGCATTTCGGCAGTCTCGCCGCCAATGAGCGCACAACCAGCCAGCTCGCATCCGGCTGCAATGCCTTTGATGACTTCGGTGGCGGCATCTACATCCAGCTTGCCACAGGCGAAATAATCAAGGAAAAACAGCGGTTCTGCACCCTGCACCAGAATATCGTTGACGCTCATCCCAACCAGGTCGATGCCTACTGTATCGTGACGATTCAATTCGAATGCCAATTTCAATTTGGTACCCACGCCATCGGTACCAGACACCAGCACCGGTTCGCGGTATTTTTTAGAAATTTCGACTAATCCGCCAAAGCCGCCTATGCCACTCAGAACTTCCGGGCGCATAGTACGTTTGGCGAACGGTTTGATATTTTCCACGAGACGATCACCTGCGGCTATGTCTACGCCGGCGTCGAGGTAGGAAAGGGTATTAGGTAAGCTCAAGTTGAGTTCTCGCTTTCTTCGGGATACAGTGCAGGCCATCTTGCTTGGGATATTTTACCCCAAATGACCATTCAACGCTTCGCTGCACTGCAAGTGGGAGCTATTTCTTGCTGCGTCATCCTATCCGTGATGGCAGCATTGTTGTCGGATTGAACCATGTCAATGGCATGGCGGTTGTTCATACTACGCGTATTGTGATTAATTTTTATGACGCAATTATTATTAAATATTGCTCCGGACTGGGTACCCACGTTAAGCAATTTCGTACCGGGCCGTAACGTTGAGTTGATTGCGGAATTACAACATGCATTGGTTGGAACCTCAAACGAACGGTGTTTCTACCTATGGGGCGAGGAGGGCTGTGGTAAAAGCCATCTCATGCAGGCAGTGGTGGCGCAGGCACGCGCGTTGGGGCAGTCCGCAGTTTTTGCTCATGGCGCTGTGCCGGATGTGGTTTCAGTGATTGCAGTGGATGATGTTGAGGTGTTAGATGATGCCGCCCAGATTGCGCTGTTCGCCCTTTATAATAGGGTGCGCGAAAGTGGTGGTATGTTGCTGGTCAGCGGTGTAGCCGCGCCGGCTCATTTAAAATTGCGCGACGACCTTCGCACTCGGTTAGGCTGGGGATTAGTGTATCAGGTGCATGCGCTGAACGATGCAGAAAAGATGCAAGCATTGGAGCAGCATGGCCAAGCGCGCGGCTTCATCCTGCCGCGAGAGGTAACGCAATACCTGTTGCGGCATGGGCGGCGTGATATGCATGCGTTGCTCGGGCTGCTGGATGCACTGGACGCGCAGTGTTTACGTTTACAGCGTGCGCCCTCGGTACCATTGCTGAAAGAGGTGATGCAAATTTTTAACGAGGAGTCTGTGTGAACCTTGCACTATTTGATTTAGATAATACCTTGCTGAATGGTGACAGCGATTTCGAGTGGGCTCAGTTTCTCATCGAACAGGGTGTGGTCGAACGCGAACTATTTGAGGCGAAAAACCTGGCTTTTTATGAGCAATACAAAGCGGGTACGCTTGATATTTATGAATTTCTCGATTTTCAGTTAAAGCCCTTGTCGCGTCATGCGCGCAAGGTTTTAAATGGCTGGCGTGACGACTTCATGCAGCACAAGGTGCGCGGCATGATAACTGACCCTGCGCAAGCGTTAGTAGCACAGCACCGTGCGGCGGGGGACGTGTGTATTATCATTACTGCCACTAATAGTTTTGTGACCTCGCCAATTGCACAGGAGTTCGGCGTGGAGCATCTGATTGCAACCGAGCCGGAAGAAAAAGACGGTGAATTTACCGGGAGAGTGGCTGGCGTGCCGTGCTTCCGTGAAGGCAAAATTACCCGGCTGGAAAACTGGTTGACGCAAAAAGGATGGGGCTGGGAAAGTTTTGCCGATAGTTTTTTTTACAGCGATTCCTTAAACGATCTGCCATTGCTGGCGAAAGTGAACAACCCAATAGCGGTCGATCCGGATGCAACATTACGTAAGCATGCAGAACAGCATGGCTGGCGTATTTTGACTTTGCGTTGAGGGCAGGTGCAATATGGCAAGCAGGAAATAACACGATAAATTCATTCTCCTTCCCTCGCCGCTCCCGGTTTTCCTGGGCCGCAGCATGAAGAATGAAAATGTGCGATATGGACGCTAATTAAAAGATGCAGCAAGGTATTGATCACAAATAATTTATGAGGATATGGCTGAAAGGTTTACTGATCAACTATGCCTGACAAAGCGCACGTCAAATCGTGCGTTTTTTATTGATTGCTAATATCAAATAAATAATGCCCCCGCGAATCCTTTTTTCCTTGCTGCTATGCACGGTTCCACTGAGTCTAGGTTTTGGCTTGATGAACGGTTCATTGCCACTTGCACCGATTGAGATGTGGCACGCTTTGTGGGGTAATAACGATGACACTGCTACAACGGTGTTGTGGCAGTTGCGCTTGCCGCGTGTACTGGCAGCATTTGTCTGTGGCGGGTTGCTGGCTTTGTCCGGCGTGCTGTTGCAGGCGCTGCTGCGCAATCCGCTGGCAGATCCTTATATCCTTGGTATTTCCGGTGGTGCGGCGGTGGGTGCGCTGGCCGCCATGTTGCTCGGCGCGGGTTTGGCTGCCACTCAATTATCTTCGTTTACGGGTGCATCGCTGGCTATAGTCACGGTATTTGGTTTGGGCTTTCGACACGGCGAACGAAATATCTACCGCCTGTTGCTTACCGGCGTGGTGCTTTCTGCCGGTTGTGGCGCGCTGATCAGTCTGCTGCTGACATTGGCGCAGGGTGATGAGGTGAAGGGCATGTTGTTCTGGCTGATGGGGGATTTATCCCATGCGCAAGGTTTGCCATTTGCCTGGTTTGTGCTGATGGCAGTAGGGTTGTGTGCCACGGTATTTTCTGGCGGCCTGGATGTGCTGGCGGGCGGGCTGGACAAGGCAGCGGCACTGGGGGTGGCAGTTGGTCGCTGGCAGGCAGGATTGTATTTCGCTGCTGCTGTGCTTACGGTGACGGCACTACAACTCGGCGGTAGCATCGGTTTCGTCGGTTTGATGATACCGCATGCTATTCGCCTTATTGGTATCAGCGCCCACCGCTGGCTCATCCCATTATCGGCATTATTGGGTGGCAGTTTTTTGGTGTTGGCCGATACTTTGGCACGCACGTTGTGGTCGCCACTACAATTTCCTGTGGGTGTATTCACTGCGCTGCTTGGCGTGCCGGTATTGCTGTGGTTATTGAGTCGGCGGAGTTGAGGAAGCCTTGAATAATCTGGTTTTGGAAGCGCATAAACTCACGGTAGCAATAGGCGGCAAGTTGATATGCCGTGAATTTGATATGACGATTCGTCCAGGTGAATGTTGGGGCGTGTTAGGACAGAACGGGGCGGGTAAGACGACCTTGCTACGCACGCTGGCCGGTTTGCATAAACCACAGGCTGGCGTGGTGAGTTTGAATGATGTGGAACTGGCCGCCCACGCTCGGCGCAACCTCGCGCAGCATCTTGGAGTGTTGCTGCAAAGTGAAAGCGGTGAGTTCTGGGGGAGTGTGCAGGAATATGTATTGTTGGGCCGCTTCCCTCATCGTGCCTCGTTGTTCGGTTATAGCGTACAGGATGAAACGCTGGCACAGCAGGCTTTGGCGCAGATGGAGTTGGAAGGGCTGGCACAACGTCCATACAACACATTGTCAGGCGGTGAACGGCAGCGTGCCGCTATTGCCCAGGTGCTGACGCAGCGGGCTCAGTGTTATTTGCTGGATGAGCCATTACAGCATCTTGACTTGCGCCATCAGGCACAGACGATGCAAGTGTTCAGCCGGCTTAAGGAGCAAGGTTGCGCGCTTATGATGGTGTTGCATGACACGTTATGGGCGCAACGCTGCTGCGATCATGTGCTGCTGCTGTTTGCTGATGGTCATGCGTTACATGGCCCAGCGCAAGCGTTGCTGACGCGCGTACACTTGGAGGCGCTGTATCAGTGCCCGTTACGCGAGCTGTCCGTGGAGGGGGAGCGCTGGTTTGTAGCGGGTGTATAATCCGCGCTCCTAAGTTTGTCGCGATTTTTGCGGCATTTCTGTCACAGTAGAAAACAATGATAAAAAAGCTGTTCAAGCGCATATTCGGAAAATCTATCCGCACTCGGATAGAAGGAAGCTGTCACATCATTCCCTTTGATGTTCATGGCGTTAGCCGCGATGGCATTAGCCCCGCTGCGCGCAAGGTGACAGATGGTTTGCAGGCGGCGGGCTACGCGGCTTTTGTTGTGGGTGGCGCAGTGCGCGATTTATTACTCCATCGCCATCCCAAAGATTTCGATATTGCAACTAACGCCACGCCGGAAGAGGTGCGCCGTGTGTTTCGTCGTTCACGCATAATCGGGCGGCGCTTCCGTTTGGTGCATGTCTTGTTTGGTGAAGAAACTGTGGAAACATCCACCTTTCGCCGCAAGATAGAGAGTGAAGATGCAGAAACAGATGAACATGGGCGGTTATTGCGTGACAATGAATTTGGCGATCAGGAGCAGGACGCGGCGCGACGCGATTTTACCGCCAACGCGCTATTTTATGATCCGTCGAGTCAGGAGATTTACGACTATCACAATGGCTATTCTGACATCTGCGCCAATACCCTGCGCATGATCGGTGATCCGGCCGTACGTTACCGCGAAGATCCGGTGCGCATGCTACGCGCGGTGCGCTTGTCGGCCAAGCTGGGTATGAAGCTGGAAGCTGCTACCGCCACACCCATCACACAAATGAAAGACTTGCTTGGTAACGTGCCGCAGGCCCGCTTGCTGGATGAGATGCTTAAGCTGTTGTTATCGGGCCATGCGTTGGAGTGCGTCAAAAAACTAAGATCCATGGATTTACACCATGGACTGTTGCCGATGCTGGATGTGATACTGAAACAGCCTTTGGGCGAAAAATTCGTCATGCTGGCTTTGCAGAATACCGATCAGCGTATTCGTGATGAGAAATCTGTATCGGTCGCTTTTCTGTTTGCCGCGCTACTGTGGCACGAGGTGCTGTCTGCCTGGAAAATGCATCAAGATGCAGGCGAGCGTCCAGTCGGAGCGCTACATGCAGCGATGGACGAGGTGCTCAGCAGGCAGCGGGCGCAGCTTGCCATCCCGCGCCGTTATGATGCGGTGATGAAGGATTTGTGGTTATTACAACCTCGTTTTGGGCAGCGCGGTGGGCAGCGGCCATTTCGCTTGCTGTCTCAGCCACATTTTCGTGCCGCTTATGATTTTTTGCTGCTACGTTGTGAAAGTGGCGAGGTGGATTCGCAACTGGGCTTGTGGTGGGACGAATTTCAGGATGCTACGGAAGAGCGCCGCGCTGAAATGCTATTACCTGACGAAGTGGTCAAGAAACGCCGTCGTCGCAAGAAACCGGCTACTAAAATTGCAGCGGAATTGCCTATCAAATAATGAGTATCAAGGAAGCCTGTATTTCGGATTGGAGAGTAAGTGATACACGTAATTTTGTCTGCTGACTTGCATTAAAATGCGATGGATATTGCTTCGCTGCACGCATCCTGCTGAAATCGCAAAATGGATATTTAAGAATGAATTCCAAGCATAAGGCTTTCATAGGCTTGGGCAGTAATTTGGATGACCCGTGCGAACAGGTGTCACATGCTCTGCGGGCGTTAGCCAGTTTGCCACATACCCGAGTATTGGCGAGTTCTTCGTTTTATCGCAGTGCGCCAATAGGCTATCTCGAACAGCCAGACTTCATTAATGCGGTAGCGCAATTGGAAACCGAACTGAGCCCCCGGTCTTTGCTGGATGCGCTTCTTGGGCTGGAGCGCGAATGTGGTCGCACGCGAGAATTTCGGAACGCACCACGAACGCTGGATTTGGACGTGCTGTTGTATGATGATTTGCGTCATCATGAGCACAGCCTGACCATTCCTCATCCGCAGATGCACCTGCGTGCATTTGTACTGTACCCGTTACTGGAAATTGCGCCGGATTGTGTTATTCCCGGTGTGGGTACGGTGGCGGAAGCACTGCTAGACTGTAAGCAACAGCAATTGGAGCGGATTGTAAATGTTGTTTGATAAATACCGTTACGTAGTAGTCGAGGGGCCGATCGGGGTGGGCAAGACCAGCCTGGCAAGCCGTCTTGCCAAACATTATGAAGCGGCTGAGTTGCTGGAAAAACCCGAAGAAAATCCTTTTTTGGCGCGATTTTATGAAGATCCCGCGCGCCATGCGCTGTCAACTCAATTGTATTTCTTGTTTCAGCGTATTGATGAGGTACGATATTTAACACAGATGGATTTATTTAGTACCAGTACCGTGGCGGATTATTTGTTCGACAAAGATGTGCTGTTTGCCCGCTTGAATCTGAGCGATGAGGAATTTGCGCTATACCAGAAAATTTACCACAACCTGGCGCCGCAAGCGCCTGCACCGGACTTGGTGATTTACCTGCAAGCTTCACCGGAATCTCTGATAGAGCGCGTACACAAGCGTGCCGCTCCTTACGAACGACAGATTACTGATTCCTACCTGACGCGTTTGGCACAGGCTTATAGCGATTTTTTTTATCATTACGACACGGCCCCAGTGTTTATCGTGAATAGTGAAAATTTGAATTTTGTGGATAGTGACGAGGATTTCGCCTTACTGTTGCAGCGTATCGAAGGGATGCGCGGGCAGCGCGATTTTTTTAGTAGAGGAGCATGATGCGAACGACATTGACGTCATTGCAGGCATTACGAGACAAAGGCGAAAAAATCGCTGTGTTGACCTGTTATGACGCCAGCTTTGCGTCGTTACTCGAAGCAGGCGGGGTAGACGTGCTGCTGGTGGGTGACTCGCTGGGTATGGTATTGCAAGGGCAAGAGACTACCCTGCCGGTGACCTTAAACGAGATGGTCTACCACACAGCCTGTGTAGCGCGAGGGTCGAAACAGGCATTCATAATCACCGATATGCCTTTCGGCACCTTTCAGGTCAGCCCGGAAAAGACTTTTGAAAATGCCGCGCGCCTGATGGCAGTAGGCGCACAGATGATTAAACTCGAAGGTGGTGCAGCGATGGCCGAGACTATTTCCTTTCTTGCCGGGCGCGGCATTCCAGTATGCGCCCATATTGGGCTTACGCCGCAGTCGGTGCACCAGATGGGTGGTTATCGTGTGCAGGGTAAGAACGATGCCGACGCTCAGCGTCTGTTGCAAGATGCAGTAATAGTCGAGCAGGCCGGGGCTGGGCTGGTGGTGTTGGAGGCCATGCCAGCGCTGCTGGCCGCAGAAATTACCGCCAATATTTCTATTCCCACTATAGGTATAGGCGCGGGCGCGGCTTGTTCCGGCCAAGTGTTGGTGCTGCACGACATGCTGGATATTTACCCAGGCAAAAAAGCCCGCTTTGTGAAGAACTATATGCATGACGCGCAAAGTATTGCCGACGGGGTGACGCGTTATGTGATTGAAGTAAAATCCGGCGCCTTTCCCGGTGCGGAACACAGCTTCTGAAGAGAACGAGTTTTTGAAGGTTCATAGATGCTAGTGATTCACACCATTGCCGAAATGCGCGAACGTTTGCGAGGCGTAACTGGCATCGCCTTGGTGCCGACCATGGGCAATCTGCACGAGGGGCATCTTGATCTGGTGCGAATTGCACGCCAGCATGGCCAGTTTGTGGTGGTAAGCATATTTGTCAATCCGCTACAGTTTGGTATGAACGAGGATTATTCCAAATACCCGCGAGCACTGGAGCAGGATTGCAAAATGCTGGAACAGTGCGGGGTGGATGTGGTGTTTGCGCCGAGCGAGCGTGATTTATATCCGCAGCCGCAACAAGTGACAGTGGAGTTACCGCCCATTGCCAATGATTTATGCGGTGCTTTTCGCCCCGGACATTTTCGTGGCGCAGCGACGGTGGTGTTGAAGCTATTCAACATTGTGCAGCCGCGCATCGCGGTATTCGGCAAAAAAGATTATCAGCAGCTGTATTTAATGCGCCAAATGACGGCACAACTGAATCTGCCCGTAGAGATTAGCGGCGGCGAAACGGTGCGTGCAGCGGACGGTCTGGCGTTGAGTTCGCGCAACCAGTATTTGAACGTTGCGGAGCGAGCTGAAGCGGTTTTTCTATACCAAAATCTTGTTGGAATTCGTCTGGCCATTATGGATGGTGCAACGGATTTCTTTAAATTGGAACGGCAAGCCATGGAAGTGCTTGCCGCGCGTGGCTGGCAGGTCGATTACGTGACGATACGCGCCCAGTCCAGCTTGTCTAAGCCAACAGCGAGCGAGGGTGATCTGGTCATTTTGGCTGCGGCTAGGCTTGGGCGAACCCGACTGATAGACAATCTGGAGGTCTCAAGGACACCTCCATAAATTCAAGATTCTAAACAAGACAAGGCACGAGTAAAAAATTGAGCGCGGCATGTAGGAGATGTGCAAGCGATAATTTTTTGAGTAACGCCGAATTGGGACGAAATTTGGATTTACAGGGGCGTCCTTATATAATGCCTGCCCTTGTTCTCCCATAGGGGGTGACGCAATGCAAAGAACTATGCTCAAAGCCAAATTGCATCGAGTGCATGTGACGCATTCGGAATTGCATTATGAAGGCTCGTGTGCGATCGATGACGATTTATTGGATGCCGCTGATATCCGTGAATACCAGCAGATCGATATTTATAACGTCACCAATGGTGAACGTTTCACCACTTATGCTATCCGCGCACAGCGCGGTTCCGGCGTTATTTCGGTGAATGGCGCAGCGGCGCACAAGGCCAATCTAGGCGATATTCTAATCATCGCCACTTACGCAATGTATACCGAACTGGAGCTGCAAAACTTCCATCCTCAACTGGTGTATGTGGATGGGCACAATCGTATTATTGCCCAGCGCGATGAAATTTCAGTACAGGCAGCGTAGTAGCCGATTCTCTGATTAGCCATGTGTCTACTTAGAGTTTGTGAGAAATTAAAAAACACTACTCCGTTGGCAGCGAATACTCACAACAAGCGTTATGAGCAGCACTCGCGTAGATACACATCCTTGGCTCGTCTCCAGAGCAACTGATCTGCGTTGATCTCTATCTCTGGTTGTGGCCACAGCAACTACAGCATGCCTGGGGTGATTAGGGCTCTAGCGCTGGCAAGTTGGGCTTCATTTCATTCAGCTCAACTTGCCGCTTTGACGTTCAAGACGGTATCTATCTGGCTATATTATTCAGCGTGCTCTTTAATCGTTAATTTTTGACCAACAACCCCAGCATAAAAAACCACTAGCTTCACAGGAGTCGAGCCAAGATTACGGCCATTGTGAAGGGTATTAATTACCTCCGCCAATGCCTCGCCTGCTTTTAACCGTTTCAGCGCACCGCTTTTTAGTTGAACTTCCAGTTCACCCTCAAGCACTAGACCAAATGATGAAACTGGATGCAAATGCCAGCCTGTTTCGCCGCCAGGCGCAATTTCTATAATCAAGCCAGTAAGTTCAGGCTTGCCCTCAGGATAAATAATTGGTTTGCCGTCCCAACTAGTATCGGTCTTCAATATGACCGATGCTTTCACAGCAGAGGACGTATCAAGAGCGAATGCAGTTGGCTGACAAACCAAGGCGCAAACAACAATGCAAAAATAATTGGCAATTTTCATGAAAACACCTTAATAACAACAGTACGGTTTAAAGCGCTCCAACTTCAATCAATTTGGTCAATCGAGTCTGCCCCATCGATTATTCATGAAGAACAAAACGGTCGCACAGCCATGGTGCCATGCCATTGCGCGTCAACTTAAGCGAGAGGTTGGACGAAGCCACTACGCGGAGGCAACCCAAACTGCGATGCCACGATTTATGCTTCCTCTTCGTCCCCTCGTCTTCTGAGGAGTTGATTTTGCACACAATCATGAGGACACGCCAGCATGAACACAACATTTTCATCGCAATCGCACTTCGACCAGCCGTACCAGACACCTCTCAAGCACCTCAAGCTCAAAGGTTTGCAGCCCAAGACCATCGAGGCGTACTCGCGCACCCTACGCCGCATCGGCGCGCGCTTCGATCATCAAATCGACAGCCTGACCGAGGCACAACTGAGAAAATATTTCACCTAACTGGTGGCGTCGCACTCGTGGAGTACGGTCAAACTCGACCTGTAGGGGTTAAAGTTTTACTGCCCGAACGTCTTGCGCAAGCCTTGGGTCGCGCCCGGACTGATCAACCCTCCGAGGTGCCAACGCCTGCCGGATGTCGTCACGGTCGACGAGAGTCCGGTGGATATTAATCGCCACGCGCGTGGTCAGTTACCGGGTGTGCTTCTTCACGCTGTATAGCCTGCGCTGCGCCTGGGCGAAGGGCTACGGCTGCAATTGGCGGATATCGATGCGGCACGCGCTCGCGCGCATATCCGCGATGCCAAGGGCAACAAGGCTCGCTTCGTGGTCACAATCCAACCTTGTTCGTTATATATTTATGTTTCACTAATTACTAAAACAATAGTAATTATAATAATGTTAGAATGACAGACTGATAAATAGAAAAGCGGGAAATATTCATATGCGAGAGATTCTTACAAACGAAGAAAATGATTTCATCGACCGGCTTGGTTTGATCGCGGAGTCCGGGGGGCTTACGCGAATCAGTGGGCGTATTTGGGGATTGCTGATCGTAACAGGCAAAGCGCACGCCCCTATCGAAATCGCAGAGATACTTCAGATCAGCCGAGCAAGCATCAGCATGGCACTCAAAACGCTGCAGACACTGGAACTCGTGGAGCTGAAAACGAAAGCGGGTACTCGACATACGTACTTTGCGATGCGCGAGCATCCCTATGTGTCAATGCTGCAGGCACATTCAAAGCAGGCGAAGGCAAACACCACCGTTGTAACGAACGCTATGAAGGCAATTCAACGTCCTGAAGCACGTAAGCGGCTGGAAGATCTCGAAACGTTTTATAAAATCATGGATGAGGGGTATCTCAGCATGTTAAGTCGGCTTGAGCAATTAGAGCGTCGATGAGCGTTTTCATGACTAAACGTCTCCGGGCTCAAAAGTCCCGACAATATTGTCCAGAACAATTGATCACGCCCTTCTCAGGCGGGAGGATTCTGATGCTATTGCTGGCAACATTGTTCGTTGGGGGATGTGCAACAGGCCACATTCCGCGAAAAGCTGAAATACCCATGCCAGCCGCTTTCGATAGCGCATCAAAAGGCGCCACGGTGGATTCGCTCGATCATTGGTGGACGCTGTACAACGATTCTCAACTCACTGCACTCACAAATCGTGCATTGTCGCAAGGGTTCAGCGTGCGTGAAGCCCTCGCGCGTCTTGAAGAAAGCCGTGCGCTGAGATCAGTTGCGGTGGCACGATTCGGTCTTCAAGGTAATTTTCAGGGGAACTCTGAATATCGCAATACCAAGATTCTTCAGAATTCCAACGATACGCCGCTTGGTGTTGGCAGCCTAAGCAATGCGGGTGTTACCGAATCGGCCAGTATTAGCCTGCCCGTAAGTTGGGAGCTCGATTTCTTCGGTCGTGAAGGAGAGACTCGACGTGGCGCCGAAGCCGATATCGCTGTTGCCCGATTCGATGTCGAAGCAGCGCGAGCTGCAATAGCCGCAGAAGTTGCACGATCGCTTTTCCTGGCTCGTGGGCTATACGTGCAACGCGATGAAGCACTTGAAACGCTGCGTATCCAGCACGAATTACTTAAAGTTTTGGGCGAACGAGTTAAGCGTGGCCTGTCACCTGCTTCCGAAGCTGACCGCGTCGCTGGCGACGTAGCGCAGGCTGAAGCGCAGACGACCGATCTCGGCGCAGCACTTGCGGCTTCGCGTCGCGCTTTACTTGCCGTAATTGGCGATGGCACTGATCCACTCGCCAGCATGGATGTAACACCTACGCTTGCCATAGTGCCTACCGTGCCTTCGGCGCTACCGTCTGATCTACTGGCACGCAGACCCGACGTGCGGATGGCGGTCGCACGTATACAGAGGGCGGCGAGCGATGTACGTCTTGCCGAACTTGATTTTTTCCCTCGGCTGACGCTAAATCCTGGCGTCGGATTATCGGCACAACGTGGCACGTTTGCTACAACTGCCAGCTTTTGGTCGATAGCTGCAGGTTTGACTGTCCCTATTCTCGACCACCGCCGTCTGCGAGCCCAGCTTCAAGCCAAGAGCCTGAAGGGCGAGCAGGCTGTGCTTGCTTACGAGCGTATTGTAAAGACGGCGTTTTCCGAGGCAGATCAATCATTGTTGCGACTCAAGGCAGATCGCCAGCGTGTCATTTTGCTGGTTATGGGCGAGATGCGATCACGCAAGGCCTACGACGCCGCGCTTAAGCGCTATGAATTGGGTTTCGCCGATCTGCAGGAACTCCTTGACGCAGAAAGAGCCTGGAGGGCGACTCGATCTGCCCTGACAACAGCCCGACTCGACTCACTTCAACGATCCGTTCAGGTATTCCAGTCTCTGGGCGGTGGGTGGAATGCCATGCCGGTAAGCAATATTCTTTCGAAAGCAGAAATAAATGAATAGTCAATTATGGGCATTAGCTATGTCAGCCGCGTTGATGCTTTTCGGGGGATGCTCGAAAAAATCAGCGCTTGACGTTACTGCATCAAAGACTTCTGACGCGCGATCAGTCAGCGTTGCTCAAGTCGTTCTTCGTCCGATGGCGGGGATATTTGCCGCATCCGGTCTATTGATACCACGCGAGGAGGCTGCCGTCGGATCGGAACTTTCTGGATACAAGGTCGCCAATGTATTGTTTGAGGAAGGCGCATTGGTTAAAAAGGGTGAGCCTCTTGCGATTCTTGATTCCGCGCTGTTACAGGCAAAGATTATTCAAGCAGGGGCTGGGGTCGAGCAATCCAAGGCACAAGCTGCGCAAGCAAGAAGCGAAGCCGACCGGGTGGCCGGTCTTGATGGCACTGGAATATTGTCCGATGAGCAGATCAATAGTCGTCGCTCCCAGTCGAAGACCGCCAACGCTGCGGTTAAAGTTGCCGAGGCGCAACTTAACGATCTGCACACTCAAGAAAGGCGTATGGTCATCCGTGCACCCGTTTCAGGAACGATACTTCAGCGTAGCGTACGCCCAGGCGATATCGCAAGTCCCAGCCAAGTCATGTTCCGGATTGCGCGCGACGAGTTAATCGAATTGGACGCCGAAATTCCAGAGTATGTACTGGCCAACATATCAGTGAATAACAAGGTTACGGTTACGCTGTCTTCCGGTACAGAACTGACAGGAATCGTCCGCCTTATTTCGCCACGGGTTGATCCGCAGACGAAGTTGGGACGCGTGCGGGTACGTCTCCCACAAAATTCGGAATTGCGAGCAGGAGGTTATGCCCGTGCCGAGTTTACCCGTGCGGCTATTCCTGTTTCTGCAGTTCCGGAGAAAGCAATCCAGTTCGAAGCCAGTGGCCCGTTGATCGTGGTCATCGACAAGAGTAACCACGCTCAACGGGTTTCGATCAAGACTGGCGCACGCACAGACGGTTTTGTGGCAATCGAGCAAGGCCCGCCTGTAGGCACGCTTGTTGCCCTTGGGGGCGGCGCTTTCCTGCTTGACGGGGATTCCGTCGAGCCAGTTGCGCCGAATACGAAAACTATAGAAGCGCCTCCAGGGAAGAAATTATGAACCTGCGCATTTCCAGCTGGGCAATCCGCAATCCGATTCCGGTTATTGTCCTGTTCCTCGCGCTGCTCATCGCGGGTGTTGCCGGCTACCGTTCGCTTCCGGTCAAGCTCTACCCGGACGTTTCTTTTGCAATCGTACAGGTCAGCGTCACGCTTTCGGGAGCGGCGGCGAGCGAAGTAGAAACGCAAATTACGCGTGCGGTAGAGGCGGCAGTCTCGAATGTTGCGGGAGTCAAGCATTTGCGATCCGCAGTATCGCAGGGACTGTCGACCACGACAGTCGAATTCGAGATCGGTATAGACCCGCAAAAGGCCACGGACGAGGTGCGAGCGGCAATTGATCGCATACGCAGCAATTTACCGCGCGGCATCGAACAACCTATTGTGCAGCGTTTCGATGTCGATTCCGCTCCGATCGTTACTTATGCCGTCGCTACGGATACGATGTCCGATGTCGAGCTAAGCTGGTTTGTTGACGATACGATTGCGCGACGTCTGATAACGGTCAGTGGCGTTGCTCAAATCAGGCGAGTTGGCGGAGTCGACCGCGAAATCAACGTGACGCTCGATCCTGGGCGCATGGACGCCCTTGGACTGAGCGCACCGCAGATTAACAATGCGCTTCGTGCTGCAAGCACAGACGTGCCGGGCGGGCGCTCTGAGTTGGGCGGGCGCGAGCAGACCGTACGCGTACTTGGTGCGGCTGAAACGACGCGCGCCCTTGGGGATATGGTTGTTTCTACGGGTATTGGACGCGAAGTTCGTCTCTCTGAAGTAGCGACTGTGGCAAGCGGAGCTGCTGAGCGGCGCGGATATGCTGAACTGAATGGGCGGCCTGTTGTCGGTTTTCAGGTCATGAAAACCCCAGCGGCCTCCGACGTAGCTGTCGCCCGTGCGATCGCTCAGATGACCGAGCAGCTGGCAAAAAACTATGCCGGAGTAACCTTTAAACGCATCGTGTCAACCGCCACCAGCACGCAAAATAGTTATACCGCTACACTTGAAGCGCTGATCGAAGGCATGGCGCTTGCCGCGCTGGTCGTTTTATTGTTTCTGCGCAACTGGCGTGCGACCGTCATCACTGCAATTGCAATGCCGATTTCGCTCATTCCGACATTTGCAGTAATGAGCTATATGGGATTCAGTCTTAACATGATTACTCTCCTTGCGCTTACGCTTGTGATTGGCATCCTGGTTGATGATGCCATCGTGGAGATCGAGAATATCCAGAAGCGCGTCGAATTGGGCGAAAGTCCCTACGAGGCAGCACTGGTGGGCGCAGATGAAATCGGACTCGCTGTTGTCGCCACTACGCTGACAATTGTTGTCGTGTTCCTTCCGGTTTCAATGATGGGCGGCTTTGCAGGACAATTTTTCAAAGAATTTGGTTTTACTGTCGCAATTTCGGTTCTTTTCTCGCTACTGGTCGCGCGACTGCTGACACCGCTACTGGCGGCATACTTCCTCAAACCGTCAAGCAATCCACACGAGCGCAAACCATTTCAAGGCTTTTATCGAAAAGCGCTAGACTTCGCGCTGGCGCATCGCTGGCTGTCGATCGGCGCTGGCGGCGCGCTGTTTATCGGGTCGATTCTGCTCGTCGCACTATTGCCCACCGGTTTCACGCCGCCCCAGGATAGCGGCATCGTGGGACTCTCTATCGAAGGCGCGCCTGGCGCTACACTGGCGGATATGCGTCGCAGTACCCAATTGTTGACACGCAAGCTCACGGCTCTACCTGATGTTGAGACTGTTTTTACGAGTGTGGGGTCAGGCGGCAGCTATGGCGATTTGAGCTCGGGAACTGTTACGGTGCTATTGAAAAAGGAGCGATCCCAAACGACTCAGGCGTTTCAGGCTGGTCTGAATTCGTTGCTATTGTCAGTTCCCGATGTCCGGCTTGGATTTTCTGCCACCGGTGAAGGCGGCAGCACAACGGTTCAAGTTATTCTCGCGGGCGAGAACGCAGATCAACTCGCGGAGGCCGCTCTGACGCTAGAGCGTCAGATGCGAAGCCTTACTCAGCTGAGTAATGTCCATCAGGTAACGCCACGACCGGGATCAGAGCTGATCATCACGCCCAAACCGGCCGAGGCTGCAAGGCTCGGCGTCAATTCAGATGCGCTCGGGTCTATCGCCCGAGTGGCGACGCTCGGCGATATTGATGCCAATACGGCTAAGTTTAATAGCGGCGAACAAAGGCTGCCCATACGCGTTCGTCTGTCAGGCGATGCACGCGCCAATCTGGAAACATTACACAATCTCAAGGTGCCGACTTCTAGCGGAACTTCAGTTCCGCTGTCTGCCGTCGCAGAAATTCGTTTTCAGCCGGGCGCCTCAAAAATAGATCGCTTTGATCGTAAACGCCGCGCGATGATTGAAGGTCAACTCAATGGAGCGTCGCTTGGGGAAGCCAACGAAGCAATACAAAAGCTTCAGATCATGAAAAATCTCCCCGCCAGTGTGACGCAGCCGGCGTATGGCCAGAGTGAGAATATGAATGAGCTCTTCGGGAATTTTGGTGCGGCCATTTTAGCCGGTGTCGGCCTGATCTTCGGCGTGTTGATCCTGTTGTTCAAGAGCTTTTTCAAGCCAGTGACGATACTTGCTGCGTTGCCGCTGTCGCTTGCAGGTGCTTTTCTTGGTCTGCTGATAGCACGCAGCGAACTTGATCTTTCTGCCTTGATCGGCTTGCTTATGCTTATGGGGTTGGCCGCGAAAAATTCGATCTTGCTTGTGGATTTCGTTATAGAAGAGGAGCGCAAAGGTGTTTCGCAAAAGGACGCGCTCATCCGCGCATGTCGCGAACGGTCACGCCCTATCGTCATGACGACCGTGGCCATGGCGGCCGGTATGCTTCCGACCGCGCTGGCACTCGGTGAAGGTTCCGAGTTCCGGTCGCCGATGGCGATTGCTGTCATCGGTGGTTTAATTAGTTCTACTGTGCTTTCACTAGTGCTTGTTCCGGTGGTCTATGAACTTGTTGACGACTTCGAAATGTGGATTAAACCCCGGTTGGCTAAGTTCGTTGTAGCCCGCAAAAAAACTGGTGTGGACATCAAAAACGAGGAGGAGCGTAAAACCCGCGCAGCAATTATTGTTTCCACGCCAGATACGAATGCGACTTTATGATGAATACAAAGAGCACTATGGACACTATATTGAGCCGAGAGCACAACAATTCTGGTCAAGGCTGTTTGTTTGCACTCCCTTTTACCATGGCAATTCTGGTCGCTTGCTTTCAGGCGAGCGCTGTGGCCGCTGAACTTGGCATCGACTGCAAATCCATAGATGATGATTCAGTGCGTCTTACCTGTTATGACCGGTTGTCGGGACGAGCTGTTCCACAAAAACACGAATCGCTGGCTCCAACTGAACCTATACCGATACAAGCGTCGAAATCGGACATCGGGACGTCTAGTTTGCTCACAAACAAAAATACGCCCCCAGTGTTGACGCTGGCGAATACGTGGGAGCTAAATGCGGCCGACAAACGAGGCACCTTTAAACTGCTTCCGCACAAGTTGAATTACCTGCTCCCGGCGCGTTACTCGACGAGTCCCAATGTGAGACCAAACAGCCCGACGCGGGGCGGCGGGCTAAACACTGATTTGCCCATTCAGGCGACTGAGGCGAAATTTCAGTTCAGTTTCAAGACCAAGGCCTGGGAAAACATCTTTGGCGACAATGGTGATCTGTGGCTGGGATATACACAGCAATCGAATTGGCAACTCTACAATAATAAAAGTGGTGTTTCAGCTGCTTTCCGGGAGTCGAATTACGAGCCGGAGGCAATACTTGCCTTGCGCACTGATCGTAACGTTCTGGGGTGGCACTGGCAGATGCTTAATTTAGGATTCGTTCATCAATCAAACGGCCATGCGCTACCGTTGTCGCGCAGCTGGAACCGTGTTTACGCGCAATTCGGTTTCGAGCGTGACAATTTCACGATCCTCGCGCGGCCGTGGATACGTGTTCCAGAAAGATCTTCCCGCGACGATAACCCGGATATCCATAAATACATGGGTTCAGGCGATCTGCGCGTGGCATATCATCGAGCGGGGCACGTTTTGTCCGCGCTTGGCCGCTACAGTCTCTCGGATGGGCACGGTGCACTCCAGCTCGAATGGGCATTCCCTATTTCCGGAGCGCTGCACGGCTATGTGCAGGCAATTTCCGGTTATGGCGAAAGTCTGGTCGACTACAACCATGCTCAAACTACACTCGGTGTGGGAATTCTGCTTTTGCCATGGCAGTAACCAACGCACGAGGAATAACACATTGCGCGCTACAGCTCACAAAAAAGATGAAGAGCCATGAGCCATTGTCACCGATTGAACCACTGACGCGATAGGAGCATTCCGTTTCGAAGCGTCTTACAAAAGGAGATCAACATGATCAATCTGATGGAAACACCCAAGCAAATAGTCGCCGTCCAACTCAAAGGCGAAATTTCTGCGGAGGATATCGCCAGAATCGCGAAAACGGTGGAGGAAGCGCTGTCCGCTCATGGCCGTATCGGTCTAGTTGTCGACTTCACACAGTTTGTTGACGCTACCGAACAGGCGATTCGAGACGATATGCGTTTCGAATTCGGCATGTTGGAGCACATGAAGAAGCTAGCCGGTGTAGCGATTGTCACCGACAAAAAATGGATGGGTATGCTCATGCGTTATGCAGGTCACCTGATGCCTAGCATCGATCTGAAGATTTACGCCGCAGGCGAGATTGACGCAGCCATCGCCTGGATCGAGAAGGCTGTAACGAAGAAACCGACTCCCGCAGGCCCTGCGATCACACGTATTCCCACAGATGCGGATAACGTCTACGCCTTCGAGATCGACGGCATTATCTCTGTTGCTGATTTGCCCGTGATGACCGACGAGCTGAATGGCTTCCTGGATGCGCATTCCAAAGTAAGCATGCTAGCCCGAATCAAACACTTCGGGTTTGATCCTGCGATTTACTTTCAGGGCGATTTGCTGTCGACCAAGCTCAACGCGATGAAGAAGCTGGAGCGTTACGCCATCGTAGGTGCGCCACAATGGATGCAGAAGGCTATCGACGCCCTGAGTCCGATGCTTTCGGGGATAGAAATTCGAGCCTTTGCCAACGATAAAGAGAACGAAGCCTGGTCGTGGATCGGCACCCAGGCGAAGTAAGTCATCAATTCGCCGATACGTCGGCCTGAATTGCCGACCTATCGGTCGAACGGCTTAATTCATTCGGGCGCACCTATGAGTGTTTACAGCTATACCAATCTACACGATTCGGCTCACCGCAGCGAGGCACGAAGCCCAACATGATGGAGATGGCGGCAACGCTTAAATTTAAACGCTCAGGAATCATATTGTGAAAAAAATTAACACCATAAAAACCGTCAGTTTATTTGCAGGTTTGTTTTTTATTTCGGCAGCTCAGGCCGGCGATAAAATTGATCGGACGACTGAAACTATCATTCCTCGCATTAAAAATACTTATGGGATAGGCATAGCAATGTTGCCTAAAACATCTGGCTCAGACCAATTTAGGGTATTGCCGCTGCCAATTATTAATGCTAACTATGCTGACCTTTTCTACATCAACGCTCTCACAGCAGGTGTGTGGTTGTTTGATTCTGATGATAAACGCTTACGATTTGGTTTGGCAGTTCAACCAAGATTTGGATGGGATGCCAAAGACGGCAGGTTAACCCGTGGTATGCGTGACCGTGACTTCGCTGTTGAGATGGGTCCAACCTTGAGATGGCAAACGGATATTGGAACGTTTAATGTTCAATGGGCTGCTGATATTAGTGGTGCAAGCAACGGTCAAAACGTTGGACTTCAATTTATTAGAAACCTCTATCGAGGTAAGGTATTTATGTTAAATGGTACAGTAGGTGTAGCACGGAACAACAGCAAACTTAATAACTATTACTTTGGTGTGGGTGCCAATGAGACTTCGCTAACAAGAACAGCATATTCTGCTGGCGCTAGTACCGAATTTAGAGCTGGCCTTATCGGAACTTATTTGGTTGACAATAACAGCAATCTTACATTTGGAGTTACGGCTACCAGATTAGGTGATGCGCAGGCAGATAGCCCCATTGTAGAAACCCGTGTCCAACCACTGGTTTTCTTTGCCTATACGATAGCTTACTAAAGCTCATGTTGGTGTCGATTCAGGATTCCGAATTTTAAGCACGTTAATAGGCCGTAATGAACTGATAAAAACGAACTCGTACAACTTTTTGATTTTTAAGCCATGAAGAGCCGTTAACGTGCTTTAAATTCCTAATCCTGAAGAGATCCTAATTTAAAAGGAATAACACAATGCGCGCTACAGCTCACGAAAAAGATGAAGAGCCATTGTCACCGACAAAAAATGGATGGGTATGCTCATGCGCTATGCAAGCCACCTGATGCCCGACCCGGCTATAGGATATGAGCAATTTTAAACTCACTCCCGCCGGGGATCGCGTCACTCTTTCGCTGAGGGGTCGGCTCGATGCATACTCGATTTCGGCTGTTTGGCGAGAGGCCAGTGAGGCGTTAGCTGGAATCGACAGCGCCCGCGTGGTGATCGACGGCACACAGATCGATTATTGCGATACCTCCGGCGCGGCAATGTTGCTTGATCTCGCGCAAGTCGCACGCGCGGCAGGGGCCGAAACGGAGTTTGCCAACCTGCCCGAGCAGGCGCAGCAGCTCCTTGGGTTGTTTGATCCGGCGAAGCTCGTCGCGCAGAATCAGCAGGCGGGTAGATCATTATGGTTCGAACGCATTGGACTATGGGGTTCCCGTGTCGGCAACGAGATCGTCGCACTGCTCAGCTTCGTCGGAGAAGCAGTCGCGGCTCTGGTTATAGCTTTGCGCCATCCTGCGCGCATTCGATGGGGCGACGCTGTGCGAATCGCTCGTGAGGCGGGCGTCGATGCGTTACCCATCGTGTCCCTCATCTCCTTTCTCCTCGGCGTCATCCTCGCATTTCAGGCGGCCACGGCCATGCGCCGTTTCGGCGCAGAAATTTTTGTCGCGGACCTGGTTGGCCTGGCAGTCCTGCGCGAGCTTGGCCCACTGATGACCGCAATCCTTCTCGCTGGACGCTCCGGGGCGGCATTCGCCGCAGAGCTGGGAACTATGAAGGTGAATGAGGAAATCGACGCACTCAGCACGCTCGGATTCGACCCGGTGCGTTTCCTCGCAGTGCCCCGCATTCTGGCCACTGTGGCGGTAATTCCGATGCTCACTGTGTATGCAAACCTGATCGGTCTCATCGGAGGTGCCATAGTCATGATGGGATTCGGCATTTCGCTGGCGTCCTATTATCAGGAGCTGCTTGGGATACTGGATCTCTCCGACCTGCTGACCGGACTTGGCAAGTCACTGCTTTTCGGTGTAATTGTCGCGGGCGTCGGCTGTCTGCGCGGTTTGCAGGCAGGTCAGGGGGCCGCAGCAGTGGGACGTTCCGCGACGAGTGCAGTAGTAAGTGCGATTGTGCTCATCGTTGCCGTTGATGGTCTCTTTGCTGTCATTTTCTATTACGCGGGGATCTGATGACGTCACCTATTATTCGTGTCACCAATCTCACTGCTGGATTCGCTGATCGCATCGTGTTGCGTGACATTTCATTCGACGTGCAGCGCGGAGAGGTATTTGTGATCGTAGGCGGATCAGGCAGCGGTAAAAGTACGTTGCTTAAACAGATGATCGGTCTGTATCGACCACAATGCGGCACGATCTGTATCGAAGGGGAGGACATCGTCGCGGCTCGTGGCCCGAAGCGTCTATCCATTCTGCGCAAGATCGGGGTTTCGTTTCAGACGGGAGCGCTGTTCGGGTCGATGAGCGTCTTGGACAATGTGCGCCTTCCGCTGGAAGCGCACACCGACCTTCCGCAACAGGCCATCGCGATGATCGCGCGCATGAAACTGCAGCTCGTGTCGCTCGGGGACGCGGCCGACCGCATGCCTGCGGAGCTCTCGGGCGGAATGCGCAAACGTGCAGCCATCGCGCGCGCCATGGCGCTCGATCCGCTGATCCTGTTTCTCGATGAGCCTTCGGCAGGGCTCGATCCGGTGCTTTCGGCAGAACTCGACGCATTGCTTCTGAACCTGTCGCGCATGCTGCACGTAACGCTGGTCGTGGTGACCCATGAGCTAGACAGTATTTTTACCATCGCAGACAGGGTATTGATGCTCGACGGCGCCACCCAAACAATTGCCGCAGAAGGACCACTACTAAAACTTCTTGCGCACGCAAATCCGCAAGTTCGTCGTTTCTTCGCACCGAATAAGGAGCAAATGTGACCAGCCATTTCAAGCTTGGACTTTTTATTACTATCGGTTTCGGGCTGCTCTGCGCAATGGTGATCGTGCTTGGTGCCGGAACACTCTTCCAGACGACAGTGCTTATCGAAACCTACATCAACGGTTCTGTCCAGGGTCTGGATGTGGGTTCCGCTGTTAAGTACCGCGGAGTTGCCATCGGTAAGGTCAGCAAGATTACTTTTACATACACGGTTTACGAGCAGGATAAACCGACCGGCGCACGGAAGCCTTACGTCATGATTCTAGCTAAGGTACGGCCTGAGCTGATCGGCGTGGAGGTGGTAAGCGAAAAGCAACTGAAATCGCAGATCGATAGCGGGCTGCGAATGAGATTGGCCTCAGTCGGGATTACTGGCACCTCTTTCCTCGAGCTTGACTATGTCAAACCAAAAACCAATCCACCTCTGCCTATTGACTGGAAGCCCAAAAATTACTATGTGCCATCCGCAGAGGGACTGGTCTCGCAGATTTCAAGTGCCGCCGAAGCCTTTGCTCAACGGCTGGAGTACATTAACATCGAAGCTGTGCTGACGAACATTAATACGTTAACCGCCTCCGCGCAGCGCAAAATCGATGAGTTACCAATCGAGCATCTCAGCAGCGAAGGATTGATGCTGATGCGGGAAATGGGTGTCACCAACAGTAAATTACAGACGACGATTGTGGGGTTGAACGACATTGTCGGTGATCCCGGTTGGAAAAATCTTCTGAAGAACGCAGGCAATGCCAGCGGTGATGTGGCCGCAGCGGCCGCGCGGGTTCGCAAACTCACCGAGTCCGGCCAGATCGAGGACGTGCTGGCACGCGTTAACCGCCTGGCTCAGCGCGCCGACCGGTTGGTGGCCGGCGAGGAGGACGACATCGCTGCGATTGTAGACAACATGCGCAGGGCTTCGGAAAACTTGCAATTGCTAAGCGAAGACATGAAGCGCAATCCCTCGCGCCTTCTGCGCAGCGCGCCACCACCGGAGATCAAACGACCATGACGATACGATGGATTATTGTACTGCTTCTGGCCGTGCTCGGCGGGTGTAGCTTCAACACGACGCAGCCTGCCCGAGAAACAGGCAGGTTTGTTATTCCCGAGCCACCCGCAGATGTCGCCGCGTCGACCACTCCGCGACCGGGGGCGCTGCGGATCGGACGCTTCATTGTTACGCCGCCGTTCGACGTTCGAGGTTTGGTGTACCGCACCGATGAACTCCGGTATCAAGCGGACTATTACAACGAATTTTTCGCCACACCGGATGAATCCATCCGCAGCCGCGTCGCCAACTATCTGACGAAAGCGCAGCCGTACGAGAGCGTCATTCTTGCGGAAGGCCTGAACGCATCGTACGAGATCAGAGCTACTATCACGGAACTGTATGGAGACATTCGTACCCAAGCGCAACCCGCTGCGGTGTTGACCATCCATTGGTATCTTCTGCGTACGTCTTCGGGTGAAGTCCTGCTCGACCGTGAATACAGTGAACACGTGTTGCTTCCCGACGGTTCGCCCGAGGCGCTGATGCGCGGTTTCGGCAGTGGGCTATATCGCATGCTGAATTTACTTGTCCGCGAATTTCCTTCGCCATGACGCGTCCTAATGATTTTGGGAGAATGGAAAGGTTTCAAATGAAGATTGAAAAATATGGGCCTTTGACTCGCAGCATTTCACGACGGAATGACCAGAAGATTCTTGTTAGGGTAAAATACGCCGCAACTTTAGTGATTGGAATGTACATACATGGCAGTAAAATCCCAAAAACCACCCAGCTTTGAGGTAGCGCTGGCCGAGCTGGAACAGGTAGTCGCTGACATGGAGGTGGGCAAACTGTCGCTGGAAGATTCGCTGACAGCTTATCGGCGCGGTGCCGAACTGTTGCAAGTTTGCCGAAGCCGTTTGGAGGATGCACAGCAGCAAGTGCGCATCCTGGAAGAGGGCACACTCCAAAATTTTGCTACCAATCCTACTAGTGCAAGTGATTTTGCCAAGCGTGAAGATGACTAGACCAAATATGCCTGACATGGATTTCCAAACTTGGGTTAGTTCCCACCAAAATCGTTTCGAAGAACAGCTACAGCAGTTGTTGCCTCAACCGGATATCGCTCCGCAGCGCTTGCACGCAGCCATTCGCTATAGCGTATTGGATGGTGGTAAACGTGTGCGCCCGCTGCTGGCCTTTGCTGCGGGTGATTTGGTCGGGGCGGAAAGCATGCGTGTCAACATAGTCGCCGCTGCCGTTGAGCTTATTCACGCCTATTCATTGGTGCACGACGACATGCCATGCATGGACAACGATGTGCTTCGACGGGGCAAGCCCACTTGCCATGTTGAGTACGATGATGCCACTGCGCTGCTGGTCGGCGACAGTTTGCAAAGTTTGGCGTTTCAGTTGTTGGCCGAGCATCAGCTCAACAATGATGCCGTGCAACAATTGGCTATGATCAAATTATTGGCTACCGCATCCGGGTCGCGTGGCATGGCGGGCGGACAAGCGATTGATTTAACGAGTGTTGGCAACCAGTTAAGTGTGCCGGAACTTGAGTTCATGCACATCCATAAAACGGGCGCGTTGATTCGTGCTTCTGTTTTGCTCGGTGCGCAGTGCGGGCCTGCGCTGGAGGAGGTGGAGCTGGCCAAGCTTAATCGCTACGGCAAGTGCGTTGGATTGGCTTTTCAGGTAGTGGACGACGTGCTCGATAGCGAGGCGGACACCGCAACCTTAGGCAAAACCGCAGGTAAAGATGCCAAACAGGGCAAGTCCACTTATGTCACGTTGCTTGGCGTGCAGGCAGCTAAACAGATGGCGGCAGAATTGCACAGCGAAGCACTGGATGCACTGGCGGAGTTCGGCGAGCCAGCACGTCGCCTGCGTGAAATGGCTGATTTCATCTTAAAAAGAAAGTATTGATGGTTTCACTGCTCAATACAATCAATACCCCTGAAGTCTTGCGTCAGCTGGATCGCGAGCAATTACCTCAACTTGCGGATGAGTTGCGTCAGTTTTTGGTAGAGTCTGTCAGTAAAACGGGTGGCCATCTGTCTTCCAATCTTGGTACGGTAGAATTAACCATTGCATTGCACTACGTTTTTAATACACCCTATGACAGGTTGGTGTGGGATGTGGGACACCAAACCTACACACACAAAATACTTACGGGAAGGCGCGAAGCAATGAAAACCCTGCGCATGGCAGGTGGTATTTCAGGCTTTCCTAATCGCGCTGAGAGCCCCTACGATGCTTTCGGCACTGCGCACTCTAGTACGTCGATCAGTGCGGCTCTGGGAATGGCGGTGGCGGCGAAAATTGATGGGAGCAATCGGAGTGCGGTGGCTATCATTGGCGATGGCGCGATGAGCGGTGGCATGGCATTTGAGGCACTTAACAATGCTGGTGCAATGAATACCAAACTATTGGTGATCCTCAATGACAATGACATGTCCATCTCGAAGCCAGTGGGTGCGCTTAATAATTATTTTGCCAAGCTGATGTCAGGACGTTTTTACTCTGCCGTGCGACGCGGTAGCGAAAAAATGCTGAAAGGTATGCCGCCAGTGCTTGAGTTTGCCAAGCGCGCCGAGGAGCACGTCAAGGGTATGGTTACGCCGGGCACGCTGTTTGAAGAATTCGGTTTCAATTATATCGGCCCTATTGATGGGCACGATCTTGATACCTTGGTCACAACGCTTGGCAACATACGTCAGCTCAATGGGCCGCAGTTTCTGCATGTGGTCACGCAAAAAGGCAAAGGCTACACTCACGCAGAAGAAGACTGCCTGCTTTATCATGGTGTTGGCAAGTTTGATCCAGAGCAAGGTATTGTCACTAAACCTGTTCCGAAGAATCCTGAAGGTCAAGCCAGCAGGCCTACCTATACTCAGGTTTTTGGCCAATGGTTGTGCGATATGGCAGAACAGGATAAGCGTTTAGTTGGTATTACCCCTGCCATGTGTGAGGGTTCCGGCATGGTGGAGTTTTCAAAAAAATATCCCCAACGTTATTTTGATGTAGGTATTGCCGAGCAACATGCACTGACCTTTGCCGCTGGGCTTGCATGTGAAGGTTACAAGCCGGTTGTCGCGATTTATTCCACTTTTTTGCAACGAGCTTACGACCAACTGATACACGATATCGCGATCCAAAACCTACCGGTGGTGCTGGCGATAGATCGTGCCGGGCTGGTCGGTGCTGATGGTGCGACCCATGCAGGCAGCTTTGACCTGAGTTTTTTGCGCTGCATCCCCAATATGACAGTGATGGCTCCTGCTGATGAGAACGAGTGCCGCCAGCTTTTATACACAGCGTTTCAGTTGGATACCCCGACTGCCGTGCGTTATCCGCGAGGTTATGGACCGGGTATTATACCGTGTAAGGAAATGCAGGCGCTGCCTATAGGCAAAGGTGAAGTGCGCCGTGAGGGCTCAGGTGTGGCAATTTTATCCTTTGGCTCTCTGCTTGGCCCAGCGCTTGAAGCCGCAGACATAATCAATGCTACAGTGGCTAACATGCGCTTCGTTAAGCCTATGGATACGGAGCTGATACTGCGTTTGGGACGTGAGCACGCATTGTTGGTCACGGTAGAAGAAAATACCATACAAGGTGGCGCAGGTAGCGCGGTGGCGAAGTGTTTGCAACAACACGGTATGACGAACACGCTGCTCCAACTTGGATTGCCAGATAGCTTTCTGGAGCAAGGAGATGCAGGGAAAATGTTGGCTAAATGCGGTTTGGATGCAACTGGCATTGTTGCCTCAATTCGTCAAAAAATGCCTTTATAAATTAAAGCGTTGCGTTGAAACAGCGTTTTTAGCTAATTCAATTTAGAACTAAAACCGTTCGTTTTGACTCCTACCTTCATAATATCGTGCAACGTTGTTTTAGTTTATGATTTTCGACAGGTATATAAAGCAGACTCAAAGGAATAATAAACATACTTTCGATGAGCAAAAAAGTTCTAAACTGTAGATATATTTGATTGCTCAGAGTTATGCGTGTAATCAATATGGTGTAAGAGGTGTTGCGACATATATTTTAAATATAAACGGAGAATTGAACATGTCACTACGGATTAATGATGAAGCACCGAATTTTACTGCCGCCACAACTCAAGGCTCCATTAATTTTCATGAGTGGATTGGCAATGGCTGGGCAATACTTTTTTCTCATCCGAAAGATTTTACGCCGGTATGTACAACTGAATTGGGGTATATGGCAAAACTGGAGCCGGAATTTAAAAAGCGAAACTGCAAAATAATTGGATTAAGCGTAGACCCAGTGTCTAACCATGAAAAGTGGGCAAAAGATATTGAAGAAACACAAGGTCATGCTGTTAATTATCCAATGATTGGGGATGAGAACTTGGCTGTGGCGAAGCTTTATAACATGTTACCAGCTGAAGAAACGGGTACATCCGAGGGTCGCACTGCGGCTACGAATGCAACTGTACGCTCAGTTTTTATTATTGGCCCGGACAAAAAAATCAAACTGACACTGACATACCCAATGTCCACAGGTCGTAATTTTGATGAGATCTTACGTGTTCTGGATTCCATGCAGCTAACCGCCAAACATAAAGTCGCCACGCCTGTTAATTGGAAAGATGGCGAGGACGTAATTATTGTACCGGCGGTATCTGATGACGATGCGAAAACAATGTTTCCAGATGGTTGGAAAACAGTTAAACCCTATTTACGTGTAGTCAAGCAGCCTAGTTAAAAGGTGACTCTATGAGGTAAGCCCCTAACCTAGGGGCTTTACTGGGTTTAGTTTTATATCTGTCATATCTAAATTTTTATCTATGTTGTTAAATTTTTTGACTTACTGCATATTTCGCTTGAAGCGGTTAGACAACTTTGTATAAGTATCCAAGCTGAATTTACAACCTGTTTTAGTCGTTGCGAATTTCATAAGCCAAGCGCCGTCAGATAATCCTGCAGGCGGTATCAATGTAATTAAATTTATCCGAATTTTTCGTAGTCCTAGCTATTAAATCGCGCAAATATGAACTCTTCTCAGGCTACACCTATTCCTGATGTACAAAGTATGGCTGATTCGCGCCAACTGGCTATCAACAAAGTCGGCATCAAGAGTATTCGTCACCCAGTGCAAGTTAAAGACAAAAACGGGGTGGTGCAGCATACCGTTGCCACTTTTAATATGTATGTGCACTTGCCGCACAACTTCAAAGGTACGCACATGTCGCGCTTTGTTGAGATACTCAATCATCACGGGCGAGAGATTTCCGTAGAGTCATTTGAAAGCATCCTGCGCGAGATGGTTGAGAAGTTAGAGGCAAAGTCCGGCCACATCGAAATGAGCTTCCCTTATTTTATTAATAAGACCGCGCCGATTTCTGGCGTCCAGAGTTTGATGGACTACGATGTGACTTTTTTTGGCGATATTAAAGATGGGCAATACCAATTCAGCATGAAGGTTTTAGTGCCGGTAACCAGTCTATGTCCATGCTCCAAAAAAATATCTGAGCGAGGCGCGCACAATCAACGCTCACATGTGACGATTACTTTGCATACCAACCGTTCTGTATGGATAGAGGAGGTGGTGCAATATGCCGAAGAGCAGGCATCTTGCGAACTATATGGTTTACTTAAACGTTCAGATGAAAAATTTGTCACTGAGCGCGCTTATGATAACCCCAAGTTTGTTGAAGATTTGGTGCGCGACGTCGCCTCAGTGCTCAATCGTGATGAGCGCGTTGATGCATATGTGGTTGAGTCGGAGAATTTCGAATCTATACATAATCATTCGGCTTATGCATTGATAGAGTGGGATAAAAGTGAAGAAAATTAAATCGAGTAAAACTCAGTTATCTTCTGACTCGCTAGATTGACTAGCTGTTACTGAGAACGGTCAGACTCGATTTCTTTACAAGGTTAGCGATCTTACTAGCTGCTAGACAAAACAATGGTTACTGCAAACGTCAGACCCGAATGGCACTTACTTAAGCCAAGTACATTGAAAAAAGAGTAACTTGCAGATAATAATGACCGGAAAATCACCTAAGAAGCCAGCGATTTATTGCCGTATAACTCAGTTCTAAATTGTACCAAGTGTTTTTTGTCCAGTTCTTTAATTACGTAACTTACTGTTTTATTTATGTATCAATCCTTAAGTAAGTGCCATTCACGTCAGACCCCAGTAACTTTTTACCCCAGTGACTTATTGAAGTACAAAAGAATAAGGAACCATTGCAAGTGGCTCCCTAAACTTTCGTAAGTAAATGCTCTTGGCCGTCTGCTAAGAAGCTTTAGTCGTCAGAATAACCACCCAAAAGCTTCTGCGAACCGAAAAGCTTCTGCGATTTTTCCCAAGCTTGTTTACCAATTTCACGTCCTACTTTACGGGACTCCAAATCGCCATCTATAAAGTGAATGCCACCGTAACGTCTGGAAATGGCGGCTTCATCAGCTGCATCACTAAATGTTGCCCAGTACAAGGCTGTAGGCTTTGCGGGCACCACACCTGGCTCAACGCGTGATGAGCCAGCTGAAATCAGAACGCTGTTACCAAAACTATCGCTTTGGGTAAACAATTTCAATGTCTCGGCAGCTGCGGCACTAAATATGCTGTGTCCCGATATGTATTCTGAGAATGGTGGCGTGACCACATTGGCTGCTTGATAAGGTTTCCAGTTTGCACCATCAATCATTACCCCCTCCCAGGACATTACGTTTTGACCTGCAAAAAGCTTATGAATTGCGGTGACAGGTCTTACATAATCAAAAAAACGTTTAGCATCCCAACTTGCAATGCTGGCATCAAATACCGCATTGGTCATGGCAAAGAACATTTTGACGTCTTGGTCTACCGTATGATGGTCGCGGTCAGACACGAATTCAGCAAACAGAGCCCAATGTCCAGGAGGAAGTTCAGACGATGGGCCATCAGCCCAATATTCGGCGATAACTTTTTTCTCATCAGTTAGATGAGCACTGTATTCCAAAATTTGCAATGCTTGAAGATCGTACCGGACTGGGTCAGTGTCATAGTTAGCGGGTTTTGGCAAGGTTTCGCGGAATTGGCTACCGGATTTTAAGGCGTATGGCGTCACATTACCCCAAAACGGCGCAATAAATGTTTGTACGTTGGCACCTATTTGCAATGGCTGCCAGCGGTTTGGGTCATTAATCTCTGTCGGAGTGTTAACTGGTGTGTAGCCGGTGTAATCTGAATAGGCACCTGGATTTAAATCGCCCAATTGGTTAGAGCCATCGTGATGGCGAAACTCCAACACGGCTTGGGCTGTTACATTACCTATGCCAGCAGCTGTTGCAACATTAACATTATTGTCGCTAGCGTTATAACCCAAGGTAACCATTAAATTGTTAAATGTCGCCACTTCGGTAGGGAAAAGATCGGACAAACATTTGTGAGCTGCATAGCTAATTGCTTTTTCTTTATTGGCAACGGTACGCTCAGCATAAGGCCGGCGCAATTCTCTGCCAAAACGTGTACCTATGGCTTTATTGTCATAAGCTGCCCAAGCATCATATATGCAGGTATGGGTGATTGCTAATGATCTGGCTACTATCGGTGGACCAGGGTGAGTAGTTCGTATGGCTTCCAGCGCGACTTCATTCCATTTGGTTACTACTGTATTTCCGGCAGAAAATGCTGTTTGAGTAACCGCAAGCAAAACTATTGCGGATGCATAGGTTATTGTTTTTGTAATCTTCATGATTATTATCTCCCTGTATATAAATAAAATTACTATTCTTGACATACGTTTCAGAGTATGCAATTACTATTGTAATTTATAATTGAGTTACACAAGGTGTCAAAAGATAAAGTATTGCAATTACGCGGTAAGTTGGGCTACCGTAGGTTGGCGCTGAGCTTGCGAAGCTCAACATCACAAGCGATCATGGCAAACTGATTAAATCTGCGACATTGCGACAACTACCCAGGTGTGTTGATGAAATTCAGTTTCAGTCACGTCCTGTCTTGCCTTTATAATCTCATCTTGTTCCAGTTTAGTGGGAGTACAACCACGCGTATTATCGGTATATGCTGCTGTTAGCATTCTTGCTACAGGGCTACAGGGCTACAGGGCTGCGGGAACCAAGGGGGTGTCAAGTCCCGCCTGTTTGTAAACACGTTTAACAAATAAATCTGGTTTTTCTGTGCACCATTTTTTCAATGACAGGATCGGCGTCAAGTGATTCAAAGCGCGCTGCGGAATAGGGTTGTTATAAACTTTAAAATAGTGCGTTAATCTTGAATCCAGTCATTCGGGCAACGGGGGTCAACTCACCGCCGCTGCCCTCACAATAAAACCCCAGACATTTTTGAGCTCTAATTCGGAATGTTGGCAGCGATGTATGCCTTAAGCTTTTCTAAATCTGCGTCCATCACCTCAACGCGTTGTGGTAGTTGCTCGATGCACTCTAATCCGGCAGGCCGTTCCGGGTTACGTCCGAGCGCTTCGATGATAGTGTCTTCAAACTTGGCTGGCAACGCAGTTTCCAGGCAGATCAGCGGCAAGTTGGGACGGCGTTGCTCGTAGCCGACTTTGATCCCGTCAGCGGTATGGGTATCGACCATTACATCGTAGTCTTCCCACAATTCGCGGATAATTTTAAGGCGATCGAGGTGCGTACTTTTGCCAGAAGCGAAACAAAATTTTGACAGCTCATGCCAATAGGGCGTGTCTTTGATATCGAACGCGCCCCCTGCATCAATGCTGCTCCAGAATTCGCGCACTTTGGCAGCCTCGCGCCCAACCAGATCAAATATAAAGCGCTCGAAGTTGGATGCCTTGGAAATATCCATCGACGGGCTGCTGGTGTGATAGGTGTGATCCGTCGCGCGTGGGCGATAGACGCCGGTTCTAAAGAACTCATCCAATACATCGTTTTCGTTAGTGGCAAGGATAAGTTGCCCGATGGGCAAGCCCATCATGCGCGCAATGTGACCAGCGCAGATGTTGCCGAAATTTCCGGATGGCACCGAAAATGCAACTTTTTCATCGTTGGATTGTGTCGCGGCAAAGTAGCCTTTGAAATAATAAACGATCTGCGCCATCACACGCGCCCAGTTGATTGAATTGACCGTGCCTATTTTATATTTGGCCTTGAAGGCGTGATCATTGGATACGGCCTTGACCAGGTCCTGCGCCTCATCAAACACGCCACGGATGGCAATGTTGAAAATATTTGGCTCTTGCAGCGAATACATCTGCGCACGCTGGAAGGCGGACATTTTGCCGTGCGGTGACAACATGAACACGCGAATGCCGCGTTTGCCGCGCATGGCGTATTCCGCCGCCGAGCCGGTGTCACCAGAAGTGGCGCCTAGAATATTAAGTTCTTCGTGCTGTTTATCCAGCACGTACTCGAACAGATTTCCCAGCAATTGCATCGCCATATCCTTGAATGCCAAGGTCGGGCCATTGGATAGTTCTAAAATATGCACTCCCGACTCCAGCGTACGCAGTGGGGTAATTTGCTGAGTGTCAGAGTCAGCGCGGGCGTTGTGATAAATGGCAGGTGTATAGGTTTTGCTAACGATCGCTTTAAGGTCTGCGGCGGGAATATCCGTTGCAAATTTGGACAGCACAGCATAAGCAAGATCAGCATAAGGCAGATTACGCCAGCTATCCAGATCGGCTGGCGTTACTTGCGGATATTCTTCCGGCAGGTACAGGCCGCCATCGGGCGCAAGCCCACCGATCAGGATTTCGGTGAAATTTTTAGCGGGTGAGTTGCCCCGTGTGGAGATGTATTTCATTGCTATGCTCGCTTCGTTTTTTAAGTCCTATCCCTTTTACAGAAAAGAGAAAGGAGAGTAAGTTTTTCAAGTTTCTCTCAGTAAAGATGGAATGCCTTATTAACCCAGTGTTTCCATACGGATGCGCGTCACTTTTCCTACTACCACTGACAATTTTTCAAGTTTGACAATAGCTAAATTGATGCGTTTTTCGCGTGTCAAATGGGTAAGCAGAATCAAGTCCGCCTCGTCTTCACCCTCACCCGGTTCTATTTGAATCAAGGCATCAATCGAAATCTGCTCATCAGCAAGCACTCGCGTGATATTGGCCAGCACGCCAGGTTCATCTTGTACCCGCAGGCGCATGTAGTGGCAGGTCAGCACCTCAGCTATTGGCAGAATGGGCAAATCGACCAATTGATCCGGCTGGAATGCCAAATGCGGCACACGATGTTCTGGGTCGGCAGTATGCATACGCGTCACATCTACCAGATCTGCTATCACCGCACTAGCCGTTGGTTCTGCACCCGCGCCCTTGCCGTAATATAGCGTAGCACCGACTGCGTCGCCCTGTACTACTACTGCGTTCATCGCACCTTCTACATTGGCGATCAGTCGTTTGGCGGGAATCAAGGTAGGATGAACGCGTAACTCAGCACCTGCCGTCGTGCGTTTGGTAATACCGAGCAACTTGATGCGGTAGCCAAGCTGCTCAGCATACTTTATGTCCTTTGCGTTAAGCTGGGAAATGCCCTCAATATACACTTTGTCAAATTGCACCGGAATACCAAACGCAATCGCAGAGAGTATGGTGATCTTGTGCGCTGCATCCACACCTTCGATATCAAAGGTTGGATCGGCCTCGGCGTAACCCAGACGCTGTGCTTCTTTCAGCACTGTATCGAAACTCAGCCCCTTATCGCGCATCTCGGATAGGATAAAGTTGGTAGTTCCGTTAATAATTCCGGCAATCCACTCAATACGATTGGCGCTTAGTCCCTCCCGCACCGCTTTGACAATCGGCACACCGCCTGCCACGGCTGCTTCGAATGCAACCGTCACGCCCTGTTTTTGCGCTTCAGCAAATATTTCGTTGCCATGCATGGCCAGTAACGCCTTATTTGCTGTGATCACATGCTTGCCATTAGCAATAGCCTTAAGCACCAATTCCTTGGCCACACCGCAGCCACCGATTAGCTCGATGACGATATCCACTTCCGCGTCGCTCACCACAGAAAATGCATCGTCAACGACACGACAGGCGCCTTGGGTAATTTCATTGGCACGCGCCACATCCTTTTCCGCCACCACGACAATGCGTATGGGACGGCCCGCACGGCGAAAAATTTCTTCAGCATTGCGTGACAACACAGTAAATGTGCCCGCACCTACAGTGCCCAGACCCAATAGACCTACGTTCATTGGTTTCATTATTTTTTAACTCCAAAGTTCAATGCGTATATTTACCCTCTCTCCGTTTCCCCTGACACTTGGGATTGTGAAGAGTAAAGGCACATTTAGATTTATTTAATTACTTCTTCCCATTCCGCTTACGGTAATACTCCAAAAAACGTGCAATTCGGCCAATCGCTTCGACTAAATCGTCCGCAGTAGGCAAAAATACCACGCGGAAATGGTCGAAGTCCGGCCAGTTAAAGCCCGTACCCTGGACCACTAAAACTTTCTCGGTTTCCAGCAGTTCAAGGATAAATTTCTGATCATCATTGATCGGGTACATCTTCGAATCCAGACGCGGAAACATATATAGCGCAGCTTTCGGCTTGACACATGACACACCCGGAATAGCGGTAAGCAATTGATATGCGAGGTCACGCTGTTTGCATAGCCGCCCAGAAGGTGCGACTAAATCATTGATACTCTGATAACCCCCTAGCGCAGTCTGGATGGCAAATTGCCCTGGCACGTTTGAACACAGCCGCATCGAAGCGAGAATACCCAAGCCATCAATATAATCCTGCGCGTGCTTTTTTTTGCCCGACACAATCATCCAGCCGGCACGATAGCCGCAAGCACGATAATTTTTAGACAGGCCGTTAAACGTGACGAACAATACATCATCCGCCAGCGAAGCAATTGAGGTATGGCTCACACCGTCATAGAGCACCTTGTCATAAATCTCGTCGGCGAACACAATAAGTCTGTTTTTACGCGCGATTTCGATGATCTCTTGCAACAACGAATCCGGATATATCGCACCAGTAGGATTATTCGGGTTGATCAGCACGATGGCGCGCGTGTTGGGTGTAATTTTGCTGCTGATGTCAGCCATGTCCGGTAACCAGCCAGCCTGCTCGTCGCATAAATAGTGGCGCGGCGTGCCTCCCGCCAGCGTGACTGCCGCCGTCCACAGCGGATAATCCGGTGCTGGCACCAGCACTTCATCGCCCGTATTAAGTAGCCCCTGCATGGACATCACAATCAATTCGGATGCGCCATTGCCAATAAAAATATCCTCCAGCCCGACCCCGGCGATATTCTTTTGCTGAGCGTAGTGCATGATGGCTTTGCGCGCGGCAAATAGCCCTTTTGAATCAGAATAACCGGAAGAGTTGGGCAGGTTATGTATTACGTCCTGCTGGATTTCTTCTGGCGCTTCGAAGCCAAATGACGCCAAATTGCCAATATTCAGCTTTATGATACGATGACCATCTTCTTCCATGTGCTTGGCACGTGCCATCACAGGGCCGCGAATGTCATAGCAGACGCTGGCAAGTTTGGTGGATTTTAATATTAGGGGCACGATTTTCATATCTGTGCTGTCAGGTTGTTTCAATGAGCTCTCTCAATCTGTTGCTTCATAACTGTGACACCAATCCGCTGGGTGGTAGAATTTGGAACGAAAGAAAAACGTTATAAATACGCTTATGGCCCTTGAAATTATTGACCACAAAGGGTGTGATTCTAACCGAGCGCGCCTAGGTCAGCAAATGGAGAACTCGCGTGAAACTGCATCTCAACACCCGCACAAACCAAAATGTTTTTACAGCACACGGTGCTGGCTATGTCACGGTCAACGGCCAGCGCTTTGAGCATTCCATAATTGTCACGCCGGAACAAGTCTTCAGAGATTGGCAGCCGCAAGGTTTCGATGCATTAAACGAGTCGCACTTTGCCTATCTTTTAGCCATGAAGCCAGAAATTTTGTTGCTTGGGACCGGCGCGCAGCAGTGCTTTCCGCATCCACGTCTATACCAGCAACTGACTGCAGTCGGCATCGGCGTGGAAAGTATGGATACCCCCGCCGCCTGCCGCACTTACAACATACTCATGGGAGAAGACCGCAAAGTGGTTGCCGCCATTTTGTTATAGCTTTCGGTTGCGTACCTCACCACCTAAATTCACTTACAAAAACTGCACTTCAGGGTTGAATTCGCCTTACCAAAAGGTGACGTACCTGAAATTGTAACTTTCAGACTATAAAGGGGAAATGAAATGTTCAGGAGATCCATTGCAAACATAATTTTTGCGAGCACCCTATTAATATCTCTAAATGGAGTTGCGGCTCCTCGAGATGAGAAAACCACAACGGTGTCTGACCAAAAGGAAGTCGCTGTCACGATTTACAACGACAATCTGGCTTTAATTAAAGATGCGCGCAGGGTAAAACTGGATCGTGATTTTAATAAACTGGCTTGGCGCGAAGTCTCTGCTCAAATGCGACCCGAGACGGCGCTATTGCGCAATCTCACTAATCCCGGTGGATTCCACTTGCAGGAGCAAAATTTCGATTTTGATCTGTTGACGCCACAGACACTGCTGGAAAAATATCTTAACAAAGAAGTGACAGTAATTCGGACCAACTCGGCCACCGGTACGGAACTCAGGGAAACAGCCACTGTGCTTGCAACTAATGGGGGTACCGTACTTAAATTCGCCGACCGTATAGAGACCGGTGTTCCTGGTCGCTTGGTGTTTTCTGGTGTTCCGGAAAATTTACGCGACAAACCTACTCTGGTTGTCTCACTCATCAACCCTGTTGCAGGCGAACAAAATCTTGAGCTTTCCTATTTGACTGCTGGGCTATCATGGCGCGCCGATTATGTAGCTGAATTAAATGAACACGATGACCGCCTTGATCTCAATGGCTGGGCTACACTGACCAATCAAAGTGGGGCCGCATATCCGAACGCCAAACTGCAACTGGTTGCCGGTGATCTGAACCGGGTGCGTCAACCGAAATCCATTTCGCGCAACATGTTAGCTATGGCGTCAAAAATGGCAGATACGGAGGAAATGAAAGAAGAATCACTGTTCGAATATCATCTCTATACGCTGCAACGCCCTACGACTTTATTGGAGAAGCAGACCAAGCAGGTGGCGCTGATGTCTGCATCCAGCGTACCTATACATAAAGAGTTTTTGTTGACAGGCGCAAATTACTATTACTCTGGGCAGTATGGCGACATCGGCCAAAAACTAAAAGTTGGCGTCTTTGTAGAATTTCAAAACAAAGGCGAAGGCTTAGGAATTCCCCTGCCCAAGGGGGTGATCCGGGTTTACAAAAAAGATGCTCAGAGCAATGCCCAATTCGTAGGTGAAGATCAAATTAATCACACACCTAAAAATGAGTCTATTCGCCTTAAACTGGGAGATGCATTTGATATTACAGCCGACAAAAAGCAGACGGATTTTCAAAAATTGGCTGGAATGGGACGTTCGAGTAGTATCTTCGAAAGTGCCTACCAAATCGTATTGAAGAATGCCAAGAGCGAGGCAATCACAGTAGTGGTAAGAGAACCTATGCCTGGTGACTGGACGATGATATCCGAATCTCAACCTCACACCAAAGCGACATCCGGCATGGCCGAATGGAAAGTGACTGTGCCCGGAGACGGCAAGGCCTCGTTGACTTACCGGGTGCGTGTCAAGTATTGATACTGCGGGAGATGTATTCTTTAAGACAATTCAGCGCATGAGCTGAATGCAGCAGAAATGCCGCGTTTTTTGTATTTTAATCCAGGGCGCATAAAATTGAAAAAACAACCAATTTGTTTGCTTTAGATTGTTTACCCAGTGAACCGATTTACAAAAAAACTGCTGACAGAAGCTGTCAGCAGCGGCAATAACGCTTTACATTTGGCTTTGTAGCCAATTCTGAATGCCGACTTTCTGCATCACTTCCAACTGGGTTTCAAGCCAATCAATGTGCTCTTCTGTGTCTTCCAGAATTTTATTAAAAATTTCGCGAGAGACATAATCGTTAGCACTTTCGCAAGCGGCTATCGCAGCGACCAGATTTTCACGTGCGCCTGATTCTAGCTGGAGATCGCAGGCCACGCACTCCTCAGCTTTTTCGCCGATCATCAGCTTGCCGAGTTCCTGCAAATTTGGTAGACCTTCCAGAAATAAAACGCGCTCTATCAGCATATCCGCGTGCTTCATTTCCTCGATTGATTCGTCATACTCGTGCTTACCCAAGCTATTGAAACCCCAGTTTTTGTACATGCGTGCATGAAGAAAATACTGGTTAACAGCAGTCAGCTCGTGTTTCAGTTGACGATTGAGAAACTGAATGATTTCTTTATTGCCTTTCATGTTGGTCTCCTTAGGTTATGGCTCCAACCAGATGGCTAGGTTGATGCGGGATCATTTTAACATGTCTTAGATCTGCCAGAACATCGTTCATAACCTGCCTGGCATGGCAAGCGCATTTACCGCACTGCGAACTCACACCCAGACAAGTGTTCAAATCCCGCATGCGGCATGCGCCTTGGCAGACAGCTTCACGGATGGCGGAATCAGTTATGCCCTTGCAAATACAAATATACATAGTTCTGGCCTTTATCTTATGCAGCTCAGCTTGTTTTTGTCCCGCAATACTATTACTTCTTGATGCTGAGCGACGGGTTCTGTCAGACTTTCCTACGAATGATTCTCTAACAATAATGAGAATGATACTCAACAATAAATAAAATGCAACTATTTTTTTAGAAATGCTTAAATTAGGTGGATAGGCTCGTGCAGAGGCAAGAGAAAAGCAAGGAGCGTTGCGCGCCTAACGGAATGCGATTACTGCATTCAAGTTATAATCCGCGCACCTACACAATACGCAATTATCATGCAAATAACCAGAAGACTAGAATTTGATGCGGGTCACCGCATCCCCAGTCACACCAGCCAATGCCGACATTTACACGGCCACCGCTACGCCATTGAGATTACATTGTCCGGCGAGATCATCACCACCGATGGCTTATCCGAGCAAGGCATGGTGATGGACTACACTGAAGTGAAACGCATCGCTAAGGAACAATTGGTGGATGCGTGGGATCATGCTTTCCTGGTGTATCGCAGTGACAAAGCGGTATTGGATTTCCTGAACTCTCTGCCCAATCACAAAACTGTAGTTCTGGAAGTGCCGCCCACCGCAGAAAATCTCGCCATGCTCGCATTTAATCTGCTCGACAGCGCCTATCGCCATAGCTATGGGAATAACTTGCAACTGGAACGCGTGCGCATTTACGAAACGCCGAATAACTGGGCAGACTGCCTGCGCAACTCAAGCTGAGTTTGATGAGTTAATAATTGCTGCATCTGTACCATATTGTTCATCCTCAGCTCTTAAGTCGGTATCCCGTCTTGAAAATCCACCACACGGTTGTTAGACACAGAACAAGAAAAAACAACGTCATTCCAACGCTGACGGCCACGTTGACGTCGGAGACGCCATAAAAACTCCATCGGAAACTACTAATCAGGTAGACCAGCGGATTGAACAGTGTGATTTGTTGCCACAGAGGTGGCAACATGCTGATCGAATAAAAACTTCCGCCCAGAAACGCCAACGGTGTGATGATCATCATGGGTATGATTTGTAACTTCTCGAACCCGTCAGCCCAAACACCAACTATGAAACCGAAGAGGCTGAAGGTAACGGCGGTCAGTACCAAGAAGACAATCATCCACAATGGATGCACGATCTGGAACGGAACGAAAAGCCGCGCCGTAGCAAGAATGAGTAAGCCCAGGACGATGGACTTGGTGGCCGCAGCGCCCACATAGCCAATGACGATCTCCACGTAAGAAATAGGAGCGGAGAGTATCTCGTAGATGGTACCTGAGAATTTCGGCATGTATATACCGAAAGAGGCATTGGAAATACTTTCCGTCAGCAGGGCTAGCATGATCAAGCCAGGTACAATAAAAGCACCATAGCTGATACCGTCGATTTCGGTCATGCGCGAACCGATCGCTGAACCAAACACCACGAAATAAAGCGAGGTCGAAATGACTGGCGATGCAATGCTTTGCATCAGCGTTCGCCAAGTGCGCGCCAACTCGAAACAATAAATCGCGCGAATAGCATACATATTCATGGTCGTTCGCTTACCAAATTAATGAAAATTTCTTCTAATGAGCTTTGGCGGGACTGAATATCCTTAAAGTCGATCCCGTATTTGGCAAGTTGTCGCAGGAGTTCTGCGATTCCTGTCTGCTCTCCTTGGGTGTCAAAGAGGTAGATCAGCTCGTTGCCGTCCGCCGATAGTTCAAGCGAATATCCGGCGAGTTCTGCGGGAATGTATGCCAGTGGAGACTGCAGATACAACTTGAGCTGCTTTTTGCCCAGTTTATTCATCAATAAGGTTTTGTCCTCTACCAGAATAATTTTTCCTTTGCTTATTATCCCGATGCGATCGGCCATTTCTTCGGCTTCCTCAATATAGTGAGTGGTCAGAATAATGGTCACGCCACTTATTCGTAAGTCCCGGACCATCTGCCACATGTCACGACGCAGTTCGACATCAACGCCAGCTGAAGGCTCATCGAGAAATAGAATCTGCGGTTCATGAGACAAAGCCTTGGCGATCATTACCCGGCGTTTCATGCCGCCCGACAAGGTCCTGATTTTCGCATTTTTCTTGTCCCACAAAGACAGATTGCGCAGAACTTTTTCGACATAGGCCGGATCTGGTGGTTTACCAAACAGTCCACGACTAAATTTCACCGTGGCCAAAACTGTTTCGAAGACATCGGTGGACAGTTCCTGCGGCACCAAGCCAATTTTTGATCTGGCCGCGCGATAGTCAGAAACGATGTCATGACCGTCGGCCAGTACCCTGCCTTGACTCGGATTGACTATCCCGCAAATAACGTTGATTAGTGTCGTCTTACCGGCTCCATTCGGTCCCAGCAGGGCAAAAATTTCTCCACGCTGAATCTCTAAATTAATGCCTTCGAGCGCCTTAACGCCAGAGGCGTAGGCCTTTGTGAGATTTTCCACTGATATAACTGGCTGCACTCAATCTCCTTATTGAAAATAAATTTGCTATAGAAGGGTTATTCCATTGGAGCATTAATAGTTGGAGCATCCATAGAGTTCGTCAATATATCCTATTATTATTAGCACAATCGTGGATTGCCCTCTGCGCCCAGTCTGGAAGGATGCGAACACTTACGCGACCAAGGAAGACTCTTAAGGTGAGGGAAGTCCGTGTTGACCGATGGACACTGATTACGACACTAGTTGATGTAAAAGAGGCAAGCAAGTGTAACCTTTTTGACCAGCACCACACCTATTGGCAGATCGCTCTATCAAGGCTGTTATGCCAACGGATGTTCTTCACTGTAAGAACCCCCGCAGGGGGTGGCGAAAGAGATTAGATTGCTGTGCATTATGCTTACCTACAGCAGGGTGTGTGCGGCAATTACATCAAGCTGCTTCTGGCAGGTTTGAACTGGCCAATAACAGTGTTGCTCTAAGAACATTCAATCTGGCTTTTTCATAACCAATTATTACATTGATATACTTATTGTCTGTTATATTCTATAAAAATAATCAATATGTTAAATTACTACAACACTATAATTCGGTAGTCTGCCAGCTAAAAAATCTCACCCGTTGTCACTCTCTTCAAAAATTACTTTTTAATCGGCATTCAAATTAATTGTCGCAACCTACAAAAAAGACTAAAACTCGCAAATCAAGCGGGAAGTGAAAGTGAGCGGTGGCGGTGGGAAGTATGAAAAAAATGCCAATGTAGCCCACAGGAAAACCGTTAGCGCCGAAAAACTCAAAAACATTATCATGTGTAATGGTTCTTGCTGCTCAAGCAAGCAATATATTTACGCATAAAGCACAAGGCCAGCATTAATGCTGGCCTTGTGCTTTAATTTTACTTAAACATCTGATGCCTGTTACCAAAAATTACCTGGCAAAATAACCCCTGCTATAAGCACTTTGGTTTTTGTTTTCTTCCCCTGTTTCCGATTTTCCTGTCATGTTCCAATATTCAGGAGCTTCAACTGGTGGATTTTTGACATTAGGTTTCGGAAAGTAAGGGCTAATACCACCATATGTTTGCCTTGCGCCATCCGCCAAGGACAAGCTGGTGCCGCAGTTCATGCATTGAACACTAACACCATTAGGGGTATTAGCTACTTTGTGACTATGACGATCTTCAGCCATATTATAAGGAAGACGAACACCATCAGGACCAACTTTGATATTTTGTGTCTGACCTTCTACCGTTGCATTCTTTGTATATGCTGCCGACGCTGCTGGGTCACCAAAAGCATTTGGGTTATAAGCTTGAGCTGCTGAAGCACCCAATGCAAAACAGGAAACGATAGCTAGATTCATAACAGTTTTTTTCATTACAAGCTCCTTAATATCAAATCTTACGAGGATAGTTGAGTGGGGGTGAAATGTGCCTCACTCCTACAAGCTTTTATTGCGACTGCGTTAAGTGTGCAAATAATTATCATGGAAGTAAATCAATATACAAGTGCATCCTAGTACCAAACAGTATTTATCGAAGTTTATTTCAATATCCACATAATTCATTGATACTAAAATTTAAGATTCACCGGTAACAGAAAAAAACATACGTATAAAGTATTCTCCTGATAAATTCTTAATCCCATTTCAAATCAAATGCATAACATGTTGTTATACTTGCAACACCATACCCATTTGATCGAATTACATTGACCGTATGGATATTAAGTACATTTAGCAACATGGACGGTATTTTACAATCTTCCGTCTTCAACAACTACTGCATACAACTTCCCACACTGCATACGATTAACATCATGGAGCCTCCGGCAAGTGTCTTTAATCCTAAATAGACAACCAATCGTCAACTTTTTTGTCCTGTCAGTTTTTCGCATCTCACCTTTATATATATCGATGAGAGCCACATAATAGGACGACTACTATAAAAAGTAAATACGCAATTCATTTTAGCCCCACAAATACCACTAGCAGTCTGTCGGACTTAAAGAATCGTAGCGAAAATTGAGCTGAGCGAGGGTAGATTTTGCGAGCTTTCGCCTTACGGCGAAATGCCTGCTTACCCCACTTGATGATTTTGCAGGGTAATAGTTGTTCTATTGCCCAAAAAAGCGGCGAAATATACACCGCTCCGCTTAATTTGCAGCCGATTTCCTTTAAGTCCGACAGGCTGCTAGCACATGAGAATAAATGAGCAAATTCATATTCGATAGACCGAAGAGTACGTGGGTGCCTGGGCAGTAAAGAACTACTAAAAACCATTTTTCAAGAATATCAACACAAACTGGAATATAGAATCGCCTGCTGTGCAGTAGGAGTGCTCATTGCCAACAAGTGCTTCAGTAACAACAGGCTAATCAGCATGGAGTGATGTTTGATAAAGTTGCCGCATGAAATTCTACGGCAACCACTTTTATCCACGCCGCTTGCCTTGGTGTTTCAACAAGCGAATAGATGATTGCGTTCGGATTCGGCACGTCGTGAATATATCTCTAGCTATTCAATTTACCAGCAGCGGCTAGCGCTTCCTTCGTCTTACAGATGCGGCTGGCTCACGGTCTCGGAGCTTGCCCCGAACATACAGCGGAACATCAGGATGATTTATTCGTATCGTTCCCGCAGGCGAATTTTGTATGCTATTTCTGCGCGAACGAGGTGTCTTGCGCCACAAGTTTTACATCGAATTGTGACTTTATCAACGAATGTAGCAGTACCGTGTGCGCATCAACATCAGTTGGTATATGGTTGTAAGCGAGCTACCAAAGTGCGAATTCAGAGGGTAATTCCAAGGGAGGAACGAAAAGTTTTCAACTGTTCCAAGCATGCGATACGATTGCCATGCTTCAACAGCATGGGCTTCACGGGTGAATTTGATGGTCTGAAGAAACTGGAAAGTGGAAACTTCATTGAACACGCGATGCGACAGATAGACTAAACTGGACTTAGTATCATCCATGGTGGAATTATCCCGCAGGTCGGGAAAATTTTTTCAATCTTTGAGCCGCACACCGAATGGGGCAGCAAAGGCAAAGCGGGCGTCCCCTTTGAACTGGGTTTCAAGGTACGCATTTTGAAGGTCCAGCACCAATTCATTTTGCATCACCAAGTGACGGAAAAGATAACGGATGATCAAATGGTCGTCTCAATGAGATCGAATCATCCATCAACGGGTTCAAGCACCATGTTGCATGGCCATGATGGCAAGGAATCTCACCGCATAGGCAACGTCCTGTGGAAACGAGAGTAGTTGTGTGGACGGTGATAAAAGCAATGGTCGAGTCTCACCATGCAAACTAGTGGCTTAAACAACACTAAATTTCTTTAGGCCGGACTTTAATAATCGAGGAATTGTGATCGCCCAACATCATGAAAATTAATACTTCTGCATCGGGAAAATGCAAAACTTTTCCTTCCCGCAACAAAAATCAACATTTGTGGAGCACATACTGAAAGTTCAGAAAGGAGGTTTTTTAAATAGAGGAGATTCTGGCAGGCACAAATAACAAGACAGGCATATGCTAGCCTTAATATTTAGGCTTTACCGTATCACACTATACAATCTGAACACTGATTAATTGCCACACTAATTCATTTTTTCCATTAAATGAGTTAATGGCACCTCTAATATTAGTTGCGTAACTCCAATATCTTAAATCCAGCGACAATATCGAAGACACCGTCGGCCCGCTCGGCAAGTAAGCGATCCTAATATCAACAACACTTACCAAGAGCTGACCAACGTAATCAATGATATAGCCATCAATCTGACCAGATACTCAAATCAATCTAGCGTAATGGGCCAACGTTATAATAGTTATCGCGATTAACTTCCGCCTTCTCGGACTTGGATTTCATATCACCGAAAGTGATTTGGCCATCACCGTTAACATCCATTTCCTTAAATTTCTTAGCATGGTAAACATCAAACTCTTCTTTGGTGATTGCACCATCGGCGTTAGCATCCATAGAGTTAAACATTTGTCCATGCATTTTCCCATGTCCATGCATTTTCCCATGTCCATGCATTTTCCCATGTCCATGCGCTTTCCCATGCATTTTCCCATGGTGTGCATCGGTATCCGCGTGAGCTAACGTAGAGCCTAATGCAAAACAGGACACAATCATAAGGTAACCAACAGTTTTCTTCATGTCTAACTCCATTTATAAATTTACGGGAAATTATTCAACATACACAATATTATTATGCACTTAATGAATTTTCTGTGCTCCTAATTATTGGGCAAGGCAGCGCTTTTATTTTATGAGACATCCTCTACATGGCCTGCACAATACTGTGCATCATGGATAAGAAATTAGACGAGCACCCTCATTGACGCCGACTGTAAAACCTCTCGATGAATACGATATGTCAAAATGCCAAACTAAAAAATCAGTAATTGCTAGATCAAAGTCGCGACTTCTCATATTACATCTTGAGAGCATATTGTAACTCTAAACTGTTTTCAGTATGCCCTAAGTGTGCGTCAAGCTAAATGCGCATCGTTCAGCACATCTTAAGATCAAGTCAACGGTTTCTTAAGTGGTAGATGCACGTCTTCTATTACGCCGGCATCAGGGTCATTAAAGATAGCCATTGAAATACTATCTTCACCTCGAGCAACAATTGTTGTTACCGTTGCATCGCCCGTGACATTCACGACCGTGCGCATCATATCCAACAGGCGGTCAACCCCCATAATTAAGGCAATGCCTTCGACGGGCAAACCCACTTGATTAAATACCATGGCTAGCATAATCAACCCAACGCCTGGCACACCTGCTGTTCCTACCGAGGCCAAGACGGCCATGCCGATCACCGTCATAAAACCCGCCAGACCAAGCTCTATGCCATAAACATTGGCGACAAACACCGTGGCAACGCCTTGCATGATAGCGGTACCATCCATATTGATGGTGGCACCAAAAGGCACCACAAAGGACGCTGTAGAATTATCAACACCCAATCGCTTTTCTACCGCTCTTAGTGTGACAGGAATGGTTGCATTTGAACTGGAGGTACTGAATGCGAATATTTGCACCGCACGCATTTTCTTCAGAAACACTAATGGACTGACACGACCCGCAAACTTTAACAACAACATCAGTGTGCCCGTCACATGCAGCAGCAACACCAACATTACCACGCCGAAATAGCTTAGCATCGGTACAATTAACCCAAGCCCCTGTACCGAAAAAGTCTTCGCCATCAGCGCAAACACCCCATAAGGCGCAATTGACATCACAACCGAGACAACCTCCATCATCACTTCATTTAATCTCTCTGCACCATCCGCAATAGGTCGCCCCCTATCTCCTATCATCACAACGCAAATTGCGAATAAGATTGTAAAGAAGATGATTTGCAACATATTGCCTTCTGCATAAGCAGCCACTGGATTACTCGGCACCAGATCAATAAAAACTTGCGTTAACGGTGGTGCTGTGGGTGCTTCAAATGTCGTTTGTGCGGCTTTTGTCAGATCAAAACCTTTCCCTGGCGCAACAATCGTTGCCACAAAAACAGCCAAGGTAACGGCTGAAGCCGTAGTCAACAAAAACAATAAAAATGACTTTAAACCAACCCGCCCCAGTTTTTTAATATCACCAATGCCACATACCCCACAAATCAGCGAGAAAGTAACCAGCGGTACTACTAGCATTTTCAATAAATTAATAAATGTCGCGCCCAACACATGAAACAAACCATGGACAACATAACTTTGAATAAACGCTACATCACTGGCATAGGCATTAATCACGCCACCCAACACCAGCCCAGCCAACATCCAGATTAATATTTTTGTAGTCATTTATTGAAAGCTATCAGAAATCAACCAGATCGGTAGGTATTTTTTGGGTGCATGTTCGAATAAAAATTGCTCGCGAATTTCAAATCGAGTTTTCCTTTGCTTTCATCTTCCAAGAGATAATAAAAATACAGGGTAGAGAACCAGCTCTCGCCTGCCCTTTCTCATCAAACCGTACGTTCGATTTTGCGGATTATTGTTTTTGGCGATAATCATACTGACTTCAATTCCCACGCACGACTTTCCGATGCGCTTCACTTCAAGGTATGCGCCGTTTTCAGGCTAACCGTTATCGGAACTTTGAATTACCCATGTTTACCCATACTGCACCCTGCTGCAAGCAATGGGTTGTCAATTACGCTCTTAACAATTCGCTGACTTTAACCAGCCTTCGCCCAAAGGGGTAGATAATTAAACCTGCAAAAATTCTGTATTGCATGATTACATTGAACGGAGAAAGGTTGCATCGGACTGAAGTGGTAAATAGATAATGGAGTAGACGGGCATGGTGAACGGTAAGATGTTGGGCTTCATTTCATTCAGCCCAACCAGGCTTTCCGGTGGCCAGCGTGGCCTCATGCTAGTTAATCCCGCAGCGTGCTTCGAACCACCTGGTGCCCATTCAGTCATTATAAAAATAGTACAAAAAGACCCAGATTTATTTGTAAAATGCGTTTATAAACAGGTGGGACTTGACACGAATACCGTTCGGCAAATAAAAATAGGCTAATATAATCAACATTCTGAACAATACAAATACTCCGTCAAGCGCGCTATCCGAACAGCATTGGGACTTGACAACTAAAATCCAGTCTATCTAAGATTATCACTAAAAATAAGCTGCACTGAAGATATATCAAGTGCAGAACAACATTAGAATAACTTCCAGCCTACCAAGTGGATATAATGTTGAAGTGTGAATCTACAGGTCGGTCCAATATGTTATTACTGTATGTCATAGTAATGCTTGGACATAGCATAGCTGAAGCTAATTTTTGACGAATTCATTAAATTGCAAACTGCTTATTTTCTAACTGGCCTCGCTTATCGATCAGCCACAAACACAACAAACACTTATTAACAAACTGCGTCTCTACTTCTAAATCAGACTACATGTCAACAATTCTTAACAATCGCGCACAAGTTTTGCTTAAGACATTGGTGGATCGCTATATTAACAATGGTCAGCCGGTTGGTTCACGCGCGTTGCTAGAGTTTTCTGGCTTGGAAGTCAGCTCAGCCACTATTCGTAATGTAATGGCCAGCCTTGAAGAAATGGGACTAGTGAGCAGTCCGCACACTTCCGCTGGGCGCGTACCGACAGCGCGAGGTTATCGTTTATTTATCGACACATTGATGGTAGTGCAACCGCTGGACAGCGCACGTGTGCAACAGCTCGAGCACCAATTACAACCGGACAACCCTTCGCGCTTGCTGATGCAGGCATCCAATTTATTGTCAGAGCTCACCCATTTTGCCGGTGTGGTCGCCACGCCAAAGCGCGCCGCCATCACAGTAAGCCATGTCGAATTTTTACGCCTATCTACGAAAAAAGTTCTGTTGATCATCGTAATGCCTAATGGCGAGGTGGAAAACCGTGTATTGCTGACGCACAAGGATTACACGCAATCACAGCTCACTGAGGCCGGTAATTTTTTAAGTCAGCACTATGTTGACTGCCCACTTCAGGATATCCACCAACGCGTGCAGTCCGAGTTACATCAATTGCAGCACGACCTAACATCGTTAATGAGCGCGGCGATGGCAGCAGGTGATGCGGTAATTGCACGAAAAAATGAAGACTATGTGATCAGCGGTGAACGCAATCTTCTATATATAAACGATCTTTCTTCAAACATGCAGCAGCTACGCGGGCTGTTTAACGTGTTCGAACAGAAAACGGAGCTACTGCAGTTACTTGATGTAAGCCGCCATGCACCCGGCGTGCATATTTTTGTCGGCAACGAATCCGGGTTGCCCGGGTTGGGCGAGTGCAGTGTAGTTAGTGCGCCCTATACTTCTGACGGTCAGATTATTGGCACACTGGCGGTGGTCGGTCCCAAGCGCATGAATTACGAAAAAGTCGTCCCGATTGTGGACATCACATCTAAACTACTTAGTAATGCGCTGTCGCAAAATTAGCTAAAACAAAATATCAACATCAAAGGCACCACAGAGAAGAACAGTCCAAAATTTTTCAATCGGTATTTTGTTTAGTTTGTTCTCAGTAGAAAATTTATTGGATAATACTCTATGTCTTACCTAGCTGAACCCACCTACACCCACGGCATACCTGAAAAATGTGCTGTTTTATTGCTTAATCTTGGCACACCGGACGCTCCTACCGCCCAAGCAGTCAAACCTTATCTGCGTGAATTCCTGAGCGACCAGCGTGTGGTGGAAATTCCAAAACTTGTCTGGTGGTTCATTCTGAACGGCATTATCTTAAACACTAGACCAAAGAAATCAGCCGCCAAATATGCCAGCATTTGGATGCCGGAAGGCTCACCTCTGAAAGTGCATACCGAACGCCAGACCAGTCTGCTAAAAGACTATCTAGGGGAACGCATGCAAGATATGCCACTGGTTGTGGACTACGCCATGCGCTATGGCAACCCATCAATTCCCAGTGTACTGAACAAACTCAAGGCGCAAAACTGTCAGCGCATCCTGATTGTTCCAATGTATCCACAATATGCCGCCAGTGCAACTGGCACTGCATGGGATGTCATTTTTAGTGAACTCACCAAACAACGCAACATGCCCGCGCTACGCACTATTAAGCACTTTCACGACAACACGGGTTACATTGCAGCCACTGCACAAAACATCCGCGATTATTGGACGCTGCATGGTCGGCCGGATAAGCTAGTGATGAGCTTCCACGGTTTACCGCGCTACTCGCTGGAGAAAGGTGACCCTTATCACTGTGAATGCCTAAAGAGCGGACGTCTGATAGCTGAGGCACTGCAACTTAAGACAGAGCAATACGCTGTTTGCTTCCAGTCACGCTTTGGCCGCGCTGAGTGGATCCAACCTTATACCACCACCATTCTTAAAGAATTAGGTACGAAAAAAACTAAACGCGTAGACGTGGTCTGTCCTGGCTTCGTAGCAGACTGCCTGGAAACGCTGGAAGAGATTGCAATGGAGGGTAAAGAAGATTTTAAGCATGCAGGCGGGGGCGAATATCACTACATTCCTTGTCTCAATGAACGGCCAGGCTGGATACATGCCTTAACGGATTTAGTGCTGGATAATCTACACGGCTGGCTGGATAAACCGCAAGCTGCGCAACTGGAACAGAGCCGCTTAAGGGCTCTGGCTATGAGTGCTGAGCGTTAGCTTGAATAAAGTGCATGCGCCATATGAGCTAACCCATACAGCAGCAAAAAATGCCTTTATATCCGGATAAAATTCTCGCGATAATATTTCATCTCATTGATTGATTCGTAAATATCGGCCAGCGCTTCATGCTTACCATGTTTCTTTATTCCTTGAGCCACTTCAGGCTTCCAGCGTTTAGCAAGTTCTTTAAGGGTGCTTACATCCAAATTGCGGTAGTGGAAATAGCTTTCCAGTTGCGGCATCCAGCGCGCGAGAAAGCGCCGATCCTGGCAAATGGAATTGCCGCACATCGGTGAAATGCGAGCGGGCACATATTCCTTGAGAAACTCCAGCATCTGAGCTTCCACTGCGGCAGCGTCCAGCGTAGATGCTTTTACCTTGTCGATGAGGCCAGATTTTCCATGGGTGGATTTATTCCAGCTATCCATGCCATCCAATACAATATCTGCTTGATGCACTACCAAAACCGGTGCCTCAACAATTGTATTCAAATCGCCATCAGTAATAACCAGCGCAACTTCAATAATACAATCGGTTTCCGGAACTAGACCGGTCATCTCCATATCTATCCAAATGAGGTGGTCTTTATTCTGTGCCATAATTCGCTGCATTTTTTATTTATAAAACTATCGGGCAGGTATTGTGCCATACCAATACTACAAGCCAATTATTTTTAATTAATAGAACATAACCTGAGCATGCCATAAAATGCAACATAAACTAATAATATCAATTAGTTATTTATATTTTTATATAAAATCAGAATAAATGAATCCTTTCCAATTTTCCGCGTTATTTATTAGTGCACTGTTGTTAACTACGATCGCCCAAATGTGGCTGGCACGACGTCATCTTAATCACATCCACGCACATCGCGCCGAAGTGCCATCGGATTTTCGCAAACAGATTGATCTCTCAGCACACCAAAAAGCGGCAGACTACACGAGCGCTAAAACGCGATTAAGTTTACTGAGTACGCCATTCAATGCTCTGCTATTACTCGTATTCACTCTTGGTGGTGCGGTACAGTGGATCGCTGATTTGTGGTTGGCCACCTATACTAATTCACTTATACAAGGCTTGGCGATCATCCTAACAGTGTTACTACTTTCATCCCTGTTGGAAATGCCGTTCAGCCTGTACCGCACATTCGTAATTGAGGCACGCTACGGCTTCAATAAAATGACGCTGGCCATGTATCTGGTTGATGCCGCGAAAGGTTTGTTGATCGGTGCCATATTTGTCCTGCCATTATTATTTGGAGTATTGTGGCTCATGGAACGCATGGGTGAACATTGGTGGCTGTATGTGTGGGGAGTATGGGTAACGTTCAATCTGCTGCTGCTTTTCATCTACCCCACTTTCATCGCACCGTTGTTCAACAAGTTCACCCCACTGCAAGATGAGACGCTTAAAATGCGTATTAAGGCACTCTTACAGAAATGCGGATTCACCGCACAAGGGCTATTTGTAATGGATGGTTCCAAGCGTACCTCACACGGAAACGCTTACTTCACAGGCTTTGGAAAAACAAAGCGAATTGTATTTTTCGATACCCTGCTGGAACGCCTCGCGCCAAAAGAAATTGAGGCGGTACTAGCGCATGAGCTGGGGCATTTCAAGCGTCACCATGTGCTCAAACGCATCGTTTCCACCTTTGCCTTGAGCCTAGTTTTTTTATGGCTGCTAGCACAACTAATGGATGCAAACTGGTTCTATGGCGGACTCGGTGTTACCACTCCATCGACTGCACTGGCGCTATTACTGTTCTTCATGATATTGCCGGTGTTCAGCTTTTTACTGCATCCACTTATGAGCTATTACTCTCGCAAACATGAATTTGAGGCGGACGCCTATGCCGCACAACAAACCAATGCGCGTGATCTGGCCAGCGCGCTGGTAAAGATGTATCAAGACAATGCTGCAACACTTACACCAGATCCGTTGTATTCTACGTTTTACGACTCGCATCCACCTGCTCTGATGCGCGTTGCCCGATTACAAACTTTACAAGGAACCTAGTCATGAAAAAATACTTTGCTATATTTTTATTACTGTACGGTACAGCACAAGCCGAGCCATTTGCCGATGGACAAACTGAAGCCGGTAAAAAATTGTTCGACAAATACCAATGCAACAGCTGCCACAACGGCAAAATGGGCGGCGACGGCAACGCCATCTTCACGCGTCCAAACCGCAAGGTGAATGATCCGCAGCAACTAGCGGCGCAAATTGACGTATGCGCTCGTAATGTGCGTGCTAATCTTTCCGCACATGCAAAACTGGACCTCGCAGCTTATCTCAACAAGTATTTTTATAAATTCAAGTAAGTGCTGTGACAACTCTCTTTGATTTGGCAAACAAAAAATGCAAACCTTGCGAAGGCGGTATTCAGCCGTTATCTCAGGATGATATTAGTATTATGATAAAGCAGCTGGATAGTTGGGTGCAGCGCGATCTTACTATCGGTAAAACTTTCGAATTTAAAAATTATTATCAGACCATGGCATTCGTAAATGCAGTGGCATGGATTTCACACCACGAAGATCATCATCCCGATCTGAGCGTTAGCTACAACAAGTGCCATGTAGAATATTCCACGCACGCCATTCAGGGTCTGTCAGAGAATGACTTCATCTGTGCCGCCAAGGTGGACGCCTTGCTTAAAGTTTGAATCCACCTGTCCAAGGACAAGTAGTCGCCGCCTTCAGCCGCCAATATCTGGTTGAGCTATCTGATGGAGAATTGCTGCCATGTCTCACACATGGCAAGAAAAGCGAAGTGGCTTGTGGTGATATGGTAGAAGTTCAGCGCATAGGTGATGCGCAAGGAGTGGTTAAGCATATCCTGCCGCGCCAGACCTTGCTTTATCGTTCTGATGCCTACCGCCAGAAACTCATTGCCGCCAACATCACACAAATCATTGTGGTCGTAGCAAGCAAGCCTTCGTTTAGCGACGAACTACTGGCACGTTGCCTCATCGCCGCACACGACCAGCAACTTGCAACCCTCATCGTGCTGAATAAATGCGACTTACTTGAAGCAACTACAATCGCACGTGTCCAACTAGAACCCTACCGCGCCATCGGTTACCAAGTGCTGGAACTATCTGCAAAAGAGAACATCACCCCTCTACGCTCCTTTCTACAAGGCCATACCAGCATACTGGTGGGGCAATCCGGCATGGGTAAATCCACCCTTATTAATGCACTATTACCCAATGCACAAGCAGCCACACGTGAAATTTCCACCGCACTTAATTCAGGAAAACACACTACCACCCACGCGCGCCTATATCACTTAAATAGGGAAAGCCAACTGGTAGACTGCCCCGGTGTGCAAGCGTTTGGGCTACATCATCTGGATTCTGGTGCCATCGAAGCGGGCTTTGTGGAGTTCGCGGTCTATTACGGCCAGTGTCGCTTCAATAATTGTCATCACACACACGAGCCGGGCTGTGCGCTGAAAGAAGCTGAGCAAGGTGGGAAGATAAATTCACGGAGACTAAAACTGTTTCAGGAGATCAGCCAGAACAAGTGTTGATCTGCTTCCTTGAAAAAGCAGGTGGTGATTTGGCTTATGATATTTATCAAATAAGGAGCCAATGTTGCGAATACGTCAGATCCTCACAAACGTTGCTAACCCTAGCAGTAACAACAACGCAATCCAAAACACCAACGCGCGCCACACTAAACCTATAGTGCTTTGCATGAAATCCACGTCAGCCTCATCCCCCATTCCCAGTTCGGGACGGTCCAGCGGCAAACCACCTTGTAAAATTGGCAATCCGAGCCTAACACCGATCGCACCCGCTCCACTTGCCAGCACAATGCCAGCTTCCGGATCAGGCCAATTTTGTGCCTGTGTGCGCCAGCAATAAACGGTGTCTTCAAAATCGCCGACAATAGCAAAGATTGTGGCTGTGAGGCGCAGCGGAAGCCATTCTATCCAATGGTAGGCTTGTCGTGCGAACATGCCGAATTCGTTGAGATCGACGTCATTCTGTTTATCCCAACGCGTATAAATAAACTGTGCCATACGATACAGTATTGCGCCAACTGGCCCCAGTCCCAGCAGCATTGTAATCACAAACCACACTATCACACCGAACACACGACGATGTGAGGCCAACAGCCCTTCTTCAATGGTGACGCGCGCAACCTCCTCGTGGCTCAGCTCATCACATGGCAATCCACGCCATGTAGAAAGAATACTGCGCGCTTTGTCTAAATCGTTGTCACGTAGCGCTTGGTGAATATCGGTGTAGTAATGACTGAACTGGCGGAAACCCATGGTGAGATACAGCACCAGCACACTGAATGCCCAGGCGAACACTGGGTAGATAAGGTTCGACAACCAATACAGCGCAACTGTAACGCATAACGGTAATAACACCGCAAGTAGCCAAGCAATCTTGCCATGCTTATGCTCTCCAGCGTTTAAGTGGCACTGAAAAAAATTGACATAGTGTGTCAGCCAGACAAACAAGTGTTTGCGCGAAGCAAGTGGATGTAATTGTTCCAGCAACAAGGCGGCGATTAGGGAAAACAGGCTCATGGCATCTCGGGGTGCGTAGGCTAAGTTAGCCTGCAAGATACCACACACACAGGATAATGCGACACCATTAACCCAACTGTCTCAGTTATTACACACACTTGCTGTCATTTCCAGGTGGCCGTGCCGGTGAACACTCTGCAACCGCTTCCTCCCCGACACCAACCACTTATTGCCTTCTTCGGTAGATGACTGACTAACGCAAGATCATCTGACTCGCGCAACGGTTGAAGTCATTGATGGGTTTTATTTCTCTAACTGTCACCTGCACATTTTATTGTATGAAATGTACATTGCGTGACGCACGCTATAATGGCGCCTATCAATTTTCCTCACATCATAATGCGCCCTCGCCCTGCCTCCTCAAACCATGCGACTCGTGGCGATTGGAATATCATTCGCACCTTGTTGCCTTACCTGCTGGAATTCAAGAATCGTGTTGTGCTGGCGTTGTTACTGCTGATACTGGCCAAACTGGCTAACGTAACGGTGCCACTGTTACTCAAGGAAATCGTGGATGCTCTGGATAAGCCAAAGGCAATGCTTTTGGTACCGGTATCACTCGTGGTTGGCTATGGATTGCTGAGGCTCTTCAGTACACTGTTTGGCGAATTACGCGACGCGGTATTTGCCAAAGTAACCCAGCGCGCCATACGGCGCGTGGCACTCAAACTGTTCGTTCATCTGCATAGCTTAAGTCTGCGCTTCCACCTGGAGCGGCAGACAGGTGGCGTATCGCGTGATATTGAGCGTGGCACAAAAGGAATCAGTTTCCTACTCAATTTTATGCTGTTCAGCATTCTGCCAACGCTGCTCGAAATCGCTCTGGTTGCAGGTATCCTGTTTTATAAATATAACCCGTGGTTTGCGATTATCACTTTCATCACGCTGACTGTGTATATCGTCTTTACCTTATTCATTACCGAGTGGCGCATGGTATTTCGCCGCACCATGAATGATATGGACTCAAAGGCAAACACGCGCGCCATAGACAGCCTGCTTAACTATGAAACGGTAAAATATTTTGGTAACGAGGACTATGAAGCGCGACGTTACGATGAACACATGAGCAAGTGGGAAACCTCGGCGGTGCAGAACCAGACTTCTCTGGCAACGTTGAATTCCGGGCAGAGCACTATTATTGCTATCGGCATGACCGCGTTGATGCTGCTGGCATCGAATGGCGTGGTAAAAGGTGAGTTGACCATAGGCGACCTGGTTCTAATCAACGTTTTCATGTTGCAGCTTTATATGCCACTGCATTTTCTTGGCTTTGTCTATCGCGAGATCAAGCACTCTCTAGTGGACATGGAAAAAATGTTCCGCCTGCTCGATGAAAACCGTGAGATACAAGATACGCCAGATGCGGTTGCGCTAAAGGTGGATCAAGCAGCAGTACATTTTGAGCAAGTGTGTTTTTCTTACGAACCAAAGCGTCAGATTTTATTCGATATCAGTTTTGATATTTCGCCTGGACACACGGTCGCGGTGGTGGGTTCAAGTGGAGCGGGAAAATCTACCTTATCACGATTGCTGTTCCGTTTTTATGATGTCAATTCAGGGCGCATCCTGATAGACAATCAGGACATTCGCCAGGTGACACAAGCCAGTTTGCGCGCTGTGATTGGCATTGTGCCGCAAGACACCGTGCTGTTTAACGATAGCATTTATTACAATATAGCTTATGGCCGCCCCGAAGCCACGCGTGAAGAAGTGTTACATGCGGCGCAGTCGGCGCATATTCACGCTTTTATAACATCGTTACCGGATGGCTACGACACTATGGTGGGTGAGCGTGGATTGAAGTTGTCTGGCGGGGAGAAGCAGCGTGTGGCGATTGCGCGCGCCATCCTCAAAAATCCTGCGATCCTGATTTTTGACGAGGCAACTTCGGCGCTGGATTCTCAATCCGAGAAAGTGATTCAAAATGAATTGCGCAACGTTGCACACGATCGTACCACACTGATTATCGCTCATCGCCTGTCCACCATCGTGGACGCAAATCAGATATTAGTAATGGACAATGGGCGCATTGTTGAACGTGGTACTCATCGAGAGTTGCTGGCGAAACAAGGTGTGTATGCGAAAATGTGGGCTCTACAACAGCAAGAACAAGAGTGACCAGAACTTTTTGCTCTTTGATTCATTTGTTACCCAGTCTTTTACAAAAATAAAATTAGCCTGAGCGACTTTATTTCAGGCCATTTTTGCTACCCTGCCGCTCAAAATCACGTCTCATTGAGAATGTAGCTCGCTCTCCAGTTTCATGCGTTATAAAGAGGCGGTTCGTGGCGGACATCCTCCATGCTGTGGCATAATCATGTGCTATAAAAGGAAGCGAGCATGAGCACACAAACTCTTTACGACAAACTTTGGAACAGCCATGTGGTGCATAAAGAACCGGATGGCACCACGTTGATTTATATCGATCGCCATTTGGTGCATGAAGTGACCAGTCCGCAGGCATTTGAGGGCTTGCGGCTGGCTGGGCGCAAGCCCTGGCGTATAGCTTCCATGCTCGCCGTGGCGGATCACAATGTGCCCACTACGGATCGTACGCATGGCATTACCGATCCAATTTCGCGACTGCAAGTGGATACGCTGGATGACAATTGCGATGAGCTTGGCATTACCGAGTTCAGGATGTCAGATGTGCGCCAAGGCATCGTACATGTCATTGGGCCAGAGCAGGGTGCAACCTTGCCGGGTATGACCGTGGTCTGTGGTGATTCGCACACCAGTACACATGGCGCGTTTGCTGCGCTGGCATTTGGCATTGGCACATCGGAAGTTGAGCATGTAATGGCGACACAGTGCTTACTCATGAAAAAAGCCCGTGCCATGCAAGTGTTGATGGAAGGCGCGCTCGGTAAGGGTGTCACTGCCAAGGACTTGGTACTGGCAGTGATCGGCAAAATTGGTACGGCGGGTGGAACAGGCTATGCGATCGAATTTGCCGGTAGTGCGATTCGAGCGCTGTCTATGGAAGGGCGAATGACAGTATGTAACATGGCCATCGAAGCAGGTGCCCGCGCCGGAATGATAGCAGCGGATGACACCACGATCAGCTACCTCAAAGGTCGGCCTTTTGCACCGCAAGGTGAGCTATGGGACAAGGCGACAGACTACTGGCGTACTTTGCATAGCGATGAGGGTGCACAGTTTGACAAGGTGGTACGACTAGATGCTGCGGAAATAAAACCGCAAGTCACTTGGGGTACCTCGCCAGAAATGGTGGTGGCGGTAGATGGCAACATACCCGATCCGACGCGAGAGAGTGACCCTGTGAAGCGCAGCAGTATTAATCTCTCATTAAAGTATATGGGATTGCAGCCGAATACACCTATTACTGCGATTCAGATTGACAAAGTATTTATAGGATCATGCACCAATGCTCGCATTGAGGATTTGCGCGCAGCAGCAGAGGTGGTGCGCGGCAAGCATGTTGCTGCCAATGTAAAGCTAGCAATGGCGGTGCCTGGCTCTGGTCTAGTCAAGCAGCAGGCTGAGCGCGAAGGCTTGGACAAAGTATTTATCGAGGCGGGTTTCGAATGGCGCGAGCCAGGATGCTCTATGTGCCTTGCGATGAATGCGGATAAATTGGAGCCAGGTGAACGATGCGCTTCAACTTCCAACCGGAATTTCGAAGGACGACAAGGACCGGGCGGTAGGACACATTTGGTGAGCCCTGAGATGGCAGCGGCGGCAGCGATTGCCGGCCATTTTGTAGATGTCAGAAATTTTTAGTATTGCTTGGGCGTACAGGAGAACATAAGGATGTTTAAATTTAAAATGGTGTTGTTGCTGGTGTTCCCCTTAGTTATGGTGACAGGATGTAATACTGTCGGGGGTTTTGGCAAGGATCTGTCCAAAGTCGGCAGCTCGATTGAGAAAACTGCGGATGAGGTAAAAAATAGCAATGGGAAATAGCAATGGATAAGTTCATCCGTATTGATGGCTTAGCTGTACCACTTGACCGTGCCAACGTGGATACGGATGCGATCATTCCTAAGCAGTTTCTGAAATCAATCAAGCGCACTGGTTTTGGTCCCAACCTGTTTGACGAATGGCGTTATCTTGACCACGGCGAACCGGGCATGGACAATTCTAAGCGTCCACTTAACTCAAATTTTGTATTGAACCAGCCGCGTTATCTTGGCGCACAGATTTTGCTGGCACGTGAGAATTTCGGCTGTGGCTCATCGCGTGAACATGCGCCATGGGCACTTGATGATTACGGCTTCCGCGCCATCATCGCGCCCAGCTTTGCCGATATTTTCTGTAATAACTGTTTTAAAAATGGTTTATTACCAATTGTGCTGGATACTGCAAGCGTAGATGAATTATTTCGGTCGGTGACAGCGACGCCTGGCTATCATTTAGAGATTGACCTGGAGCAACAAAGAATCACTACTCCGAATGGGTCGGTGTATCACTTTGAGGTGGATGCCTTTCGCAAAAATTGCCTGTTAAATGGACTGGATGACATTGGACTGACTCTGCAGCATGTGCAAGAGATCAAGGAATACGAAGCACGGCGTAAACCTGAAGTACCGTGGTTATTTAAAGAAAGTTGAGCTCATGAAAATCGCTATACTGCCGGGCGACGGCATTGGACCGGAAATTATTGCACAAGCCGCCAAGGTGTTGGAAGCCTTGCGACGCGAAGGGCTGCCCTTGGAGCTGGAATACGCGCCTATCGGAGGTGCAGGCTATGATGCTTCAGGTGATCCACTACCGGATGCTACGCTAAAGTTGGCACAGCAGTCAGATGCCGTATTGCTCGGAGCAGTGGGAGGTTACCAATATGACGCGCTGCCACGCTTGTTAAGGCCTGAACAAGGTCTGTTGCGCATTCGTAAAGGGCTTAATCTGTTTGCTAACCTGCGTCCGGCAATGCTGTATCCGGAATTAGCAAATGCCTCTCCGCTGCGCCCTGAAGTAGTATCTGGGCTAGACATCATGATTTTACGGGAATTGACTGGTGATATTTATTTCGGCCAGCCACGCGGCATTCGGACGCTCGATAATGGTGAGAGGCAAGGTTTTGATACCATGGTATACAGTGAATCTGAAATCTCCCGCGTGGCACATGTTGGCTTCCAGATTGCCATAAAACGCGCCGGTGAAAATCGTATGGGGAAAGTGTGCTCAGTGGATAAGGCAAATGTGCTGGACACGAGTATGTTGTGGCGTGAAATTGTGACTGCGGTAGCAAAGGAATATCCAACAGTCGAGCTATCGCATATGTATGTGGACAATGCAGCGATGCAACTGGTGCGGGCACCCAAGCAGTTCGATGTAATTCTAACCGGCAATATTTTCGGTGACATCCTGTCGGATGAAGCCTCCATGTTGACAGGCTCCATCGGCATGTTGCCTTCCGCTTCGCTGGATGCAAACAACAAGGGTTTGTATGAACCTTGTCACGGCTCCGCGCCGGACATTGCAGGCAAAAACATTGCCAATCCATTAGCGACAATTTTGTCATTGGCAATGATGATGCGCTACACATTTGCACACGTAAATATCGCTCAACGCATCGAGTCTGCGGTACGCAAGGCTTTGCAGCAGGGTTTGCGCACTGCGGATATTGCCGAGGCCGGCATGGAGAAAATTAGTACGGACGCGATGGGCGATGCCGTAGTTGCGACGCTGCTAAATTAATTTAAATGGGACTGTAAATATCAGGTGGATTTTATTCCAAAAAGTCAGACGCGAGCGATATTTGGTAGCACATGGATGATCAGCGTCAACAATATGATCCGATAGTAGACCTCCGGCTCCGCTGGAAGAAATTAATAAAGAGGGTGGGAACATGAGCAAGAAATACGATGTTGCGATACTGGGTGCGACAGGTGCAGTTGGCGAGGCAATGCTGTCAATTCTGGAGCAACGCAATTTTCCGGTCGGCAAGCTTTTCCCCTTGGCTTCCAGCCGTTCAGCCGGTTCAACAGTAACATTCCGCAACGAAGAAATGACTGTTCTGGACGTGGAAGATTTTGATTTTTCGCAGGTGCAGATCGGCTTATTTTCAGCTGGTAGCAGTGTATCGGAAAAATATGCACCTATTGCTGCAGCAGCTGGCTGCGTGGTGATCGATAACACTGCGCAATTTCGCTACGAAGATGATATTCCACTTGTGGTGCCGGAAGTGAATCCGCATGCCATTGCGCAATATAAGAACCGGGGCATCATTGCTAACCCGAACTGTTCCACCATCCAAATGATGGTAGCGTTAAAACCTATCCATGACGCAGTAGGCATAGAGCGCATAAATATTGCTACGTATCAGGCAGTATCTGGCACCGGCAAGGAAGCCATTGAAGAATTAGCGGAGCAAACACGTGCTTTATTTAACCATCAGGAAATCAAGGCTGAGGTTTATTCTAAACGTATCGCATTCAATGTGCTGCCGCACATTGATGTGTTCATGGATAACGGTTATACCAAAGAAGAGATGAAGATGGTGTGGGAAACTCGCAAGATCATGGAAGACGAAACCATTATGGTAAATGCTACTGCTGTGCGGGTGCCAGTGTTTTATGGCCATTCAGAAGCGGTGCATATTGAAACACATAAGAAAATAACAGCTGATGAAGCGCGCGCTTTGCTGGAAAAAGCGCCAGGTCTACAGGTAATGGATAAGCGCGAGCCTGGTGGCTACCCCACTGCCATCGAAGCAGCAGGGCAGGATGCAACTCTTGTCGGGCGTATCCGTGAGGATATATCACATCCGCGTGGCCTTAATCTGTGGGTGGTGAGTGATAATGTACGTAAGGGTGCAGCACTTAACAGCGTGCAGATTGCCGAGATTTTGATTGAAACTTACTTGTAATGAGAAAATAACCGATGTTCCTTTTTTGTGGGGCTGGCGGGATCGTAGTGCTAGGCGTTACGAGTTTAGGTGTGTGGGGCTGCTAGCTCCCTCAGCGAGGAACAGCGACGAAATGCGCCCATCAACGCATCCAACTGGTGTATTGATTGTTTCCGCATCCTTAAAGCCTGAGCTTTTAGCTTGCGCTGATAACTTCGTGATGTTATGTTCTTCACGTTAAATAAATTTTTTATAAAGGTGGTAGTGTGCTGAAATCACTCGTCAAAATATTGGGGTTAGTTATCGGTTTGGTTTTGTCTAGTTATACCCATGCTATTAGCATGGGCGATATTAACGTGACCAACACTTTGGGTGAGCCCATGAATGTGTTGATAGAACTTGGGACAGCCCGAAAAGATGAAATCAGCAGCCTGTCTGCACGCTTGGCTCCTCCCGAAGTATTCGCGGACGCGGGCTTGGATTATCCATCTGAGCTGCCTCCCTTGAAATTCAAAATTGAGACGAATGCTAATGGTGAACCTTATATTAAGGTAACTTCAATGCAACCGATTAACCAGCCATTCGTTAATCTATTGGTGGAATTGACTTGGTCGTCTGGCAAGCTGCTGCGAGAATATACTTTCCTGCTTGATCCGCCAGGTTATGTTCCGACACTACCCCAGCCCGCAAAGGTGCAACCAGTAGCGCCGAGAATTGTTGATGTAGCTGAGCTTGAACCCAAAGCCACAGAAAAGGCAATCGAATCCCCGTTTCCAAGTACTGCCTTAATGATGGATGAAAAGAAGGCTGCTGACACAATAGTTGAAAAAAAGGCTGTAGAAGAAGTAGTTAAAGAAACTCCTGCCTCCGTTAACAAACCCAAAGAAAGTAGTAACGTTGCTTTAGGTACTATCACGGTGATACGTGGCGATACTCTAAGTGATCTTGCACTTCAAACAAAATCTCCTGATGTTAGCCTGGAGCGTGCGCTGGTCGCTCTGTATCACGCCAATGCCGACGCATTCGACGGCAAAAATATGAACCGTCTGAAAACAGGTAAAATCCTGCGTATGCCAGAGCAATCCGCGATAGATAATCAGTCGCAGGTGGAGGCCGTAAAGCAAATCCGCGCACAAGCTGAGGATTGGCATGCCTATCGTCAAAAGCTTGCGGCAGCCAGTGGGTTTGCGACAGGGAATGAATCCATGCAGGAGGCCTCCGGTAAAATTAATACCTCTGTGGCTGATGATGCCACCGTGGCTAAAGAATCAGCAAAGGAAGTGGTACGATTGTCCAAGGGTGAAGCACTTGGTGACAATGCAAACACTTTGCAGAACAAGATTCAAGCACTGGAAGAAGAAGCGATCTCCAAAAGCAAAGCGCTCCAGGAAAGTGGTGAGCGCGTTGTAGCGTTAGAAAAAACCGTCCAAGACTTGCAGCGCTTAATCGATTTGAAGAATCAGCCTTTAGCAGAGCAAGTGAAGCCTGTCCAGAAACCAGTTAAGCCCATAGAAAAATCCAAATTAGTCGCTACGCAACCTTCAATGTTGGAAAGAATACTCCGTGAACCGCTTTATTTGGTGGGCGTAGCGGCAGTGCTGCTGGGATTGATCGGACTTGTCTATGCGGTGACTCGACGCCGCAAGGACAGCAAGGGAAAAGTCAAACTTGGTGACAAGCCGATTGAGCATTCAATAGGCTCTTTAAACCAACCGGTTATGCCACTCACCTATCCTTCGCAGGCTGAAAATGTTACGAATGACATTGCCACGACCAGCGATACTAACCAACCACAGACTGATGATTTTGATCCGATCAGCGGGGCAGACTTGTTCCTGAATTTTGGTCGCGATGAGCAAGCGGAAAAAATTCTGAAAGAAGGGCTGAGCAAAAATCCAGCTAATCATCAGATCCATCTAAAGCTGCTGTCTATTTATGCAAACCGCAAGGACACACATTCATTCGCTACCATTGCGCGTCAGTTGCGGGATTCAGGCGATGTGAAAGCTTGGGAGCAAGCAGCCATAATGGGGCTCAAGCTTGAACCGAACAATCCAATGTATGGTGGCACTGTAAGAGCAGCAGTAGAAGAAGCGTCATTCGATGCAACTCCTTCTCCCAATACCTCGCTCGATGAGGGCAAGACAAATAAAACGCCGTCTGCTCTGGATTTTGACCTCGATCTCGACTTTAGTACACCGACAGTATCTCCAGATAGTGCTGAGACAAGCCTATCGCACTCTGACTCAAAAAATGCAACGGTAGATTTTGACGTAACAGCTAGTCACACTAAATTGTCTACATCAAACATCCATAAAGAGGAAACATCTGCAGTTAACCTGGATAATTCCGTTCTTGATGTTACAGCTGAGGATACGTTTATCCCTGCGGCGCCTCTGCACAAAACGGAAGTATCTGCTCCGGCGAATTTAAATGAGCCTATGGATTTCACATTGGATTTTCCTGATGCCATTAAGAGCGTCGATAAGCTTGAGGTTCCTCCTGTAAAAGCTGCCCCCAAAGAAATAATGGATATCGGTCTGAGCGACATCAATCTGAGTCTTGATAAACCTGATGTGCCTCCCCCTGCTCTGGCTGCAGAAGAAAGGGATGCACGTTGGCATGACGCTGCTACAAAGCTTGATCTTGCGAAGGCTTACCAGGAAATGGGGGATGCCGCAGGTGCGCGCGAAATTTTGGAAGAAGTTGTGCGTGAGGGAGATGAGCAGCATCGAAGGGTTGCTGAAGCATTGCTACAACAACTACCCATTTAATCGATTGTAATATGTAGCACCAAACGGCAGCTCGTAATCTAAGCTGCCGTTTTTACTGAGACCAGATCATTTGACGGGATTAAAGCCATTATTCCGAACTATCTACGTACCTGCATCCACATCGCAGCTCAGATGAAATGAAATTTTATTTACTGGCCCCATGTGCAATTTTAAATCGTGATATTTAGAAGTGCTTATTATTATTCTCAATGATTAATAAGACAATCGGTTCCCTAGTACCGCACCCTGCCGTGCTTATTCTCCTCTGGTTCTACCTCATTGTCTCTGTGCAATCATTGCAAACTACAGGACTGCTGCTTGCTGGCTTTCCACTGCTATCTGTTGCCTTCGCGTTGTCCGCTCCTCGACTGATTACACTGTTACGCCGCATGCGCTGGATTATGCTGTCGTTGCTACTTATCTATGCCTATGCGACACCAGGTGAAGCGGTGTGGTTGTCACTCGCCCAATTCAGCCCTACACATGAAGGTTTGATCAATGGTTTTCAGCAATTGTGCCGCCTGGCATTTACTCTGGCAGGTTTGGCTATTCTATTAAGCCAGTTGCCCCGACAGCAGCTCATTGGTGGACTATATGTTTTGATTTATCCATTACGATATGTCGGTCTGTCGCGCGAACGCTTGGCAGTCCGACTGGCGCTAACCTTGCAGTATGCCGAATCCGCTATATTAGATACCACTGGCAATTGGCGCACCAGCATCAGTCAGATGCTGGCCCCAGCTGAGGTTAAGCTGCACAGCATCGAACTGCACACTACCCCATTCACAAAACATGATGGCGTGGTACTAACTATAGGCTGCACCTTGCTTATATTGGTGCGGCTATGAGAATTGCACTCGGAGTGGAATACGACGGCAGCCAGTATTTTGGGTGGCAAAGTCAAGCCAGTGGCCACACGGTGCAAGATGCGTTGCAAGTTGCATTGAGCAGCATCGCCAACGAACGTATTTCAGTCATCGCAGCTGGGCGTACCGATACCGGTGTACACGCGCTGGAACAAGTAGTACACTTTAATACCGACGTAGAAAGACCACTAACTGCTTGGGTACGTGGCGTCAATGCCTTGTTGCCGAACAACATCGCTGTATTGTGGGCACATCCTGTGCCAGAAGAATTTCATGCGCGTTTTTCTGCCCAGGCACGTAGTTACCGCTATCTACTAATCAATCGCTCAGTGCGTAATGCCGTACAACACGGTAAAGCAGGCTGGTATCATGCCCCACTGAATGTGGAAAAAATGTGTGAGGCCGCGCAGTATTTATTAGGTGAGCATGACTTCAGTGCCTTGCGCGCCGCGGAATGCCAAGCCAAATCACCCATCAAAAACTTGGCGCAACTCGTCATTAAAAAGCAAGGCAATACCATAATTTTCGATCTTAGTGCCAATGCCTTTCTGCACCATATGGTGCGCAATATCATTGGCTGTCTGGTATATATTGGCAAAGGCAAACACCCACCGCAGTGGATGCTTGAAGTGCTTGAAAGTCATGAACGTAGTCTTGCTGCGCCAACCTTTGCACCAGATGGCTTATATCTGCATCGGATTACGTACGATGCGAAATGGGACTTACCACAACTTAAGTAGGCAGCGCTGCGTGCTACATTCGAGCGATACCCTGTTCGTGGCGTCATTATTACCCTAGCAGCCTGTCGGACTTAAAGGAAATCGGCTGCAAATTGAGCGGAGCGGTGACTATTTCGCCGCTTTTTTGGGCAATAGAACAACTATTACCCTGCAAAATCATCAAGTGGGGTAAGCAGGCATTTCGCCGTAAGGCGAAAGCTCGCAAAATCTACCCTCGCTCAGCTCGATTTTCGCTACGATTCTTTAAGCCCGACAGGCTGCTAGCTTCTTTTGTAAGAATATTTAATGAATTGATGTGTAAGTATTTCTTCATTCGTTAAAACTCTAGTTCGAGTTGAGAACCCTCATTCGCCAACCCTCTCGGGGTCGATGAATTGATAATATTTAGGTTGAAACTTAGCCTACCGCTTGAATGCACTACAATACCGACCCGATTTATTATCAACACTTTTCATTACTATGACCCGAATTAAGATTTGCGGCATCACGCGTGTGGAAGATGCGCTGGCCGCCGCGCACAGCGGTGCGGATGCGCTCGGACTGGTGTTCTATGACAAAAGTCCGCGATATGTGACGCTAAAACAGGCTGCTCAACTGGCGGCTGCAATTCCACCCTTCGTAACCCTGGTGGGGTTGTTCGTGAATTCCAGCGCAGAGGCGGTGCAAGAAATATTGCAGCAGGTACCCTTGGATGTTTTGCAGTTTCACGGGGAGGAAGAGCCAGAATTCTGCGTGCAGTTCGATCGCCCTTATTTGAAGGCGGTGCGAGTCAAAGATGGGGTGGATTTGGTACAATGTGCGGCGCATTATAAAGATGCACAGGGTTTGTTGCTTGACGCCTTCATCGAAGGTACGCATGGTGGCACGGGGGTATGCTTTGACTGGACACTGATTCCGCAGAATTTGCCCTTGCCTGTAATTTTGTCTGGGGGCTTGCAGTTAAGTAATGTAACGGATGCAATCAAGCAGGTGCGGCCTTGGGCAGTGGATGTTTCCAGCGGTGTGGAAGCTGCAAAAGGAATTAAGGATGCAGCGAAAATCGCCGCATTCATCAATGAGGTTAAGAAAATTGGCTTATAACTATCCTGATAGCACGGGTCATTTTGGCCCTTACGGCGGCATTTACGTTGCCGAAACTTTAATGGGCGCGTTGGATGAGTTGCGTGTCGCTTATGAGCATTATTCTGTTGACCCTGAATTCAAGGCCGAACTTGCCTATGAGCTAAAGCATTATGTTGGACGCCCCAGTCCGATTTACCATGCGCGGCACTGGTCGAAGCGGCTGGATGGTGCGCAGATTTATCTGAAGCGTGAAGATCTGAATCATACCGGCGCGCACAAGGTGAATAACACGGTAGGACAAGCGCTACTGGCTAAGCGCATGGGCAAACCGCGCGTGATCGCCGAAACTGGCGCGGGGCAGCACGGCGTAGCAACGGCTACCGTGGCGGCACGTTACGGCATGGAATGCGTGGTGTACATGGGCGCAGAAGACATTAAACGTCAGGCAACTAATGTATATCGGATGAAGCTCTTGGGCGCCACTGTTGTGCCCGTAGAGAGCGGCTCCAAAACGCTTAAGGATGCGCTCAACGAGGCGATGCGCGATTGGGTCACCAACATCGAAAACACTTTCTACATCATCGGCACTGTGGCAGGACCGCATCCGTATCCGATGATGGTGCGTGATTTTAATTCAGTAGTAAGCCAGGAATGCATGCTGCAGATGCCGGAATTGGCAGGGCGTCAGCCGGACGCGGTGATCGCCTGCGTGGGCGGGGGTTCGAACGCTATGGGAATTTTTCATTCTTACATCGACGTGCCTGGTGTGCAGCTTATCGGAGTGGAAGCGGCTGGCAGCGGCATTGCCAGTGGTCAGCACGCAGCCGCAATTACTGCGGGCAAGCCGGGCGTACTGCACGGTAATCGTACTTATTTGTTGCAGGATGAAAACGGTCAAATCATTGAAACGCACTCTATTTCCGCCGGGCTGGATTATCCCGGTGTCGGCCCGGAGCACGCATGGCTTAAGGACAGCGGACGAGCACAATATGTAGCCATTGAGGATAGTGAAGCGCTACAAGCTTTTCATGATTTATGTCATTACGAAGGTATCATTCCTGCGCTGGAATCCAGTCATGCTTTGGCTTATGCGGCCAAGATCGCACCGACGATGGGGCATGATAAAGTTCTGCTGGTCAATCTATCCGGACGCGGCGATAAAGATATGGCGACCGTAGCACGGGTTTCTGGTATTGAACTGTAACCTTTTCTAGAATTACTTAGCAGGTATCTCATGTCACGCATTCAGACCACTTTTGAAAAACTTAAGCAACGCGGCTGCAAGGCACTGATTCCCTTTGTTACGGCAGGTGATCCCAATCCGCAAATTACTGTTTCGCTGATGCATGCGCTGGCAGAGGTGGGGGCAGACATCATTGAAGTCGGCGTGCCATTTTCTGATCCAATGGCGGATGGACCAACTATACAGCGCTCTTCGGAGCGAGCACTCAAGCATGGCGTAACATTGCATGACGTACTCGATATGGTGGCGGAATTTCGCACCAAGGATGAGAGAACGCCCGTCGTGCTAATGGGTTATGGCAATCCTATCGAGGCAATGGGCTGGGAACGCTTCGCCACGCGCTGCGCGCAGACAGGAGTGGACGGTGTACTGACGGTAGATTTCCCACCGGAAGAAAGCCACGAGGCGTTCGGTCACCTGCATCGCCATGGCGTGGATCCCATCTTTTTGCTTGCGCCCACCACATCAGATGCGCGTATCGAGCAGGTGGCCAAACTGGCGCGTGGTTACGTATATTACGTGTCGCTGAAGGGCGTGACTGGGGCGGGACATCTGGACTTGTCAGCTATAGCACAGAAAATCCCGCATATTCGGCAGCATATCGGCCTACCTATAGGCGTAGGCTTTGGCATCCGTGATGCAGAAACAGCTCTAGCAGTCTCAAAACTGTGCGACGGCGTGGTTATAGGCAGCCGCATCGTGCAAGAAATTGAGAGTTCAAACGAAGAGTCTGTGATCTCCAATGTCGCAAGGCTGGTTAAGGAATTGCGCTTAGCAATTAATTATACCTAGCAGCCTGGAGGACTTTAAGAATCGTAGCGAAAATTTTACTGAGCGAGGCTAGGTGCTTTGCCCAACTCGCGAAAATTCTGCGCAATTATCATGCGACAAATGCAACGTTAAGGATTTAAGGAGGATTGCATGAGTTGGTTTCGAAAGTTATTACCCCCAAAAATTAAGCGTAGAGAGCTGGGGGGGGAGAACAAGAAAAATGTGCCAGAAGGACTGTGGCACAAATGTCCATCATGCCAAGGGGTGCTGTACTACTCTGACTTGGAGAAAAACAAAAGTGTTTGCCCCAAGTGCAACCATCATCACCGTATTACCGCGCGCACTCGACTGAACTGGCTATTAGATACGGAGGGGCGTTTCGAGATTGGTGCGGAAGTGCAGCCGCTGGATACGCTGAAATTTAAAGATAGCAGAAAATACAGCGAGCGTCTGACAGCGGCGCAACGTGACACGGGTGAAAGCGATGCGCTGGTGGTAATGCAAGGAAGTGTACACGCCATTCCGCTGGTAACAGCAGTATTCGAATTCAGTTTCATGGGCGGTTCCATGGGTTCGGTAGTGGGCGAACGCTTCGTGCGCGGTGTGCAGCTTGCCACCGAACAGAAAACGCCTTTTGTGTGTTTTGCCTCCAGCGGAGGGGCACGTATGCAAGAAGGACTGTTATCCTTGATGCAAATGGCAAAAACCTGTGCCGCGCTGACCCAATTAAGCGCAGAAAAGCTGCCATTCATTTCAGTGCTGACCGATCCGACCATGGGCGGCGTGTCTGCCAGTTTTGCTTTCATGGGCGACGTGGTAATTGCGGAACCCGGTGCAATGATCGGCTTTGCCGGTGCGCGGGTAATTCAGCAGACGGTGCGTGAAACGCTGCCGGAAGGCTTTCAGCGCTCAGAATTTCTGATGGAACATGGCGCCATTGATATGATTGTGGATCGTCGCCAAATGCGCGACCAGCTCGCTATGCTCATTACGCTGCTTACCAAGCGGCCGACGACCGTAGAAATGGAAGAAGCCAGTCAAACTTTGCAATAGATTAGCGTAGAACGCTATGCGAAAGACTTGACCATCATCCCAACCGCTACGACTGCGGACAGAATAGCAAAGCTTATTTGCAACTGAGGCTCTGCCAGCCAAGAAGATATTATTTTTCCAACCATCATTCCTGCAAGGGCACCAGTACAAAACGGTATCGCAACCACCCAGTTCAATGCACCAGCCGTAGCACTGAAGAGGACGCCAGTTAGTGAAACTAACGCAATGACGGTTAATGACGTGGCGACAACGGACTTAACGACCAAGTCTGTATAGCGCTGTAAAGCTGGAACAATCACAAAGCCGCCTCCCACACCCAACAAACCAGAGAAAAATCCCGCAACACCTCCAGACATTGCCAAGGCGCGTGCGCAGCGAGTGGTCCAGACGAACTGACCGCTATTGGCGTCTCGAACGCATGCAAGTTTTGCGGGGGTACTGCCTACAGTATCGGTTGAATGTTTCAGCGCCTGGCGGAAAGTCCGATACGCAATGAAGAACAAGATGATGGAAAATAGAATACTTAGCCAACGATTGTCGACTCTGTGGGCAAGCCATACACCGAAAGGCGTCAGAAACATGCCGCTAACGGACATCAACAGTGCTGCTCTATAGCGAACGATACCCGCTTTCAAACCGACTGCCGCTCCCAAAGCGGCAGCTAGCCCTACGGCTAATAAACCAATCGGCCCTGCTTGAACAATACTAAGCTGCAGCACGAATACGAGCAGTGGGACTGCCATTATCCCGCCCCCAGCTCCAGTCAGAGCCATTATTGTGCCAACCGCCATGCCTAATCCCAGTTCAACTATCATCGTGACCTTTTATTGAGTCGCGCGTCGCATATCAGAGTAGTCGACGTCATTTGCATACTCGGCTCTGGGTAAACTGCACTAGACTGCTTTGCATTTGTGCGCGCTTGACGCCTATCCTTGATTTCGAAAATCGCCATACCGACAACCATGGCGACGACAAAGATCAGTGGCTTGCTCCCACTGTTGGCAAGCGCATGACATCACCCAGCAAAGCTTTTGGGTGAATCTTAGCAAAGTGAAATGCGATAGCGGCTATCAAAATAGCACCACCCATTACAAATGCCAACGATGGATTCCAGGTGCCAGCAATATCCAGAAAGCCAATCACTTTGGCCGGATCCGTCATGCCGGACAAAAGCAGACCCAACCCAAATATCAAACCTGTGGTGAATGCCATTAAAACTTGCATCGTAATCTCTTTAACTAATCAGGTGATGAGTGATAAAGACCGCTACAAAAGCGGCTCGCCATCCAATATCACTTTTACCGGTCGTAGCAACCCACCCAGAATACCACTGACACCCGCAATCCGATCGTTAATCAAAAGGAACATTGCTGCAGCCAAACAAATTAGTACGCCACCAGCTAAGGATGACCAAGGGGTTAAAGTTGTCCAGCCTATCGTCATTTCTTCCATCCTTTACCAGGTTTACAGAATTGTTCGCACAAAACAGCCATGACGGCCGTTTCTTCCCTGCTGGCAAGGGCATAAAAGATCTGTTTGCTGTCTCGACGGGTAGTGACTAACTTTTCTTCACGCAGGACAGACAATTGTTGAGAAAGCTTTGGCTGCCTAATGTCTAGCAAGCTTTCCAAGTCGCTGACGCAGCATTCACCTTGAGTCAAGCAGTCTGTGTTGGCCAAGCCTTCATCAGCCCGCAAGCATCTGTCGCGGAAGCGCGCAATTCTTTCAGATAAAATTTTTCAGTTGGGACACCCATCAACCTATCTCCCTCAATAAGAATGTTTTAGTTGGATATAATTAAATATATTGTGCTGATGAGCTACTTGGCTTCGCCAGCTATTCATCAGGATATGCTATGTCTGAGTTTTTATCGGCAGGAGGCTACGATAGCTTTAGCTTGCAATGTAGGTGTTGCGGACAAGGCGATCCGTATCGTTTCGGAATCGCGTTGAATACTGTATTCGTTGGATTCTGCCCGCTCAACAGCCTATTGGGGATTAATAGCTACAAGCAGAAACCCTGATCATTTTCTTAAATTTTAAAAGGCACCGTCATGATCTTCCGTCAGCTGTTTGAACCGTTATCAAGTACCTATACCTATTTGCTGGGCTGTGAGGAAACGCGACAAGCTATCCTCATTGATCCAGTTATCAACTCGGTCAACCGTGATCTTGCCGAAATCAGTCGGCTTGGATTGACGCTGGCCTATAGTCTGGATACCCATATTCATGCAGATCACATCACTGCCGCTCTCGAATTAAAATCAAAAGTAGGCAGCAAGATAGCAATGCCCGCTATTGATCGATTGCCTTGCGCAGATGTGGGAATTGAAGAAGGATCGCCGTTAAATGTTGGTAGCATCCAATTGCAGCCGTTGCATACCCCCGGGCATACTGACGGACACTTTGCCTATCTGTCAGGCGATCGGATATTCACAGGTGATTCATTACTAATTGAGGGATGTGGCCGCACCGATTTTCAAAACGGCGACGCAGATGCGCTATACAAGAGCGTTAGAGAAAAGCTGTTTTCCTTACCAGACGAGTTTCTTGTTTATCCCGGTCATGATTACAAAGACAGGCGTGTTTCTTCCATCGCACAGGAAAAGATACGCAATCCTCGCCTAGGCGGAGATCTTACGCTGGCGCAATTCAAAGATATTATGGCGAACCTCAATTTGCCCTACCCTAAGTTCATTGATTTTGCAGTGCCGGGAAATAAACTGTGCGGCGTTTGTCCAGACCATCTCCCTGAAAATCTTGAGAAATATTGCGGTCATATGACCGATAGTCCGCAAGGATGACGGGCACCGAATTGAAAAGCTGAGAGCAATGAAATGTTGGGCTTCATTCCATCCAACCCGCACTACCGTGCTGCCATTCCCTTCTCAATAGTGCCATGCGATATTGAACGTGGCCAATCAACAGGGTGAGAGGTCCAACCATGTTTTACAGGACGACAGGTAACGAATGTAATAGACGTGACGCGTAAGATCAATTTCAACCCGGACTTGATGCTCCCAATATCGCCGCAACCAGATGCCTCGCTTACGCTCATACCACTTTTGATAAGGCTTTGACTAGACAGGCAATGTAGTTTAGAGTAAAAATTCTCATTACACACTTAAATAAGGATAAATTACCATGAACTCCATGATCAGTTATACCCGCCCAGACGGAAAAACGGTACAAGGCTATCTCGCCAAGGCCGAAAAACAGATAGGATCTCTCGTGATACTCCAAGAGTGGTGGGGCTTGAACGATCAGATTCGGGGTGTTGCTGATCGAGCTGCCAAGGCAGGCTTGACTGCCCTCGTGCCAGACCTTTACCGTGGCAAATCCACAGTGGAAGCAGAGGAGGCTCACCATCTAATGACTGACCTCGATTTTGCTGATGCCGCCTCGCAAGATGTGCGCGGCGCCGTGCAATTTCTCGCCAAACTTGGTGGCAAGGTGGGCGTTACCGGCTTCTGCATGGGTGGCGCACTGACGATCCTTACGCTCACCACAGTAGCAGAAGTGGCAGCTGGAGTAGTTTGGTATGGCTTGCCGCCACTTGAAGATGTAGACGCCAGCAAGATCAAGGTACCGATGATGGCGCACTGGGCCATGCAGGATCAGTTATTTCCTATAGCCAGTGTGGAGGCCTTGGAAGAAAAGCTGCAGCGTGCGAAAGTGAACTTGGAATCTCACCGATATCTCGCTCATCACGCATTCGCTAACGAAACCGCACAAGGACCAGGACGTAATCCGGCAATGCAATATGATGCAGCATGGGCACAGATAGCTTGGGATCGAACTATGCGCTTTTTTGGAACGCATTTAGCCTAGCCTCCCTTTGCGCATTGCCAGTCAATACATGTCCAACTCTCTTGCCATATGAGCCATTGAGTTTACGGTCAGGAAGCACGATTGAGCTGAATGAAATGAAGCCCAACATCACAGACAGTTGATGAACAGATGCGTAGACAAAATGCCGATGCAGCGGGAAACACATAAGGCCGAGTATTCTCAACCGCTGGCAAAGTACAAGCACATTTGTACCTACCACCAAGGCCAAGTGTGAGGGAGATGGTGTGCTTCATTGATTCAGTCCAACCTTGTATGATCAAAATCATTCTAACTCTGGTTGAAGTCACCCGTAGAATCAGAGTTTCACTGGGGAAGCCGCCCCAACCTGAAGACAGACCTCATCGTCTGAGCTTGTCGGTAGATTGGCTACCGAGCTGGTGAAAGAAAGAGAATGTATGAATGCAAGACTTGACCCAATACTGTTCGGTTTAAAATAATTAATAAATATAATCAATAAGATACAACATTAAAAAACCAGGAATTCACCCCTAACCGAACAGTATTGAGACTTGACCCTGTGTATTTGACCCGTCAATTAGGAAGTCTACTTTACGTTATGCTCTCATTAGCGAAACTCTGAACTATGATCCTATGTAAGAAAACTCTCGAATGCCTTCGGGAAATGATCAATGAAAAATCGGAGTATCGATCAGGCCCTAAGTTAGTTCAATTCTTTAACGAACTAGGATTCAATGATTCGTATGGACAAGGCTTTCCATCTCGGTGGTACTTTACTGATGAGAAATTAGCAAAAATCAACGGAACGCCTACGCTCGATCAGTGCATCAAGAGCACGTTTGCACCCGTGAATTTTGTTTCTCGGATTCAAGAGTTAGACATCTTGATCAAGGAGTTCAATCAATATCTTGCATTCGACAAATGGAAGGCTGTTAGAAAAGAAGCCGACATATTTTTTCAAAAACTTGAGAAGGTCGAAATCGAGCCAGAAGTGCCACAGGAATCTGAAAACGATTTTCTGAACCGCGAGTTTAGTAATGTCGATGTCAAGGTTTTGACACTAGATAGTGCAATCTCTACTGTGCTGCAGTACAGAATAAAGGAAATTGAAAAATGCTTTAATTCTGGCTCACCACTCGCAGTTATTCTTCTAGCGGGAAGCACGCTAGAAGGGATATTTCTTGGCTTGGCTATTCAACACCCCAAGCAATTTAACTCTGCCAAATCATCGCCAAAGGACAATAACTCAAAGGTGAGGCCATTTCACGAGTGGAACCTTAGTGGCTTCATCGACGTTGGTAAGGAACTAGGGCTAATACAACATGACACGCACAAGTTCAGCCATTCACTTAGGGACTTTAGAAACTACATACATCCATTCGAGCAAATGAGTTCTGGCTTTTCCCCACGAGAACATACGGCAAAAATTTGCTTGCAAGTATTGCGAGCAGTTATTCATGAGATCGGTGACAATCTTGCCAAACTTCGTGCATAATCAGGCAGTCAAGCTTGACTGCGCAAACCACCCAGCTCCTTACTTTTACGTTAATCGCTTATGTTCCAATTTCCTGAAAGTGTTTCCTCGATTTTGGCCGGGCTGTCCATCGCAATGGTTGGCGGATGGATAGCCTCGTTCATTGCCTTTCGCAAAGACGAACGCTCAGTTCAATTGAGCCAAATCACGGAAGAGCGAAAGAAGTGGAGAGACAACATGCGAAAGCTCTCCGCAGAGATATCTGCTCTCCACATAGAAAACAAAACAACGCCATCACCTAGCAAGGTTGCCGCACTGCGATCAGTCTTGGCGACGTCAATAAATCCCAAAGACATTACCAACGATGGCGCTATCCTGGATCACTATGATCGTTTGTTTTCGGCGGATTCAGATGATTTGTCAGTGTTCAATCACCGCATTGCATTGCTTCTTAAGCACGATTGGGAGCGAGTAAAGTGGGAGTGCATGCCGCTTTATTTAAAGCCATTTTTCCGCTATTTTCCGAAGCAACGTGAATGGCGCGAAAAAAACTATCGTGAAGTTGGCTAACAATTCCGTCGAGTACTTTTATAACCGCAACCTCATTCATCAGTCGCTCGGCTACCGAAAACCGATTGAGGTGGTGAAGTTGTACTATAGTGCTTAATCTATGTGACCTTGAATCACGGGTTAGCTCAGACTCGACTTTATTTGTACGCAAAGCGGAGTCGCCACTTATCGCCAAGTGGCGGGAAAGAATGCTCGTCTGGAAGCAAGATTAGAGCAACAGATCACAGGATATCCGCGAAAGCTGTGATCCGAAACGATTGCTAAGCAACCTTAATAGTCACCCATAAAATCTCGTTTACCAACTTCCAGACCATTGTGCCGCAAAATCGCATAAGTCGTGGTGATATGAAAGTAAAATTGCGGCAAACCGTAGTTGGAGAGATAGGTGTGACCAACCATTTTTTTCTCTTTCGGTGTGCCCGGGCGTAAAACAATCTCACGCGTTTCGCTGCCTTCAAATTGTGCGGGTGTTAAGCTTTCGATAAACGATAAAGTTTTACTAATTCGTGCCTGCAAATCGGCAAAGGTTAGTTCGTTATCGTCGTCATACGCAGGCACCTCAACACCTGCTAGCCTTGCTGATACACTCTTGGCAAAATCGGCAGCGACTTGCACTTGGCGTCTCAAAGGGAACATGTCAGGGTATAGTCGTGCATCCAGTAATACTGTTGGTTTAAAATTTTTCTCTGTGGCATAAGCTTCAGCCTTGGTCAACATAGCACTGAGGCTGTTCAATAGCTGTTTGAAAACAGGTACGGATGTGGTGTACATATAAGTGCTCATAAGTTTCCTTTCAGTAATTGATAATAGTAATAGTTATACACTTTGATAGGTACCTAAATGAATAAAAATGATTTTTTGGAAACTCATTTTTAGAATCTCAACATGCACTATACATTCAGATTGAATTCCTCACTCATTAAATAGTACTTCATCTTAAAATCCCTTTGACCTGGTCTTTTAAGTAGCTCACTTACTCAGCTCGCCGCCTAAAGTCACCTACAAAAGCGGCGCTTCAGCGTTGAACCCCCCAACTCTAAAAAACTCAAACGTTGCATCGTCGCCGCAATGGGCTACGTTAAACCTGAACCAAGGTGAAGATTCCTGGTGTGGACGGAACATGTTTCCGGGAGCGAGCATGATTCCCTCTATTGCAGCGAGGCTTGCAATTTCAGCCGCATTGCTTTGGTCATTCAGTTTCGCCCAAACAAACATTCCTCCTTCTGGTTCGCAATATATTGTAAAGCCGATGTTTTCAAGTTTTGAAATAGTGGTTTGTCGTGCCAGCTGCAATTTTGCTCGAAGCTTATCCAGGTGCTTTCGATAATGGCCGTCAGTCAAAAGTTGATACATCAATCGCTCACTTACTTCCGAAGTGGTAAGGCCTGTCAAAAGCTTAACATCACAGAGATTCTCTGCTATTTCCCGGTTGCACGCGAAATATCCAACACGCAGACTTGCAGAGACCGATTTCGAGAAGCTGCTTACATAGATCACTCGATTGAGTTGGTCAAGTGTCGCAAGGCGAGTCGCCATCGTAGGATGGAAATCGCCATATATATCATCCTCGACCAAAATCATGTCGTATTTTTCGGCCAGCTGAAGCATGCGATGAGCGACAGGCTGGCTAATGCTGGCGCCGGTCGGATTGTGCAAAATCGTATTTGTAAAAAAAAGTTTGGGATGATGTTCCTTGATGAGCGTTTCCATCGCACAGGTATCAGGGCCATCATTATTCCAGGGCACTCCGACGATTTTCGCGCCAAATGATTTCAGTCCTCCGAAAAGAATAAAGTATCCTGGATCATCGACTAACACAGTGTCTCCTGGCCGTACAAAGTATCGAGTGACCAGATCCATCGCATGCGTCACACCTGTGGTCAGGATGATCTGCGCCGTATCTGCAACAACACCGATCGTAGATAGTTTTCTTTGAAGTAAGTCCCTCAAAGGTAAGTAGCCACCCGGCGTGCCATAAGCGGTTAGAAATTCTCCATCTTTAAGTGACAATGCTCTCAAGCTTTTTTTGATACCCGTTTCTACCATCCATGAGGCTGGTAGCCACCATGCTCCGGGCATCGTTTTGCTAGCACGATCCTTTAGCGAATTCCTTAACAGCCAAACTACATCTATTACGCTATCGAGTTTGTATGCCGCTTCCGATAAATCACGAGGCGTCGGTCGAGATGAAACATAAAAACCAGATCCTTGCCTCGAATGCAGATATCCCATTGCCACCAATTTGTCATAAGCCTGGACAACAGTGAAGCGGCTTACCCCGTGGTATTGAGCAAATTTTCGTATCGAAGACATACGTGAACCCGGTCGCATTGCCTTGTCATCTATCATTTTTTGGATGGCATTGGCGATCTGGTCAATCAACGGTAACGGATCGTTTGAATCTAAACTTAACATTGGCATGGTTACTGAACCAGTACAGGTTGGTTAATTATAAAAACAACTGTACCTGTATTGTCAGATTATTGTCTAGTAATGTAAGCATTAAGAGATCAGGTTGAATATAAACGTCTCTAAAAGTACTTAACTATTATTAAATATCTTTAAAGAAGCAAGTAGCTTTATTAAAAAGGAGTAGTAAAAATGAATTCTCGATACGCCAAAGGATGTATTGCTGTGCTGGCTGGCTCAGCGTTAATTTATTTGGGAGATAAGGCGCTGGGTGTCAATATCGAAATCTTTACGGGCATCTCCACATTTACTTTTGCGTGGATGATAGATATATTTTTGGTACCGTTCATTGCGGGCTTTTTGGTGTCCTGGATTTTTGGTCTAGGTGGAAAATGGCTGGCTTGTTTACCCCCACTGATTGTCCGCTGCATCAGCTTTGTCTATTTAACCTACTTCGAAAATCCTGCTACGGATGTCGATATGTTTTTCCTAATCCCTTTAGCATACTGGGGACCTTGTCTCATTTTGGTAGTAGAAGCTGCCAATTTTGGAGGGATTATCGGAGAGGTTGTGAAAGGTGTGTATGGCCATCCGAGCAAAAGAAATGGGGAGGTAAACCTGACCGCCGAAAAAAAAGTAACTATTTGATCCTACATGTTTAATTATTGTAATTTAATCAGCATTTGTCAGGTCTGTTGCTGGCGGTGTAAACCCGCCTGGCTATGGCAGAAAAAGAGCTTGCTTATAACCGTGTCTCATCGTTACAGTCTGCACTGAGTCAAGGATAACTTCGACCAACTGCATCCCCTTGATCTAGCTTTAGGGTCGTTCTAGAGGCGGCTAACAAGGATTATTTCGGACACGAAAGCTCTGTCAGAAAGCCCAGATTTAGATAGTTGTTCACAGTCAGAGCAGCACTGCATATGAAAAAATACCACTTAAGCTTAACTAAATGTAGTTTTAATAGATAAATCTACCTGTAAGTCACTAGGAAGGGTAAAAACCATGCTGAAATCATTACTGCTATATTTATTATGTTCAATTGTAGCTATTAATCTAAGTGCGGTCTCAATAGCGATCCAGATGAATTTAATTGATACTTCGATAACTGTTAGAGCTGTTTCATGGATATTAACTGTATGCGCATGGTCTTTGGTATACATACACCGTAGTCGATAGTGTCGGAGGGGCCCTTTCATGACAACGCGGTTTGTACAAAAATTCTAAAGGATTGCTGCGCTAGTTTTTGTCTAAAGGGCAGACTTGTCGACCTACACGCTTGAACGGCTGGACTAAATTATTTTAGCTTGAATAAACGTCCAGGAAACTGCCCAGATTCAATCATCGGTAGCGGTTTAAAACGAGCACCTACTGAAATGGCATTCGCTATATCTGCGACTCAAAAGCTGCGTATGGCAGCTTCTCGTGTAAGTTTGGCTGAACTGGCTTCATCGCGCCGATGGTAAAAATTATGGTATAGGTAATTGCAAGTCTGAATAAATCCTGCGATACCTAGCCAGATTGAAAAAATCGAGAACGATATTTAGCATCTTTGCCTTGATGGTGCCCTAAGTCCAGGTAATCATGAACAACCTGCTCATGATTACCTGGACTCATAGATTTGAAGAGTTAGCCTCTTTGACTCTTCCAAGCTTAATATTAAGATTAGAATCCTTATTTTGTTCATGGATGTTGGTGTGTCTGCGGGGAAGTGGCTTGGGTCTGATATGATCATCAAATTAGATTGAAGGAATATAATAAAGTGCACTTGGAGCCTTACATATATTGGTTTTTGTTAGCCTTAGGCCTGCTGGCATTAGAAATGGCTACGGGAACGTTTTACATACTAATAGTGAGTATTGCTGCAGGCTTGGCAGGTATTGCGGCGCTGCTTGGACTTAACTTACCATTGCAAATCACACTTAGTGCGGTGGCCAGTATATTTGGCACAGTGATGTTGCGGCGCATGAGAGGCACGGCTACGGGCAAGATGACTAGCCAAAGCTTGGACATCGGTCAGTCGGTGCAGGCTATATCATGGCGTGATGACGGTGTTGCGCGTGTGCATTACCGAGGCACGGAATGGGATGCGGAGCTGGAGTCTCCCTGCTTGTCACGCGATGGTGTACTTTATATCAAGGCAATACAGGGCTCAAAGTTGATTTTGACACCAGACAAGCCGCAACAACAATAACCTTAGGAAATAATATGGAAATCGCACTGTTTCTTTTAGTGGCTGCCGTTGTGTTTGTTGTCAAGGCGCTTAATGTTGTGCCGCAACAGCATGCCTGGGTGGTTGAGCGCTTGGGTAAGTTTCATGCTGTGTTAGCACCTGGCTTAAACATTGTGGTTCCCTTTATCGATCGTATTGCATACCGCCATATGCTCAAGGAAGTCCCGCTGGACGTTCCCAGTCAGATTTGTATAACCCGGGACAATACGCAGCTACAAGTGGATGGTGTCCTTTATTTTCAGGTCACTGATCCGAAGTTGGCTTCTTATGGCTCTAGCGATTACCTTAGCGCTATCACTCAGCTTGCACAGACCACCTTACGCTCGGCAATTGGCAAGATGGAATTGGATAAGACTTTCGAGGAGCGGGATGATATCAACCGTGCTGTGGTTGCGGCTCTTGATGAAGCTGCGGCCAGTTGGGGGGTGAAGGTGTTGCGTTATGAAATTAAGGATTTGGTGCCTCCTAAGGAAATTCTGCTTGCTATGCAGGCGCAGATTACTGCTGAACGAGAAAAGCGTGCCTTAATTGCTGCCTCCGAAGGACGTAAACAAGAGCAGATTAATATTGCCACTGGCGAGCGCGAAGCCTTTATCCAGCGTTCAGAAGGCGAGAAGCAGGCTGTAATTAATGCGGCTCAAGGCGAAGCTGCGGCCATTACTGCCGTCGCCACAGCGACCGCCTTGGCTATTCAGCAGGTCGCATTAGCGATTCAGTTTCCCGGAGGGATAGAAGCAGTTAACCTCAAGGTAGCGGAAAAATATGTGGAAGCTTTCGGTAATGTCGCCAAGCAAGGCAATACTCTGATTCTGCCAGGTAATATGGCAGATATGGGAGCTATGGTAGCGGCGGCGATGAGCATTGTTAAAACGCAGAAGTAGAGATTGCACTCGCCGTGAAAATGGCCACTGGATGTTATATGGTCTATGCGAGCTATTTGTAATCCCTGAGTCATTTTCAAAGTAGTGGTTATTGCGACTGAGGGAGATTCTTTGATGGATTTTTGTTTGAACACTACTGACGGTTTTGCTCGTCGTGGCACCCTTTCTTTAGCTCATGGCATTGTTGAAACTCCCGCTTTCATGCCAGTCGGCACTTATGGCACAGTGAAGGCGATGTCGCCTGTAGAGTTAAGAGCAATTGGCGCCCAGATTGTGCTGGGCAACACTTTTCATCTATGGTTACGCCCGGGCTTGGAAGTTATTGAGGCGCACGGCGGCTTGCATGGATTTATGGGCTGGGATGGGCCGATCCTAACCGATTCGGGTGGATTTCAGGTGTTCAGTTTAGGCGAGCTGCGCAAGATTACCGAGGAGGGTGTGAAGTTTCAATCTCCAGTGAATGGTGATAAATGCTTTCTGACGCCGGAAGAGTCCATACGAATTCAGAAGGTGCTGAATTCCGATATCGTGATGATTTTCGATGAATGTACACCTTATCCAGCGGATGAAAATCAAGCAGCTGACTCTATGCGCCTAAGTTTGCGCTGGGCGGAGCGTTCAAAACGTGCGCACGAAGGCAATACCAACGCACTCTTTGGTATTGTGCAGGGCGGCATGTTCGAAAATCTGCGCGATGAATCTTTACGCGAGCTGGTAAATATCGGCTTTGACGGTTACGCCATAGGTGGGTTGTCGGTGGGGGAGCCGAAAGAAGACATGCTGCGTATTCTGAAGCATACCTCGCCGCAGCTCCCTGTCGACAAGCCGCGATATCTGATGGGCGTTGGAACACCTGAAGATTTGGTGGCGGCGGTCACACATGGCATAGATATGTTCGATTGCGTGATGCCCACACGCAATGCGCGAAACGGGATGCTTTTTACCCGCCACGGCGACATTAAGATCAAAAATGCCAAATATCGCCTCGATATTCAACCGATTGATAAACAATGTAGTTGTTATACCTGTCGTAATTTTACCCGCGCTTATTTGCACCACTTGCATCGCATCGGGGAGATACTTGGTGCGCGCCTTAATACCATTCACAACTTGCATTATTACCACGAGTTAATGAGTGAAATTCGTGCCGCTATTACAACTCACCAGTTCGATGAGTTCGTTAGCCGGTTTCGGCAAGCCCGTGCCAGTTCGTGCTAAAATTCGCCGCTTCGAATTTTAACCGGGAAAAGTGTCATGTTGATTAGCAACGCTTATGCTCAAACCTCTACGGCTGCGTCCGGTTCTGGGTTTTTGGAGTTTTTGCCTATAGTCGCAGTAATTGTAGTGTTTTATTTTCTTCTGTTACGTCCGCAACAGAAGCGTGCCAAGGAACAAAAGGCCATGCTGGCTGCCCTGCAAAAAGGTGATGAAATCGTCACAATCGGTGGAGAGTTGGGTCGAGTATCCAAGGTGGGGGATGACTATATGAGCTTGGAAATCGCTGAAAATGTTACGGTTCAGATTCAGAAAAGTGCGATTCAAACCGTGCTGCCCAAGGGAACAATTAAATCGATTTAAGGTACTGCAATGAACCGTTATCCGCTGTGGAAATATCTGCTTGTTCTCTTTGTATTTATTTGTGGCCTCGTTTATACCCTGCCTAATTTGTATGGTGAATCTCCTGCTGTACAAGTGTTGCCCATACGCGCAAATTTAAAGGCGGATAATGCATTGCTGCAGCGGGTCGATGAAGCGCTTAAAGCGGCAAATCTAAATGCGGAAGGGGTCATGCTGGATCCTACGAGCGTTAAAGCTCGCTTTAATAGTACCGATGATCAACTTAAAGCTAAAGATATACTTCAGTCAAAGCTGGGCGATGACTATATGGTTGCCCTCAATCTGCAATCACGCTCGCCGCAGTGGTTAACCGCTATAAATGCACGGCCTATGTATCTTGGATTGGACTTGCGTGGTGGGGTGCATTTCTTGCTACAGATTGATATGAAGGCTGCGTTGGATAAGGCGTTGGAAACTGCTTCCGGCGATATACGAAGCACCCTCCGTGATCGGAGTATTGCTTATTCCGGTGTCAGCCGTGATGGTAGATTAGTGACGATTAAGTTCCGTGATGCGGAAACGCGCAGTAAAGGAGCGTTTGAACTCACACAACGTTTCGGCGGTTTGGCCTTCAATGAAAAAAATGGAAGCAACGAGATTCTCTTGCTTGTTACCTTAAAACCGGTGGAAGAAAAACGCATTCAAGATTCCGCAGTGCAGCAGAATCTAATTACCTTACGTAACCGTATCAATGAATTAGGCGTGGCAGAGCCGACAATCCAGCAGCAAGGTTTAGATCGAATTGTGGTGCAACTCCCCGGTGTGCTGGATACGGCACATGCGAAAGATATTCTTGGCCGCACCGCGACACTGGAAGTGCGTCTGGTAGATGATGAACATCAGTTCAACGAAGGCTCTGCCGCACCGTTTGGTACCGAGACGTTCAAGGATCGGGACGGCTCTAAGCTGCTGGTGAAGAAAAGCGTGCTGCTCACCGGTGAGCGCATCAATGATGCGCAACCCGGTTTTGACAGCCGTACCAATGAGGCAGCAGTTCATATCAATCTGGATAGCGCGGGTACGCGTAAATTTAAAGATGCGACGCGCGAGAATGTCGGCAAGCGTATGGCTATAGTGCTATTTGAAAAAGGTAAAGGTGAAGTAATTACAGCTCCAGTGATCCGTGAGGAAATCGGCGGTGGCCGTGTGCAAATTAGTGGACAGATGAACACCAAAGAAGCAAACGATATATCGTTGTTGTTGCGCGCTGGTGCGCTGGCAGCGCCGATGGAAATCATTGAGGAGCGCACTGTCGGCCCAAGTCTCGGCGCGGACAATATTGTGCGTGGCTTTCGTTCCACGCAGATCGGTTTTGTTGCCATTGCGATTTTTATGATCGCTTATTACATGTTGTTTGGCGCTGTTTCCGTTCTGGCACTGGGCGCTAACTTGTTGCTGCTTGTGGCATTGTTGTCCATGCTGCAAGCCACGTTGACCTTGCCTGGTATGGCCGGCATAGCGCTGACGCTGGGCATGGCGATTGATGCTAATGTTTTGATCAATGAGCGTATTCGGGAGGAGCTACGTAATGGCAATACGCCACAAGCATCCATCCATGCCGGATATGAGCAAGCGTTCCGTACCATACTTGATTCCAACATCACCACTTTGATCGCGGGTATAGCGTTATTCATGTTTGGTTCCGGGGCGGTACGAGGTTTTGCTGTTGTATTGTGCTTGGGCATTCTTACTTCGATGTTCAGTGCAATGATGATATCGCGTGCACTGGTTAACCTGATTTACGGGCGTAAGTTACGGTTGACCAATATCTCCATCGGTTAAGTATAAAGAGGCAATAATGGAATTTTTCAAGATCAACCGCAACATCCCGTTCATGAGCTATGGGCGGTATACCACCACAATTTCCCTGGTGACGTTTGTTCTGGCGGTATTTTTTATCGCAACTAAAGGGTTGAATTTCGGCGTGGATTTCACCGGTGGAACGGTGATGGAGGTGCACTACTCTCAGACAGCTGACCTGAACAAGGTGCGTGGGCAACTAACTGACATGGGGCTGCATGATGTGTTAGTGCAAAATTTTGGCTCTAGCCATGATGTCCTACTACAAGTGTCGCTTAAGCAGAATGTAGTTGGCGCGAAACTGAGCGAGATGATTCTCGACAAGTTGCGCCAGCAGGATGCCAGTGTGGAAATGCGCCGTGTAGAATTTGTCGGCCCGCAAGTGGGTAAAGATTTGGTGGAGAATGGTGCGCTTGCTTTGTTGCTAGTGTCCATTGGTATCGCTTGCTACCTTTGGGTGCGATTCGAGTGGAAGTTTGGCCTAGCCGCGATAATCGCCAATTTGCATGACGTGGTTATTATTATTGGTTTTTTTGCATTCTTCCAGTGGGATTTCTCACTCACCGTGCTGGCTGCGCTGTTAGCCGTGCTGGGTTATTCGGTAAATGAATCAGTGGTAGTTTTCGATCGTATTCGGGAAAACTTTCGTAAGATGCGGAAGACGGAGGTTGCCGAAATAATCGACAACGCGATTACACGCACTATGTCGCGTACCATCATTACTCACCTCTCTACCCAGATGATGGTGACAGCGATGCTGTTTTTAGGCGGGGAGACATTGCATTATTTTGCATTGGCATTGACTATTGGCATTCTGTTTAGTATTTATTCCTCAGTGTTGGTGGCCAGCCCATTGCTTATGTTGATGGGTGTTTCGCGCGAGGATTTCATTAAGACAGAGAAAGTTACTGAAGAAGTTTTACCCTAGACTGTGGAACTGATCGCTACTTTTATAGATATTGTCCTGCATCTGGACGTTCATCTATTAGCAATCATGCAGGCATATGGCATGTGGATTTATGTCATCCTGTTCCTGATTATCTTCTGCGAAACTGGACTGGTAGTCATGCCTTTTCTACCGGGAGATTCGCTATTGTTTGTGGTAGGTGCGTTGTGTGGGGTTGGCGCGCTGGAAATTAAGTTGATTTTGCCAATGTTGATGGCTGCATCATTTCTAGGGGATAGCACTAACTACTGGATCGGTCGGTTGGTGGGCATGCGTTTAGTTAAGCGTGCGAATTCACGCTTTCTCAAACATGAACATTTAGAAAAAACGCATGTGTTTTACAAAAAGCACGGAGGAAAAGCAATTCTGTTTGCTCGCTTTTTGCCCATCGTACGAACATTTGCGCCATTTGTAGCTGGCATTGGTTTGATGCGCTATCGCCTTTTTATAGTGTTCAGTGCGTTAGGGAGTGTCGCGTGGATTAGCCTTTTTACCTTTGGAGGCTATTTTTTAGGTAATATCCCAGTGGTGAAAGATAACTTGACGCTTATGGTTGTCATTGTCATTGTTTTTTCATTTATACCAGCATTGCGAGAATTTATTCGGCATCGTCGCACGCATAGTGCATAAATTAGCAATATTTTATTCAAAGTTGCACTTGGCTGGATCAGAGGTGAATTGAACTATGGTTAATGCTATCTTTGAGGAACTCAAGGCAAAAGATCATTTGCCTTCCCCTAAAGGTTTGGCTCTGAAAATAATTCAGCTCACCTTGAAAGAAGATGTAACGACTCAGGAAATCACTCATGCGATAAAGACGGACCCGGCATTGTCAGGTCGGTTAATTAAAATGGCCAATGTACTCATGTCTTATCAGACAAGACCTATTGCATCAATAACAGATGCGGTCATGTCTTTAGGTTTGAGTATTGTACGTAATGTGGTGTTGGGTTTGTCGCTAGTGGAAGGTAGCCGCGATGGAGCATGCCGAAAGTTCAATTATCAAAACTTTTGGTCGCAATCATTGTTGGTGGCAATTGCTGCAAAAAACTTTATCGAAGGCCGTAGAATGGGAGCAGCCGAAGAAATGTTTATTCTCGGTTTGCTGGCTCAAGTTGGTTCTTTGGGACTGGCGACGGCATATCCTCAAGAATATTCCCTCATTCTTGACAAGACTGCAGCAGGCAACACAGATACTATATTAATTGATCTCGAACGCACTGAATTCGGGCTTGATCACAACCAGTTGACTAAAGAGATGTTAGCAAACTGGGGTCTGCCACAAGTATTCCATATAGCCGCTTTATATCATGAAAATCCAGCTCTGTCTGATCTTGCGGAAGGCAATCGAAACTGGCATGTACTAAATATATTACATATCGCAAACCGCTTTGCCAAAACGTGTTTATCGCACGGTCAGCAAAGGCACAAAATGCTATCTCAATTGATGATTAATGCCGCCAGGTTGGGCTTGGAGGCGGATACTTTTTCTGAGTTAGGCGATAAGACGGTGCAGGAATGGCGTGAATGGAGTAAGTTATTCGGCATTCGTTCGACAGAGATGCCCTCTTTCAAGGAGATTTTGCAAGACACGCCACCTAACGAGCTGGAAATTTTGGATGACGGGGCACCTGAGATTAGTCTGGAGACATGCTATCCATTGCGTATCCTTCTGGTAGAGGACGATTATGCAACGACGATGGTTCTGAAACTGTTACTGACAAAAGCGGGGCATACGGTTGCTACTGCTGGCGATGGGGTGGAAGCGTTAAGTATGCTCGATAAATTTATGCCTCAACTTATCATTACTGACTGGCACATGCCTAAGATGAATGGCATCGAATTCTGCAAGGCGCTTAGATGTAATGAGCTATGGCGCAATATCCATGTGTTTGTCATGCTGACCCAAGAAAATTTGGTTAGGTTGGAAGAAATATTTAAGGTTGGAGCCTCCGATTACTTAACTAAGCCGGTTAACTCAAACGTGCTTGGTGCGAGACTGCATGTCACTCAGTGTATGGTGCAGTTGCAGGATGAACTGAAGGTTGAACATTTGCAGTTACGCAATATTGCTGCGCAATTGGCAGCATCAAACCAGAGATTGCAGCAAATGGCGCTTACTGATGTGCTCACTGAGTTGCCCAATCGTCGCCATGCAAATGATTACCTGGAGCAGCAATGGGCGGTAGCAGAGCGCAGTGGCCGTCCGCTGTCTTGCATGATGGTTGATGTGGATTTCTTCAAAAAGGTTAACGATACTTATGGTCATAAGGTGGGGGATGATGTGTTGAAGCAGGTGGCGCAAATTTTACGCTCATCCGCACGCAAGCAGGATCTGGTTTGCCGTTTTGGTGGGGAAGAATTCTTAGTAATTTGCCCGGATGCACTAGCAGATCAGATCTATCCGTATGCAGAGAGATTGCGTCAGAATGTAGCTATGGGAGATACTCAACTGGGGACGAGAGTCACTATTAGCATCGGGGTAGCGAGTAAATCTTCAGCATTGTTAAATGCTGAAATGTTACTGCAACTTGCAGATAAACGGTTGTATAAGGCTAAAGAAATGGGGCGTAACATCACTGTTTGGAATTAATTTTCCTCTGCATCTAGAAAAAATTTGCGTCCAATCGTTGTAAAGATAATTAGCTAAAGTCTTTTTGTAACACAAACATAGTATTAATAAAGTCTGTCAAAGCAGCGCCAGTTCAAATGTCCGTATTTAAAGATTTTTATATTCTTTAACATAAAAATTTTCCTGCCGATTCTGTTACATAAGCCAGAATAAAAAATTCTAATTTTTTGATTGTGCGCTCACTAAAGTTTGTTGACTGGGGCGTGCGAATAACAACGCCACCATTCAAAATGTGTAACTACTCACCCCTATAAATAATCAAGAAAACACTTGACAGGTTTTTAGGG
>NZ_CAKMLL010000031.1 GCF_927797785.1 Candidatus Nitrotoga sp. BS | reverse complement strand
ACGCAAAACACAGCAAATTCGATTACAGAGATAGGGGATTTTTAGAGGTGCCCTTAAGACTACCGTTTCATTATGAGCAAAAGGCTGCGTAGAACGCTACTGCAGGTTTATCTGCGGCCAATAATCATTCGTAACTTATTACGCAGGTTATATAAAGTATCTATTCGTTATCCACACGTTCATCCAGCAACCGTTTCACCGCACCCATATCCGCTTGTTTCCCGATCTTGCGGTTGCCGCTGTGCCTTGCATTTTCAGGCAATACTGCGATATTCACCGGTACACCTGTTTCAGTTTTCAGTGTAAAGCTGGGCACAGTTTGTTGTCTGCCCGCCAGATGTACAGACCACTCATCGCCTTCAAAGGGCAGATTATGTTTAAGCAAGAACATCATTATGGCCTTTTCATCATCGGAATAAACCAGAAGATTAATGTCTGAGTGCTCACCCGCCGTACCGTTCAACACGGAGCCGGTGAGGAAGGGATGGAAGGACTCCAATAATTGCATGGCGGCGAGCGCCTGCTGACGTAATTGGTGCAGGGCAAGCGGATGGCTTTCACTTTGATACAGGGCACGGAAGCTACGTAACGCCATTTCAACTTCATCATTGCTGGGCAGGTGCTGCGTATCTTCAGCGCCCATTTGTTTGGCGGCCTTGCGTTTGGCAAAAGCATAATCGGTAATGCCACCTTCGGCCATTAGACGCGCGGCATGATGAGCTAGCCGTTCACGCATCAGATCACGCCGATGTAAACGATCTTTACTCATATCAAATTAAAACATGTGATTAATAATTGATTCGATAAGCGTTTCTTCCGGTGGCGGGACGGCTTGCTCTGGCGGCAAATTTTCTTGGTAAAAATACTCCACTAAATCGCCAGCCTCATCCCGCTTTCCATCGTTGTTAATGCGTGCAGCCACCATATTTTCTGGCATGGTGTAGGTGGCTTCAGGTACGCCCTTGAGTATTTTTCCCATGTAATCCATCCAAATGGGTAATGCTGCCCCGCCGCCGGTTTCCCTCTCGCCCAGACTGCGTGGGTTGTCAAAACCGACCCAGGTAATGCCTACCACGGTGGGATGGAAACCGCTGAACCAGGCATCCCTCGACTCATTTGTAGTGCCGGTTTTGCCCGCTAAATCATGGCGACCCAATTGCATGGCACGGAAGGCCGTGCCATGCTGCACCACGTCTTGCATCATGTTCACCATGGTGTAGGCGTTACGCACATCTATAACCTGCGGGGCCGTTTCTCCGGCCACAACGGGCGCGGCCTGGTGTAGCACATTGCCATTGCTGTCCTCAATGCGTTGGATGAAATAGGGGGTGATGCGGAAGCCGCCATTGGCAAAGACGGAGTAACCCGTCAGTATTTGCATAGGCGTAACCGAACCGGCACCTAATGCCATAGTGAGGTATGGGAGGTGCTTGGCTGCGTCGAAGCCAAACTTGGTGATGTAGTCTTGTGCATATTGCGGTGTAATAGTTTGCAGGATGCGAATAGAGACCATGTTTTTGGATTTAATAAGCGCTTGCCTCATGCGCATAGGACCGTCAAATAACCCATCGTAATTTTTCGGCTCCCAGGCAGCGCCGCCTGTCTCTACCGCATCAATCATTAAGGGTGCGTCGTCAATAACGGTGGCAGGGGTCAGACCCTTTTCCAATGCGGCGGAATATATGAACGGTTTGAAGCTGGAGCCGGGCTGCCTCCAAGCCTGAGTGACATGGTTAAATTGGTTGCGGTTGAAATCGAAGCCGCCTACCAGTGCATAGATCGCGCCATTTTGCGGATTGGCAGAAACGAAAGCTGCTTCCACTTTCGGTAGTTGGACAATTTTCCAAACATTCTTTTCGTCCTTCTGTACGTAGATTAGTGAACCGGTACGTAAACGCCGATTCAGTGCAGTCTTGGTGCTCATATAAGACTGAGCAAATTTCAGCCCTTCCCCGCTAATGTTGGCAATTGCGCCCCCCTTGCTGTAAGCGCGGATAACTTTGGAATTCGCTTCAAGTACCACGGCGGGAATCATGTCGTCACTATCCGCAATATCCTGTAGCGCCTCTTCCATATACTCCTCGGAATCCCCTTTGTTTAGATCAATATAGCCTTCCGGGCCGCGGTAACCATGGCGTCGGTCATAATCAAGCACACCTTTGCGCAGGGCTTCATAGGCTATTGCCTGGTCTCGCTGACGGATAGTTGTATAGACCTTGATTCCTTGCGTATATGTATCATCCTGATAGCGTTTGAATACTTCTTGCCTAACCATTTCCGCCAGATATTCCGCTTTACCTGAAAACTCTTGATAGCTGCGTTTCACCATCAAGGGTTGATGCAGTGCCGTATCTTGTTGCTGGATATCAATGAAACCCAGCTCATGCATGCGACGTAGCACATACGTTTGGCGCAATTTGGCCCGCTTAGGGTTGACCACCGGGTTATAAATGGAAGGGGCCTTGGGTAAGCCGGCCAGCATAGCGAACTCAGCCACGCTGAGTTGGTTAAGGCTTTTGCCGAAATAGCCTTGCGCGGCAGCAGCAAAGCCATAGGCACGTTGACCAAGATAGATATGATTAATATACAGCTGGAGGATTTCATCCTTACTCAGATTATGTTCGATCTTGATGGCAAGCAACACTTCGTTAAATTTGCGCGACAATTTTTTTTCTTTGGTCAGAAAAAAATTGCGTGCCACTTGCATGGTGATCGTACTGGCTCCCTGCTTGACGCCGCCCGAAGTGAAATTGTAATAAGCAGCGCGTAATACGCCCATGTAATCCACCCCACCGTGCTGATAAAACCGATCATCTTCCGCTGCGAGGATGGCCTTTTTCATCAAGTCGGGTACTTCGTCAATCTTGACCAGCGCGCGACGTTCCTCTCCGAATTCGCCGATCAGGATGCCCTCCACACTGTATATGCGTAGCGGGATTTTAGGTCGATAGTCGGTCAATGCTTCTAGCGAGGGTAGTGTGGGGTATACCAGCATCGCCGAAAACACCAGTAACAGCAAAGGTGTGATGATGAAAGCAAGGCCAGCTATGATCGGATAGAGCAACCAGCGGGAAGTCATGGGGTAAGAAATTGTATAAAGGGCATAGTTAGGATTATATCGACTCTTGGTATGTGAATAACCCAACAGCAAAACTTATGAAGCGCAGAACCATCATAACTCTAGTTTTGACCTAACGCTATCTTCTCCAGTGATCTTGGCGAGGATTAAAGTCTGAAACATACGGAAGCGTTTCTAAGAAATGCCGAATCAGGCCAAAGCACCAGTGAATTTGCACGAAAACCGAGCGTGCCCATGCCAATTACCTTACGCGCATTATCAGCCACAAAAAAATACGCACGGTGCCTGAATTGAAACCCCACTCTATACACACGACTTAAATAAGCGCGAATGATTACGCTGCAATTATTCCACCCCGCTTCGCGAGTTTCCAATCGCTTTAACACATTCATTGATCAACTCAGGACCGCGATAAATCAGTCCACTATAAATCTGTACTAGCGCAGCGCCAGCGCGTACCTTTTCCGCTGCATCTTCTCCGCTCAGGATACCTCCTACGCCAATGATAGGCAGCGCTCCCTGAAGTGCAGCGGCAAGTTCGCGGATGACGGCAGTAGATCTGTCACGCAATGGCGCGCCACTCAGTCCGCCCGTCTCCGTATGTTGCGAAACATGTTCGATGCCTGTGCGCGTCAGCGTTGTATTAGTGGCAATCACGCCGTCGATACGGTGGCGTTGCAAAAGGGTCGCTATCTGGCGGATTTGTTCGCTATCAAGATCGGGGGCAATTTTTAACGCCAAGGGAACATATTTACCGTGCACATCAGCCAGTTTTTCCTGCTCCGCTTTAAGTTGCGTGAGCAACGCATCCAGTTCTTCATTCCCCTGTAACTGGCGCAAATTCTTGGTATTAGGCGAAGAAATATTGATGGCAACATAGCTGGCGTAAGTGTATACACGCCTTAACCCAATCAGATAATCAGCGGCAGCATGTTCAATCGGCGTGTCAAAATTTTTGCCAATGTTGATGCCAAGAATGCCGCGATAATCTGTGCGTTTTACGTTTTCAATGAGTGCATCCACGCCGTGGTTGTTGAACCCCATGCGGTTGATAATTCCCTGAGCCTCAGGTAAGCGGAACAAGCGCGGCTTTGGGTTACCTTCTTGGGCACGGGGCGTGACAGTCCCGATCTCAATGAAACCAAAACCCAGCGCGGCCAGCGCATTGATGTGATCGCCGTTTTTGTCTAAGCCTGCGGCCAGCCCGACCGGGTTGGGGAAGATCAGCCCCATCGCTTTATGTGGGTTGTCTGCCGGACGTTTGGCAAACTGCGGCAGCAAGCCAAGCCGATAGGCAAACTGTAGTGCATCAAGCGTAATGAGGTGGGCAGTTTCCGGCTTAAAAGAAAAGAGCAGTGGTCGAATCAGCGGATACATGTCACGGCCTGTTAGTAGGGAGCACTTGCCACTTGTCTTGTATAAGTCCTTGCAGCGGGCGGAAATTGGCTTTGTATGCCATTTTGTCGCTCTTCTCTATCCAATAACCCAGATACAAATATTCCAGTTGCAACTTCCGGCACAGATTGATCTGCCACAGGACGTTGTAGGTGCCAAAGCTGGCTTGCGCTACATTCGGTTCATAAAACGTATAAACCGAGGATAGCCCATCGTCAAGAATGTCGATGATACTCACCATGCGTAGCACTCCATTTTCGCGGAACTCTACTAGAGTGGAATCAACATGGCTTTGCAGCAAAAACTGGCGGTATTGGTTTCGGCTGTCATTTTTCATGCCGCCATCAGGATGTCGTGCCAATTGATAACGCTGATATAAAGCGAAATATTCCTCGTCGTCTTTCAATGCGTGCAACGAGGCCTCCAAACCAACGTGGCGTTGCCTGGATCGGCGCTGTGTACGACTGGGCACGAACGATGCCACTTCGACACGTACCGGAATGCAGGCTTGGCAGGCATCGCAGTGCGGTCTATACGTAACCGATCCGCTCCGGCGGAAGCCGCACCGCACCAGCTCCGAATACACAGCCGGGGGGATCAAAAAGCTGGGCGTGGCAACCTGCGAGCGCGCGAGTCGATCCGGCAGGTAGCTACATGAATACGGGGCTGTAAGGTAAAGCTGCAGCGCCGACAGCGGAATGTCATGCAACAAGGTCATGGTCGAACTGCCATTTGAGCGGAGTATCCGGATAGTGTATCAATTCTTTTAAGCGATGCATAAATTCCGCCCGAGGGATTTCGCGTGCGCCGAGCGAAGCAAGATGCGGTGTGCTCATCTGGCAGTCAATCATGCCATAACCCCAGCGTTGTAGTTGTGCAGTGAGATGAGCGAGCGCAATCTTGGATGCATCAGTGGCGTGGCTGAACATCGATTCGCCATAGAACATGTGCCCGATACTGACGCCATATAGCCCACCCACCAGACTGCCATTCATCCCTACCTCCACCGAGTGTGCTACGCCCATCTGATGCAGCTCTGTATAAGCTGCAATCATCTCTTCATGTATCCATGTTCCTGCTTGTTCGCCACGCGGAGCAGCACAAGCACGCATGACCTGTTCAAAAGCGCTATCAGTACGAATTTCATAGCACTTATTGCGTAAAGTCTTGTGGAGCGACCGGGAAATTTTGAATTCATCAGGAATTAGTACCATGCGTGGACTTGGGCTCCACCAGAGAATGGGGTCCCCTATATTGAACCATGGGAAGATACCTTGCCGATAAGCATCCAGCAGTCTGTGTGCAGAAAGATTGCCCCCCGCAGCCAGCAAGCCATTCGGCTCAAGTAGTGCCTGCTCTACAGGCGGAAAGGGCGTACCAATATTCAACAACGTGATCATCTTTTGCAACAAGCCAGCCAGAGTAAATGTAGTTTAAGCAGACGCACCTGCTTGGCAGATGCTCGCAAATCAAGGCTTAGGAGGTTCTGTATTTAATTTTTGTGTCAGCCAAGTCTCGATATCACGCACTTCTTCCGGGCATACCGAATGTTGCATGCGATATTCATGCCACTCAACCTGATAACCCCGTTTTTTTAATTCGTCTGCCGATTCTATTCCTCGCGCATAAGACACGACTGGGTCACTATTCCCATGTGCCATGAAAATAGGGATATTGAGAGCAGCTGCACTGGCTTCACTCGACAATGTTTCGGCCTGAAGAAGATAGGAAGATAAAGCAAGAATGCCGCCCAGGCGCGACGAATGGCGCAAACCGGTATGCAGCGCAATGGCTCCGCCTTGTGAGAAGCCCGCGAGAAAAATATTATTTGCGATAACGCCACGTTGTTTTTCCTGAGCAATAAGCACTTCAATAGCCGCTTGTGAAGCACGAATACCCTTGGCATCTTGCTTGGTGGCAATGTCAGAAGCCATGATGTCATACCATGCACGCATGATTGCACCGCCGTTGATGGTGACTGGCTGTTTGGGTGCATGCGGAAACAGGTAACGTACCGCTACCGGCAGATTCATTTCTTCCGCAATGGAAACAAAATCCTCGCCGTCAGCGCCCAAGCCATGCAGCCAGATGATGCTGTGCTGGGGGGATTTCCCGGTTTCGAGAGTGATATGTGGTAGCACGCTATTCATGGTTTGATGTTATGCATCTGAAATGGTGGATGAGTCTATGTCGGGTGCTTTTGAAATTTGTTCTGGCATAATTTCACGCAGCAGCTGAAAAATTTCACGATAGTTCTTCGGCGGTTTTGCCAGTTCTTTTTCCTTGATCGCATTTCGAACCAGTGCCCGCAGTCTTTGTGCATCTGTTTCTGGATGATCAGCGAGCAACTCGGTCAGCGCTGTATCGCTTTCCAGTAGACGATCTCGCCACCTTTCCAATTGATGCAACCAAGCGATGTGCTGGTTCGATTTGCCGCTCCATGCTTCCAGCTTGGCCACGATGGGCGCAGTTTCTACGTCGCGCATTAATCTGCCGATATATTGCATTTGTCGTCGTTGCGCGCCAAATTTATTGATGCGTTTCATCTCACGGACGGCGTCAAACAAGCTTTCCGGCAAATCCATCTGTTTCAGCTTGTCGGTACTGAGCCCAACCAATTGCTCACCAATATCTTGCAAATCATGCATTTGCTGCTTGATCTTGGTCTTGCTGGGCGGCAAATTTAATTCTTCGGTATTGTCATTGTAGTGGTGCATAGGTGCGAAATTATAAATAGATATTGTTATGATAACGCTTTCCCATAAAAGCGTTTAACCTTATGAATGACATTACACCACCCAAACATCGTTTTTCTCATTCCGCCGATACCCTGCGCCAAATTGCGCGGGACATGCTTGAATATGCCAACCACCAAGGGGCAACCGCCGCTACAACCGAAGTGTCGGATGGCTTCGGCCAAGCCGTCACAGTGCGTCATGGGGAAGTAGAAACCATAGAATACAACCGTGACAAAGGCCTTGGCATTACCGTCTATATCGATCAGCGGCGCGGCAATGCCAGCACTTCCGATTTCTCGCCGCAAGCAGTTCGTGACGCGGTGGACGCCGCCCTCTCAATTGCTCGCCACACCGCCAGCGACGAATGTGCCGGGTTGCCTGAAAAAGATATGCTGGCTACCGAATTTCCCGATTTCGACCTGTACCATCCCTGGTTGCTGGACGTGGAAGGTGCAATTGAGCTGGCCAAGACCTGTGAACAAGCTGCATTTGAGGCCGATAAGAAGATTAACAATTCAGAAGGTGCCACGGTAAATATACATGAGTCCCAATTTGTGTATGCCAACAGCTTGGGCTTTATCGGTGGATATCCTACCTCACGCCATGGCATCAGCTGCGCCGTCATCGCTGGCAAAGACGACGCCATGCAGCGCGATTACTGGTACAGCGAAGCGCGTGCCGCGAGCGACTTGCTGGCAGCGGAAAAAGTTGGCCGAATCGCGGCAGAACGCGCCGTGAGGCGACTCAGTGCCCGCAAGCTCGATACTATGCAAGTGCCCGTATTGTTCGAGGCGCCGATAGCCGCCAGCTTGCTCGGCCATTTTGTTGGTGCAGTGAGCGGTGGCAGCCTGTACCGAAAATCGTCCTTTCTGCTCGACCACATGGGCAAGCAAGTGTTCTCACCCAACATCTGTATTGATGACATACCCGACATTCCTCGCGGCCTGGCCAGCAGCGCTTTCGATAACGAGGGCGTAAAAACGCAACGCCGCACTATCGTTCAAGATGGAGTACTGCAAAGCTATTTTCTCGGCACCTATTCCGCGCGCAAACTAGGTATGAAAACGACTGGCAATGCAGGCGGCAATCACAATCTGATTCTGCGTCCTGGTGAACTGAATTTTGACGACATGCTAAAGAAAATGGGACGTGGTTTGCTGGTCACCGAACTGCTCGGGCAGGGCGTAAATCACATTACCGGGGATTACTCGCGCGGTGCGGCGGGCTTCTGGGTGGAAAACGGAGAAATTCAATATCCGGTAGAAGAAATCACTATCGCCGACAATTTGAAGGATATGTACACACATATTGCGGCTGTGGGTAATGATGTACTGGTGCAGGGGTCACGGCAGTGTGGTTCCATCTTGGTTGAAAATATGATGGTGGCAGGGCAATAAACTTATTTAAAGCGGTGAGCTGCCGATGCTAATTGCTTTGCAGGCACTTCACAGGCTGGAGGGCATCTTTCTGGTGGAACTTACTATTCGAATGCCCGATGGCTGAGATCGGCCGCCATTCGAAGTACACTAAATGAGACTAAGTTGCGAATCCCCCAAAACCAGCTTTTGCGGAAGCTGGAAATTAAAAAATGGCCAAAAAAAATTTCACATGAGCGGGAAAGGAAAAATACATGAGCTTCTCCCAACAGCCTGTTAGTCTGGAAACCCCATTAAAACCACGTAACGAACAACTGAAGATGGGGCGGTTTATTATTCGCCGTTGGCTCGGTAGTGGCCTTCAAGGGAAAGTTTTTCTGGCTTTTGATCCGGTATTGGAAAGGCAGGTTGCGATCAAGTGGTTAAATCCCACAGGCGGCGACAAACCTCCCGCGAACTGCGAAGCTTTTCCGAGCGAAGCGCGCATTGTCGCCAAACTGGAACATCCGAATATCGTGCCATTGTACGAGGCTGGTCTGTATCGCGACTTCCCGTATCTCGTTTTTGCCTACGTCGAAGGTACGACCCTTCGCGAGAAACGGGTGCAAAACGGTGCCATGCCGGTGCAGGAGGCTTTACCCCTGTTTAGTGCGATACTCGCCGGCGTTGCATGCGCCCATGGTCAAGGCATCCTGCACTTAGATCTGTCACCAAGCAATATTATGGTCGACATAGCCGGCGTGCCCCGTATTATGGATTTCGGGCTGGCAAAAATCGCCGGCACGGACGTGGTTGTCCCAGGCGACGAGCTGGTTGGATCGCCACTCTACATGTCGCCGGAACATTTCAACAATCGCCCCTTAACTGCGCGCTCAGACATCTTCGTACTGGGTTTAATCCTTTTTGAAATGGTGAGTGGTAGATCACCCGTGCCAGCGGAAGACCTGCAAGCGCTCATCAGCGCAATAGCGGATAACGAATTGGATCTGGGAGACATGGATCGACTGGGTTTGAATTCCGGACTGCAGTCGGTCATCCGGCGTGCACTGAGTAATGATGCCAGCAAACGTTTTGTCGACGCTGCTGAAATGAAACTAGCCGTTGACGAACTGCTCGAGCCAAATGACCGGGGTGACGACCACAGTACCGTCTTGTTTTTGCTTAAACGCTTGGAGCGAAAGACAGCTTTCCCTGCATTTTCGAACAATTTGGTCGAGATCAACCGCCTGACCGATGAGAACAATGACTCGAGTGCGGACATGCTGACCAACATAGTCCTCAGGGATTACGCTATCACCAACAAGCTTCTTCAGCTTGCCAATTCATCCTTTTACGGAAGCACGGGTCAAGGCATCAAGACGATATCGAATGCGATCAAACGGCTTGGCATGAATGTCATCCGCACGACTTGTAACGGCCTTATGTATTTTGATGCCTTGAAAGGCGGGGACCAAACTCTCAAAGATACTTTGATCAGTTCTTTTGTAAGCGCATTTATTGGTCGCCATTTCGCCATCCGTCTTGGACATAAGGATTTGGCTGAGGAGGCTTTCATATGCGGAATGTTCCACCGGCTTGGCAAGAGCTTAACTATTTTCTATTTTGAAGAGGAATTTTTCGAAATAAAGCGGTTAACCGAAGAATACAGCTTGAGTGACGAGACGGCTTCAGCCCGGGTTCTCGGGATCAGTTACAGCAGCCTCGGCATGGCAGTTGCCGCACGCTGGAAATTTCCCGAAGCGATACAGGGAAGCATCCAATGCCTGGATTTAGGGAAATTGCCGAAGCCCACGAGCATTATTCAGCTTCAGCAGCAAATTGCAGCCTTTGCCAATGAGCTTTGCGAATTGGCAGCGGGTACTTCTGTGGAACAGGGTGCTCTGCGGCTGGATGAGTTCTCAACTCGTTTTGCCGAACTAGTCTTTTTGTCACCAGCAGAACTAGTTAAGCTGCTGGAGGCGGCATTTCAGAAGCTGAAAGAATTTTCTCCGATCTTAGGACTTGAGCTCACCGGAAGCCAATTTGTTAGTAGCGTCGATAATTTTCTCACGGAGATGGCTTTGCTCGCAGAACCGGAGCAAAGTTGAAAAAATCGAGCGGTCTACACCATAGATGGGTGAACATAGCCCGGGTGCGAACCCGTATGCCCAATCGGTGTATAGGGAGCAGCCAGATATGGCTGCTCCCTATACACCGATTGAGCGCTTGAGCTCAGTCGGGTCCAGCCCGATTCCGGACTGAAGCATGGCGATCATCTGTTCTTCCGGGATCGGCCGGCTGAAGTAGTAGCCCTGGATCTCGTCACACCCTTCGGCCACGAGCAACCGAAGCTGTTCGACCGTTTCAACTCCTTCAGCAACCGCGCGCAATCCCAAGCTGTGGGCCAGCTGGATTACGGTCGTGACGATGGCGCCATCTTCCGGCACGAAGGTCAGGCCGCGCGTGAACGACTGGTCAATCTTCAGCTTGTCGACCGGGAAGCGCTTCAAGTAGCTGAGGTTTGAATAGCCGGTGCCAAAATCGTCGATCGACAAGGTGATGCCGATTGCCTTCAGGCGATTCATCAAGGCGATCGAGGATTCCGGGTCTTCCATAGACAAGCCCTCGGTCAATTCGAGACTGAGAAAACGTGGCTCCACGGCATGCCGGTCGAGGGTGGTGCTCACCAGCTTGTCCAGGTCCTGGTTGGCGAATTGCGAGGCAGCCACGTTGATCGCCATCGGCACCAGCGGTACTCCGCTGTCCTGCCAGCGGCGCAGCGTGGCGCAGGCTTCCTCTAGTACCCACTGGCCGATCGCTGAAATCAGGTTGCTTTCCTCGGCCACCGGAATGAATTGCATCGGCGGCACCAGCCCCAGTTCGGGCGACTGCCAGCGCAGCAGCGCTTCGATGCCGATCACCCGCCCGCTGACCAAGTCGACTTGCGGCTGGTAGTGCAGCACGAATTCGTTACGCTGCAAGGCGCGGTGCAGGCCCTGCTCTAGCGCGACGCGCGCATCGAGGCGACGCTGCATCTCCTCGGTAAAAAACTGGAAGCCGTTGCGCCCTCTTTCCTTGGCGCGATACATAGCGATATCAGCTTGGCGTAGCAGCACTTCGGCGTCGTCCCCATCCTCGGGATAGGTGCTGATGCCGATGCTGCCGGTGACGACATGTTCTTGTAGCGCCAACATGACGGGCACGCCAAGCCGTTCGCCGATGCGTTCGGCGATGACGCCAGGCATGGCTGAACCAACCGGATCGTCGAGCAGCAGTACGAATTCGTCGCCGCCCAGTCGCGCCACGGTATCCGATTCGCGTACGCACATTTTGAGCTGGGCGGCGACGATGCGTAGCAGCTCGTCGCCGAAACTGTGACCGAGCGTGTCATTGACGGCTTTGAACTTGTCTAGGTCGACGAACATAACCGCCAGCCGGCTGCCGTGGCGCTCCGCGCGCCGGATCGCATGGTTCAGGCGGTCGAGAAACAAGGTGCGGTTCGGTAGGCCGGTCAGCAGGTCGTGGGTAGCCTGGTATTCCATCGCCTTTTCGTGCGCACGCCGTACGGTGATGTCGTGGGCGACGTTCATGATCGAGTCCGCATCACGAAAGCGAATCGCGCAACCGAAGAATTCCACCTCGACCAGGCGTCCGTCAAGCCGCTCGACCTGCAGCGAGGAGCGAGGCTGGTACTGCGCTGCGGCGATATCGCCGTATGTCCCTTCCAGCATCTGGTTACGGAATGGCACTGGCACCAGGTTCAGCGCATCGGTGCCGATCAGTTGCTCGGGTGCGCTGGCACCGAACAGGATGCAGGCGGCCGGATTGGCAAATACCACCTGGCCGTTGCTGTGGATCCAGATCGCATCGGGAATCAGTTCGACCAGAGTACGGTAGCGCCCCTCGCTTTCTTCCAGGTTCGCGTTGAGGCTGCGCAGGTTCCGGTTGATGTCGTACAACTCGCGGCTCTTTTGCTCGAGCAGCGTTTCGGCTTCCTTGCGCGCCGCGCGTTCCCGCGCCAGACTGCGCGAGACAAGCGTGCTTGGCACGTCGTCCGTCATGCTTATCCGCGCACTAGGTCGAAACGGACCCGATGACAAGCATCTAATTTTTCGAGGTCAGTACGGGATACGCTGATCTGCTCGCCGAAATGTTTGATGCAGCCAGCAATCAGACCGGCGGCAAGGTCGCCAAATCCGCGGGGCGAACTGTACAAGATGGTTAGCTCGTTGGGGGACGGCCGTTCGCACTCGAGCTTGGGCAGCTCGGCGTCGGGATACAGCTTGCGTACTTCAACGTGGATGACGCCGTCGATGCGGCTGAGGAAATCGAACGCATTTTGAACGTCGCTAAACAGCACCGGATAGCTGACGCTGAAGCGCTGGAACAACTGTTCACCGAAGATGAAAATCAGCTGCGGCGTGCTTAGCCCGGTCGCGTTCGATAGTGCTGTGACCAGGCGCACCATTTCAGCGTGATCGTAGGTGCCGACCGAAGTGTAGGCACCATCGTTCGGCAGCTCGGCTTCGGTGATAATGCGATCGAGCATGTCGAGACCCATACGGGACTCGACCATCTCCATGAATTCGGTAAAGACGACACCTTTCACGCTGGTTCCTATACAAGAGATAGAGCCAACATTATAGATGTCGCACTTTCATACAAGCAAGTTATTTGGGCATGAGAACATGACAAGATTGATCTGCGTCCATGTGCAACAACCGCTCTAAAGCTGCACGGCCGCATGCTCACTTCTGAGGCACTAAGCGAGAGTCCGCTGTGCGATCACGGGGGCACCAGCTAGCCCTCTGATAGTCAAAAGTGCGCACAAAACACTCGCAATTAACCGCGATAAAAATTTACTTCCTGGCCATCCCCCACATTTTGCAAAGCTGTTTTGCGCTTATTACCCTTGCAGCTCGGTAGCCTAGGCTGAATGAAATGATGCCTAACTTCGTAGGAGGGGGCGGATGAAAAGATGTGTCACGTCATCACCTCGTTGGGGGCATAAAATTTTACTGGGGGCATAAACGTTATTATCGTGCCCCCAGTACTATCAAGATTGCAATATACGAGAATGGACGTGGTAAAGCAAAAAACCCGCGAATCACTGGGATTGACACGGGTTCTTTGGACTTGCTTGCACTGCTTTATACTACTTTTTGGTGGTGATAGGTGGAGTTGAACCACCGACCTCAGCGTTATGAGTGCTGCGCTCTAACCATCTGAGCTATATCACCTGAAATTTTATCATCGTTTTGGAGTGTCTCTAGAAAGCCAATTCTCGTCGCAAAACGGCGTTACTCGAAAAAACCATCTCCAATATATCGACCATATGCAGAGTTAAACTTTTTTACTCGTGCCTTGCCTTGTCTAGAAATTTGAATTTTTAGAAGCGCGCCTTTGAGGTGCTCCTAAGTCGAACCGCCTTAGCATTGCCACGAAAGCGCGGTATTCTCCAGATTTAACCGCTACTTGTCAATCATGCTGGTGTTTGCACAATGTGCTTAAGTCTAATCACAAGCCGCCAAATGCACAGAGGTGCCGGCAAACTCATTATGCAAGGTCACCATTTTCTCAATTGTGGCTTCGTCTGGGTATTTCAGCACAAATACCGTATGTTTAAATTTACTCATGAGCTCTCCCATTTCGGCAGTTTTAACACCTTTCGCCCGGAAGCTACCTAGCGCTATACGCGCTGCGTTTTCTGTCTTGAAAATGCCCAGCGAAATTGCATTTTTCCATTTTCCGGCGTCCTGTACGGCGAAGTAGCTCTTCACTTTAAACTTCTTAAGTTCGGCGATATTACTATTCATTTTCGCAGTGGTTTGTGCGGGTGGCATGTATACCCAGTAACCAATCGCATATTCAGATTGTCTCTTCGACAGTTTGTCGGCTAGCTTCAATGCTGCCAAAGCTGCCGAGGCTCGCACGCTGTCGGCATCGGAAAACTCTCCCCACTCCAGACAAACATCAGTGAATGCTCGCTGATCCTGCGACGTTGCGGTCTTGGCAGACGGCGTAGACAGCAGCGTGATCTTTTCCACATTCAGCGACGATTGATGCTTCAAACTTTGATTTTCACCTGTTAACGTTTCACCCCATTGAGAAAATGCAAAAAACATCAAATTCGCCAGCAACAATATCCAGAGCAGCCACTTCATCATTGACCTCATTTTATCTTTAGGAACTACTCGCCCCCCACTTCACCAGCCAAAGCCATTCTGATAGCGATCATGGTATCCCCCTTGTGAGCCATAATTTGCAGAACAAGTGATGCGACGAAAAGCGTGAGCCTAGCAGCCTGTGAACCTTTGAGCGGAAGTCTCCGGAAACTTTTTTTGACCGTGCTCATTCTCAAATCACGCTCTCCACGATTATTGGTAAATGGTACCAAAGGCGTTCTTGGTAAAAAGCAATACAAAAGCCTCGTGCTTATAAAATCTCTCAAGCAAATCATGGGCGTCTGACTTGGCCATTTTGCCACGTTTTCCGGCTGGCTTGTCGAGGATGGTGGGCATCTCCCGTATTCCTTGCTCCAAGATTTTGGTAGCATTTTCGGAACTGCGAGTTCGCTATATCGGTCAGGCACTTCCCATCACAAGAAGAAACGCGTTTACAGACAGCTTACAGCAAGCACTTTACGCTGAGTTCACCGGTAACAAAAGGGCATGCATCATCGCATTCGTATAAAAGCAGACTGTTAAATGATCGCCTGCATTTCGGGCGCAATCTTGCCATCAATGCGAAGATGCTCGAAATCGTTTTTAGTTTTCTCACCTTGGCATATCGACCACCATATCCCGCAGCGCGCTTTGTATCACCTGACGCCTATCTGTCATTGAAAAATGGTGCACAGAAAAACCAAATTTATTTGTTAAACGTGTTTATAAACAGGCTGAACCTGACACATAGATAAATTAAGCTTGACATAGCCCCCCGTAAATAATGTAATAGCGGGTTTTCGAGTATCAATTATTAATTAGGGGCATTCACAATGAAACGAACATATCAACCATCCGTCACTAAAAGAAAACGGACTCATGGATTTCTGGTTCGCATGAAGACCAAGGGAGGCAGAGCAGTTATAGCTGCCCGCAGAGCTAAAGGCCGAGCACGTCTTGCCGTTTAATGCCGGACAAACTTTACCTCCATGCCGCCGGATAAGGCAACCGAAAGAGTTTGAGTTGGCGCTTCGTGCCAATTGTTTGACTAATAAATGGTTTGCAGTCTACACACGAAAAAATGAGAATGGCTATTCCCGTCTTGGGGTAATAGCCAGCAAAAGAAGCATGCCAAAGGCTGTATCTAGAAACTTTGCAAAGCGCATGATTCGAAATATATTTAGGCTTAATTTCTCAATCACACACTCAGTGGATGTAGTGGTGCGTGCAAAGCGGCAATTTAATTCTGAAACTGCGGTTGAAGGGCGGTTGGCCTTATTACAATTATTCCAATCTGTCCCTAAGTGATGCGGCAGCTATTAATCAGATTAATTAGTTTATATCAATATTTACTGAGTCCGCTCATGCCGCCGACCTGTCGTTTTACTCCAAGTTGTTCTCAATATGCTCGTGAGGTTATCTCTAAACATGGTGCTTGGCGTGGTACTTGGTTGAGCATAAAGCGGGTGATCCGTTGCAACCCCTGGAATCCAGGTGGTTATGATCCCGCCCCATAGATTTACATAGGCGAAACCAAATGGATTTTCACAAGCTGTTCAGGCTGTTCTTTTTTTTGACGTTCTCAATATCAATCATGGTGCTCTGGAACAGCTGGCAACGCACTCAGCAACCAATCGTGCGAACAGCGCCTGCAGCTGCCGTTCCCCAAGCTACCGTGCCGCCAGATACTGCACCCAATTTAGCAACTACGGTTAGCCCTGAGGCAATTGCAGCTGCAACCCAACAAAAGATTGAAACTGGGCAAAAAATTACTGTAAAAACTGATTATCTAAACGCAGAAATTAATACAGTAGGCGGTGATTTACGTCGTTTGGAATTTGTGCATCAACGGGACAGCAATAACAAGAACAAACCGTTCGTATTGCTTCAAAAACGAGGCGAACACACGTATATCGCTCAAACGGGTTTGCTTGGCACTGGATTACCCACGCACAATACGACATTCACGGCTCTCGCCAACGAATATCGATTAACCGAAGGTAAAGACACAATCGAAGTGCGATTACTTGCAACAAATGTTATTGGTGCAAAAGTCACTAAATTTTATGTATTTCATCGAGAAGGCTATGTGGTAGATGTAGGCTACGAAATCGAAAATATTGGAACCAGTCCGATTTCCCCATCTGCTTATTTTCAGTTGGTGCGAGACAAATCTTCACCCGAAGGTACATCAATGTTCTTGCCTACATACACTGGCACTGCGATTTACACGGAGAAAGATAAGTTTCAGAAGGTAGGGTTTCCAGATATTGAGAAAGGCAATGCCAAACATTCTCAAAGCGCTGACAATGGTTGGGCAGGTATGCTGCAACATTATTTCGTAGCGGCATGGTTACCTAAAGACAAAATTCAACGAGAGTTTTACACCAAACATCTGGAAAACGAGCTTTATTCAGTAGGAATAATTTTTCCAGTAGCGGCAATTGCACCAGGTCAGAGTAAAAAGATTAGTGTGCCGCTTTATGCGGGACCGGCGCAAACCTCGCTGGATGAAATCGCTCCAGGGTTAGGATTAACCGTAGATTATGGCTGGCTGACTATCATTTCCACCCCATTGTTCTGGTTGCTTTCTTACCTGCATGGCTGGGTGTTCAACTGGGGTGTAGCCATTATCTTGTTGACTATGTTTATTAAGTTGCTATTTTTCCCGTTGTCTGCAGCCAGTTATCGCTCCATGGGGAAAATGCGCGTAGTGGCTCCGAAGTTGGAGAAAATCAAGCAGCAATATGGCGATGACCGCGAGCGCCTGCATAAAGCGATGATGGAATTGTACAAGACGGAAAAAATAAATCCGCTTGGGGGTTGTTTGCCGATGATCGTTCAGATTCCAGTATTTATCGCTCTGTACTGGGCTATTCTTGCAAGTGTCGAATTACGTTATGCCCCATTCTTCGGCTGGGTCACCGATTTGTCGGTGCCTGATCCATATTATGTTTTACCATTGATCATGGGCGCCACCATGATCATCCAAAGTAAGCTAAACCCTGTTCCACCTGACCCATTGCAAGCCAAGCTTATGAAGTTATTGCCCATTATATTTAGTGTGGTGTTTTTCTTTTTTCCGGCTGGGCTAGTACTGTATTCCATTGTAAACAATATACTTTCCATCGTTCAGCAGTGGTATATCACGCGTGGGCTGGAGGCTAATGTCAAAGGCGCCGCTAAAGCCTGATGTTATTGCCGCTATCGCCACCCCTCATGGACAAGGTGGCATCGGCGTAGTCAGGCTCTCCGGGCCTGACCTTTCCTTATTGGCACAAACTCTGATCGGCAAAGTACCTGTGCCGCGGCACGCAACTTATGCTTCATTTCTGGATGAGCAAGGGCAGGTTATGGATCAGGGTATTGCTCTGTTTTTTCCCGCCCCACACTCTTACACCGGCGAGGACACTTTAGAATTGCAGGGACACGGCGGTACAGCCATACTGCAATTGGTGTTACAGCGCTGTCTTGAAATCGGAGCTCGCCTCGCCCAGCCGGGCGAATTTACACAGCGTGCATTCCTAAATGAAAAACTTGATTTGGCGCAAGCAGAAAGCGTCGCCGACCTGATTGCCGCTACTACCAGTCAAGCTGCACGCAGTGCCATGCGTTCGTTACAAGGCGAGTTTTCCCAGGTGATTCATCACTTAGTGGACGGGTTAGTTGCGTTACGCATGTTGATCGAAGCCATGCTGGATTTTCCGGAAGAAGAGATTGATGCACTAAATGTCACGCAACGTGATACACGGTTAGTCGTATTGCATGCTGAATTAGAAAAGATTTTGAGTGTGGCACAACAGGGAAGCCTGTTGCGAGAAGGTGCGCATATTGTGCTGGTCGGTCAGCCTAATGTCGGCAAGTCGAGCCTACTCAATCGATTGAGCGGAGAGGATGTCGCGATAGTGAGTGAATTCCCAGGCACCACGCGCGATCTTATTAGCCGATCTATTCAGATCGGGGGAGTGCCGTTGCATATTATAGATACGGCGGGCTTGCGTAAGGCAGAGGACGCAGTGGAACAGATGGGAATTGCGCGTACATACGAAGCGCTGAAAAAAGCGGATGCTATCCTGATCCTGTTGGATGCCAGCCACGGTATGACTGAGGATGATCAGAGAATTTTAGACGAGTTGCCGCGTGAAATTCCGCGATTATATGTCTTTAATAAAGTTGATTTGCTTGCTCAGCATGCCTATGTAAAAGAACAAATTGACGAAAGTCACATTTATCTGTCAGCTAAAACAGGCGAGGGGCTTGAGCTCCTTCGTAATAAGTTGCTGTCATTGCTTGGCTGGCATCAAGAGGCAGGCATCTTTATGGCGCGTGAACGACATGTCCATGCATTATTGAACGCACGTGACCATTTGCAGCGAGCCGCAGGGGAAATCAAACGTCCAGAACTTTGCGCAGAGGAGCTGCGACTGGCTCACGAAGAACTCAATTCTATTACGGGTGAGTTTAGTGCGGATGATCTGCTCGGTGAAATATTCAGCCGGTTTTGCATCGGAAAATAAAAATTAACCTAGCAGCCTGTCAGACTTAAAGAGTCGTAGCGAAAATTGAGCTGAGCGAAGGCAGATTTTGACGATTTTGCAGGGCAATAGTTGTTCTATTGCCCAAAAAAGCGGCGAAATATACACCGTTCAGCTCAATTTGCAGCCGATTTCTTTTAAGACCGACAGGCTGCTAGTAATGTGTGACTAACCCATCCTGATTAGTCATAAAGCTCAGCCGACCTCAGAAAGCGCTCTGGGTCGCTCATACACCCACTTCCGGTTAGAACAAAACCTGTACGGCAGTCGGGGTTGCCGCTCCATCTGTGCGAGGGGCAATTACATTAGAGCGATCATCGGGCGTGCCGGGGGCGCTACCATCGCCAATGAAAGCACAGCTATAGTGTTCCCAGCCGTAAGAGCCGCGCCAGAATCTTATCGTGGAATGTTTGAAGGTATTGGTAGTCAGATCAAGCTGAGTTTCCACGGGGGTGATCGCACCAGAGTCAGGCTGACATAGCTGTATCTTATCGGCAATCGAGGTTGTTGTGCCCGCATCCGTTAACAACACAACGCGCGTATAACTCCGCACCGGTAAATTGCTCACTGTATACAGTGATACAGCACTATTACCAGCGATCCAATCCTGGTTAAGTGTAAGTGGCTGAAAACAAATTGGGGCCAACGTCGGAGGCGAGCTTGCAATGACGCAGTTAGTCGGTTTCACCAGTGCCAGCAAACCCGGATTAGCGTTAACTTGTGGGCGGGTATAGACGTGGCCGGCGATCTGAATGTAATCACTGTCGTTGTGATAGGAAAAGTAAGTGGGCTCGGAAATATCCTTGGTGGCCACCACCACTGCGTCAGCCTCGCTCCCCAGCTGCCCTCGGTAAACCGCCTGGATATAAAGATCAGTCGCATTTTTGGGAATAGGATGCTCGCTAAAATCGAACGTGAATTGAGTCGGGCTGTTGCCGAGCGTGACACCTGTTTGTGGGGCGGACACGACGATTTCTTCATCCTCGCTGCGACAAGTCAGATCGCCGTTCAAGTTCAATGCATCGGAAAGGTCATCTGCATAACACGTATTGCGATGAAATTTAGCGACAGCCACCAGCGTCCCGTCGGTCATGTCTTCACCTGGCGGGCTAGCATTGGTTAATCCCAGTTTGACCTTCGAGAACCCGGTAGTCGTGCCATCGATGAGGCTATACACGCCATCAGGTGGCAAGCTGATTTGCATCTTGCCGCGGAAAAAATAGTTGATCAGGCCGGCGGAATACCCAACGGCGCGGGGAATCAGCAAACTTTGCGCGGTATGAAAGTTGAAACGGTTGAGCGAAAAAATCTGCCCCCCGCCCGCATCTTGCAAATCTTGGTCGAAAATCGATTGGGTGCTGGTGCGTGAATTGACCCGGGTTCCTGCTGTAGTGCGGTAGTTGTCGGTCACGATACTGCTGTACATGGTCATCGCCCCACTCAAGCCGGCGGGGCATGCTGCGTATCCCATAAGTGCATCTTCTCCGCACAGCGTGGCGATGTCGGTATCCAGCGCCGTGGAACTGCCAAGAGCAGGTTGCGCGAATACTGTTGTGTCTAAATTCGTACCCTTGCTCACGAATCCTCTATTCGTGTACTCAGCAATACCTTTTCCCGTATTGTCATTTACGGTAGTAGTCCAGAAGTTGCGCATCGTGTTAAAGGATGCTGTGTCGGCGCTTGAATATACGGGGTCATAACCACCAAAAGGGAGGGTGCCGTCTTCTTTGGCGGTAAAACTCTCATAAAGACTCGGGCTATACTGCCCGACCAACCTACACAGATCGATATCACAATGCTGATCGTCGCGCACATGTTGCGGCTGAGTCATATCTTCCAAATGATGAATCACATGTCCCAGAGACTCGAACATCATGCCAAATTGCTTCTGCCGGAACGCATAACTATTGAGTGGGTTGGCCGTGGCCTGCCATAGATATTCCCGTGCCTGCTTGAAAGAAAACTTCACTGAACTCGGATCGTCCGGAGCGCTAACCGCCCAGTCCGGCGAATCCGACCAAGGCGGGGTGTACATGCTCGCATTCGTTAGCGGATTAAAAAAATGATGCAATGAGCGGAGGCCATCATCTTCGTCGTTGGCACCTTTTGCAAACAGCTCCAAAATGGTCGTCGGTGATGCGAAAAAGGCAGAAGTGGAAAACCTGGGATCAGTTGCGAACGGTGGTAAGCCCAGCTGGCTCATTACCGCGGAATCCTTGTTGATATCCGAAGCTATCACTGCATTTCTTGACATTGCCTCGTGCGTACTTTGTTTGTACGCGGCGACCGGCGGCGCACTAATCAGCGACGCGACTAAAACTAACAAGCGTACTTTCATTTCAGATAATCCTTTAACCATTCTTCTGCCGAACCGCATCCGTCTTGTCGAATGTCATCCAGATTTGGTAGGGCGCTGAAAATAAGCTTTTCGCGGAACGATCTTTTTATTTTTATGACCGTCCCCAACATCCGCGGAATGCGTTTCCAGTTACAAGTGTCATCGCGATAATTTCTGACAAAATTCAAATTCCCGCTCAAATTAGTGAACTGAGCCGCATAGGCTTGCAGGTCACCCTCAAACTTCTTAAGCTTGATCGTCGTGCCATTGAGCTCTGAACTACGGGTGGAACTAGCCGAGTAATCGAAGGTACTCGGGTGGCCATTCGAAATAGCCCAGGGAACGTAGCCTTCCTTGAAGAAGATGAGATGCGGATCACGATCTCCTAGCGCCGCTAACGGCGGTACCGACAACGGCCCCCACGCGGGAAAGTGGAAACGGCCATTCGCATCTGTCACCGTTTCCATGATCTGTAATTGAAATGGCCCGCGCGGGTCATTTACAAAAGGCATGATCGGAACAAAGCTGGGCACCACACGACTCACCTCCCAATGAGCTACAACGATCACCCCTTCCAGAGGCTGATTGGTTTTAGCATCCACAATCTGCGCGTCGATCGCCTCGGCGGAGTAGGTCGTGGCGTGAACTGGCGCAGACAGCAAGACAGACGTCAATAAAATCACGATATGGCTATTCATTCCAGGAATTCCTTTCAGCGACGCGACTAAAAGTAACAAACGTAGTTTCATTTCAGATAGTCCTTTAACCATTCTTCTGCCGAACCGCATCCGTCTTGTTGAATGCTATTCAGGTTTGGTAGGGCGCTGAAAATAAGCTTTTCGCGGAACGATCTTTTTATTTTTATGACCGTCCCCAACATCCGAGGAATACGCTTCCAGTCGCAATTGCCAATGCGCGTATACGTGGCAAAACCCAAATTCACGCTCAAATTAGTGAACTGAGCCGCATATGCTTGCAGGTCACCCTCAAACTTCTTAAGCTTGATCGTCGTGCCGTTGACCTCTGAACTACGGGTGGAACTAGCTGAGTAATCGAAGGTGCTCGGGTAGTAATTCGAAGCACCCCAGGGGACGTAGCCTTCCTTGAAGAAGATGAGACCCGGATCACGATCTCCTAGCGCCGCCAATGGCGGTACCGGCAACGGCCCCCACGCGGGAAAGTGGAAACGGCCATTCGCATCTGTCACCGTTTCCATTATCTGTAATTGAAACGGCCCGCGCGGGTCATTTCCAAAAGGCATGATCGGAACAAAAGTTGGCACCACACGACTCACCTCCCAATGCGCGACGACGATCACCCCTTCCAGGGGTTGATTGGTTTTAGCATCCACAATCTGCGCGTCGATCGCCTCGGCTGAATAGGTCGTGGCGTGAACTGGTGCAGACAGCAAGACAGACGCCAGAAGCGCACAGAAGAAGTTATGGTGTGTCATTGTCGCCCTTTCACATGCTGTCGATGCGCCACACACCGTCGTTGTCGAGCAGGAAGTAGATGAGGAATATCCGGTTCACGCCGTGGATGACCCGGTTGACCGCATATTCACCGATATCTGGGTAGATCTGCAATCGTTGCAGTGGCGAATAGGATGCAATAATTTCTGGCATATCAGGCAGCAACGCATCGAACACAGGCCCATACTTGGCTTGCGCACTGGAATTCAGATAGGTCAACGCTTTCGTCTTGTCGCCAGCGATCAAGGCATTATTCATCCCCGTCCACACCGCGTTAAAGAAACTATCCATCTGCGCCGGATCCCACACCGTAATCGCCAACGCCTGACTGTGACTTCCCAGCGCATCGGTAATGGTCACATTAACGACATAAGTGCCGGGCGCAGGATAGGTCAAGCTAACACTACCATCCAAGTTCAAATCGACACTGCCATTGCCACCTGGATCGATGTTAAAGGTTTGAATCGGACTACCCGTTTGGCTCGTCAGGACAAGATTGACGCTGAGCGATGCCGCAACCGCATAAGCATTGGCCGTAACCTGAAGCGGATTCGTGCCGGTGCTATTAACGCTATGTGTTTGCATCGCCGTTGTTCCATCCGCCTGGGTGTAGATCACCGTCAAGATATTCACCCCCGGCTGCAAGGGCACGTTGTTGGCGTAAAATTTTCCATTCTCGACATTAGCCACCACGCCATTGACGGTCACCCCGTTATTGATTGGAGCCAAGAGCGTACCGCTGACCAGGATGCTATCGCCGTTAATATTGGCGCCATCGGCGGGGCTGACGATGGTCAGCATGGGTGTAGTGCTCGTTACCGTCACCACCGCGCTCGCGGTCGAGTTGTCCGGCGCGGTGACGGTCACTGTCAGCGTATTGCTGCCAAAAGTTAGCGGGACATTCGCTGCGGTGTAGGTGTTCCCGGTTACTGTTGCCGCTACGCCGTTGACCGAGACCGTCGCACCGGTCGAAGCTTGGAACGTGCCGCTCACGGTGACCGAGCTGGCCGCGATTGTTGCGTTGGCTGCGGGAGCGGTAATACTGATGCTCGGCAGTGAGCCAGTCCCCGTGGGTGTAGTGCTTGTTACCGTCACTGCCGCACTCGCGGTCGAGTTGTCCGGCGCGGTGAGAGTCACTGTCAGCGTATTGCTGCCAAAGGTTAGCGGCACATTTGCTGCGGTGTAGGTGTTCCCCGTTACTGTTGCCGCCACGCCATTGACCGAAACCGTCGAACTGGCTGGTCCTTGGAACGTGCCGCTCACGGTGACCGAGCTGGCCGCAATCGTCGCGTTGGCCGCAGGAGCGGTAATGCTGATGCTCGGCAGTGTGCCAGTCCCCGTCGGTGTAGTGCTCGTGACCGTCACCGCTGCACTCGCAGTCGAGTTGTCCGGCGCGGTGAGAGTCACTGTCAGCGTATTGCTGCCAAAGGTTAGCGGCACATTTGCTGCGGTGTAGGTGTTCCCCGTTACTGTTGCCGCCACGCCATTGACCGAAACCGTCGAACTGGCTGGTCCTTGGAACGTGCCGCTCACGGTGACCGAGCTGGCCGCAATCGTCGCGTTGGCCGCAGGAGCGGTAATGCTGATGCTCGGCAGTGTGCCGATCACCGCCACGGCGGTGATCACTGTCGTCGCGCCGGCAGTGAGATTGGCCGTCAACGTATTTGGGCCATAGCGTACCGGAACCGTGGCGGTGTAGGTGTTCCCCGTTATTATTGCCGCCACGCCATTGACCGTGATGCTCGTATTCGATGGCCCATTAAATGTTCCGCTCACCGCGACAATCGCGGTGTTGAGCGTTGCATTGGCCGTCGGACTGGCAATGGCAATTGAGGGCGCCGAGCTAGTGACATTCACCGTTTGCGTCGCACTGAGGAGAATGACTGTGACGGCGGGGGCTGTGGTGGCAGTGGCTACCAGCGTATTGTTGCCAAAGACTAACGGTACCGATGCGGAGAAATTGTTGCCACTAAGCGTGGCCGTGACACCATTCACCGTGACCGTCGCCACCAACCCGGTAAACGTGCCCGTGACCAGCGCGCTATTACCTGTAAACGTTGCGCCATTAAGCGGTGCGGTGATCGCTATACTCGGGGCGTAACTGAAGACGCTGAGTTGCTGGGTTTGAACTTTGCCATCGTCCGCGCGGATACCTGTCACCAGCAGGGTATTGGTACCGGAGATCAGCGGTACGTTAGCCGCCGTGAAATTGACGCCGTTCACACTGGCCGCTACGCCATTGACGCTCACACTCGCATTGCTCGTGCCGCTAAAATACCCCGACACCGTCACCTGATTGCCATAGATCGAGTCATTGTTTTGAGGGGAGCTGACGTGAAGGATAAAGGGGGTATAGGTAAAGCTCAGACTGGTCTTTGTGTTGTTCCCGGCCAAGTCTATGGCGCTAAGATTTATGTTATTGAGTCCCGGCACCAGGGTGGTCGGAAAAGTGAAATTCGGTCCTTCCTGGTTACCAAAAAATATCAACGGTACGCTAGAGAAATAGATGCTAGCGGTGGGATCGTCGATGCTGCCGCTCACTGTGACGGTGGGATTCAGATAAACGCCGCCGCTCGTCGGCGCAAGCGTCAGGAACTTCGGCGCAATGGTGTCGACGGTGAAAGCTCTCGTCAGCGGTGAAGTGAAGTGGCCAAACCGGTCCTGGACCTGTGCGCTGAGGCTGTTGGCTCCTTCCGGTAAACGGCTCGCCGGGGTGTAGCTTGCCGAACCGCCGGGTTGCCCTCCATTCGAGGGCGTCGGATTGAAGGTGGTTAAGCTGCCAATCGGCTGGTTGTTTAGCTGGGCACTCAGGTCGAAGGTGCTGAAGTAATTGTTCGACACTTGGCAAAGGTTGCCATTGCAATCCGTGCCATAAATAAAAAGGACATTCGGTATCGGGTTGTTGAGGAGGTCCGGCCCTGATATAGAAAGAGAAAGCGTCGGCTGCGGCAGGCTGATGAAACTGCCAAACGCGTATGGGCGGGTGCCGACCGTGATTGTATTAGTGATGATATTGCTGGCCGCATCGATCACCGATACCGAGGTGATCGATGTACTGCCGTTGTAGTTGGAGACATACACCCGGCTAGCGTCCGGGCTCACCGCTGCACTTACCGGCCGCATGCCCACGGGAATCGTCGCTGTTACGGCCTTGCGCGCGGTATCTACAACGTACACGGCGTTACTGCTCCAGCCCGTGACATAGAGTTTGCTGCTATCCAAGGTCTGCGCCAACCCGAAGGGATTGCTGTTGGCGGGCAGTGGAATGGTCGCGGACACGCTATTCAGGGTGGCGTCAATCACGGTGATGTCGTTGGTCGCATAGTTCGCGACATACACCTGCTTGTTGTCTTGGCTGACCACGACGCCATGCGGACGCTGGCCCACCGGAATCGTCGCCGTCACGGTGTTGCTAGCGGTGTCGATCACCGAGACATTGTTGCTGAAATAGGCCACGACATATACATGTCGGCCGTCGGGGGAGACCGCCAAGCCGTAGGGGCGGGTCGCAATCGGTACGGTAGCCAGTACGCTATTAGTGGTGGCGTCGATCACCGAGACGCTGCTGCTCACGTAGTTGGCCACATACACCCGGGTGGCGTCGGGCGAGACAGTCACGCCATAGGGGCCATAGCCGACGGCGATGGTCGCCAGCACAGTATCATTCGCGGTGTCGATGACCGAGACGTTGTTGCTGCCGTAATTGGTGATGTAGGCGTAGGGGCCGCTGGTTTGGTTGGGAATGCTGGTAACCGCTTGCGCTTGCTCGGCGCGGACAATAACCCCCGCGCAGCCAAGCAATATGATCCAAACAAAACGCTTGAGCATGCCCATGAAGACCCTGACGGAGAAACTTTAAGGGGAGTTAGACGGAACACGGAGGCCAATAACAAACCACTAGTAGCTACGCTCAGCGTCGCGCCCTCTCCCCTGGACGAACACGCGCTGTATATTTTAGGAGACTGCCATTAACAGCAATGACCTCAAGGATACTAACTTGTAATCTTTGGATATTATTATTGCAAGATAATTTTTAATATGGCGATGGCAGAAAATGGTGGAGCGAATGTTCAAAATATTGTTTGGGGCGCTGCTTCTGAGTGGAATTTTAATCTTGGCGCTGTCGGCGGCACGAATGCGACCCAGATCGGGGCGGTTACGCTCAACGGCTACTCCGAATTAGATCAAATCATTTCCGGGAATTCCGCATTTAGCCAGGCCTTTACGTTCAGCGGTTCGCTGCAATGGGTGCAATACCAGAAAAGCGGCGCATTTAACCCGCTCGGCCTGGGACTCCCCTCCGCTTACACGGATTTGTATTTCCGTTTTGATGGGCTGAGCGGCAACTTAGACAATAATGGTAATGCCGCCTTCAACCCTGGCATTGGAGCAATTAAGTTGTATTTAGGCAATGGTGGCAGCTTAATTCCGGATGCTCAAGCCTTGGAACTCACCTCATATAAATTGGCCATCGCTTCGACTGCCAGCGACATAGCTTATTACGATGGATTCGGGCTCAGCCCAATGTTCAATCTTTCGTTCCAGCTCGTATCAGCTTTGTCAGGATTATTCACCGACAACAATGGCGCGCCAATTCTGCCGCTTGCCACTTTTGACGTAGATATTGACGGATTGCTCGACCCATCGGTTTTAACCAATCCTACCCCGGTGCCGAGTGGTGCCGGAACTTCGACTAATATTCTGGTCAATGCGGGCCAGATTAGTGCGGTGAATGTGGATCCAACTGCTATTCCAGTACCTACTGTTCCCGAACCCGCCACAGTAATGCTTATTGCCGCTGGACTGGTTGGTATTTTTGCGGCTCGGCGCAGAATCGCTGTTTAAGTCTGTCAACGCTAAATAGAAATGTCCGCTTTTCCTGATTTTCTTTGCTACGGTGCTGCTCGCTGCCCGTCGCTTTCCTTCTTGGCACACCGACAACTAGCTTGACAATCACCGGTTCTGCCTTCGCCTTGACGTTATATTCTCCTTCTCAGATCTTGCAAACTAACGGACGTTTTTATCATTTCGTCCCTGCCTTTCTTGTGTCAGAGAAATTACAATGCAGCAGGGTACCTTCGCTCCACGGACATTACTCCGCTTTATCGCTACTACTAACCCGTCCGCCTCCCTCCCGCCTTCAACCCATTTCCCGGATTTACCGGTTATAAGGTCTACCTTGCTCCAGCGACTCCTGCTGAACACGCCAGCCTTCGCTGGACGCACAACCGTGCCTGCACGTTTCGCCGCCGCTGCAACGCGGGTTTGCAGCTCTTCCGGCAAGCGGATAGTGGTTGTGGACATCGCTGCCGCCAAGGGTTAAAGGTGCACGCATAATGCAGCACATTAGCGCTACATGGAACAGCCGGGTCTGCGTCCCATGTTCGATAAAGGGGAGCTTCTATAAACCCAAACCCCATTGTGATACACTAATTTAATAACGTATATCCACAAGGAGTAAACTATGCAAGTTGCAAAATGGGGAAACTCACTGGCGGTCAGATTGCCCGCCGCACTGGTGCAGGCGCTAGGCTTGAAAGAAGGCGAGGAGATTGCTTTGCATGCCGTCGATTCCAGAACCTTTGAGGTTTCCAAGAAAAAAGAGGTGAAAGAATTGCTGGCGCGCTTGCGGCAGTTTCGCGGTCGCTTGCCAGCCGATTTTCACTTTGATCGGCTTGAAGCCAACGAGCAGATATCTGCCAAGTGAGCACGGTTTTTATCGACAGCAATGTGGTTTTGTATTTGCTGTCTGGCGATGCCGCCAAGGCCGACCGCGCTGAAGCCATGCTGAACAAGGGCGGCATCATCAGCGTGCAGGTGCTCAACGAAGTGACTTCCGTTTGCCTGCGCAAACTCAAAATGAGCTGGGAAGAAATTGATGCGGTTTTGTTGGCCGTTAAGGCCGCGTGCGACGTCGTCCCACTCACTTTCGAATCGCATGACAAGGCTGTGCAAATTGCCAAGCGTTTTCAGCTTTCAATTTATGACGCGCACATTTGCGCGGCAGCAATTTTGTCCGGTGCAAAAACGTTGCTGACCGAGGACATGCAAAGCGGGATGAAAATTGCCGACTTGGTAATCAAGAATCCATTTGCCTGATTGCCCACACGCGACTAAAAGGATCTGCTCAGCTTCAGATTAAATTTACGTAGTAACGAAAAGCAATGGCTTCAGACAATCAATTCGATGCTCCCCTTTTAATTACTGTTATACATTACTTCAAGGAGATACAAAATGATTAAAGGGCACCTCTAAAAATCCAATTTTCGTCACAATACTGCGTTACGCGAAAAAAATTATCGCTTACATATCAACTATATGCCTCGCTCAAATTTTTTACTCGCGCCTTGTCTAGTCTAGAAAATTGAATTTTTAGAGGCGCCCTAAAGCTTATGCAGCATTCGAGCCCAAAGGCGTACTCAAACCTTTCGAATACGACCCCGGCGAATTGAAACCACTGGAGGTGGAGATCGACGTTCACTATTGCGGCATTTGCCATAGCGATCTGAGCGTGATCGATAGTGAATGAGGGAAAAGTACATACCCGGTCGTGGCCGGTCGCGAGGTGGTGGGCAAGATTAGCCAGGTCGGCAGCCATGCCAGGGATCTGACGCCCCGTTGTTCTGCGGCGGGAGTACCGTGTTCAACCCCTTGCTGCAATTCGACATTAAACCTGCGGACAAAGTGGCAGTGATCGGCATCGGTGGCCTGGGGCACATGGCGCTGAAATTCCTCAATGCATGGGGCTGCGAAGTGACGGCTTTTACCTCGACTGCAAGCAAGAAAAAAGAGGCGCTCAGTCTGGGCGCGCACCTTACGTTGAACTCTCGCGACGAGAACGAGATCAAGAGCGCGGCAGGCCGTTTCGACTACATCCTTTCCACAGTCGTGGCCGTTGTCGTAGCAGCTTCCCCGGCGCGACATCGATGGCACCATGCCAAACTGATCGAGCAATTTTCTGTACTCATGAATGCAAGACCTGAACCCGATGGCCCATCAAATTGCATGTTTACATTGAGCGAGGAATGGCAGCTTCGGATTTGGGGCGCAAATAGGTATGGAGTATGCAGATTAAAATAATTGCTTATCCGAAGTTCAGGTTAACTAGCGGTATTTATGCATGCACATCAATATTACTACCCAAATTACCCGTTGGCCGAGATTGAGCCGGAGGAATGGCTTCAATTAATTGCATAGCGGTTTGCTTTTGGATATCCATGCTTTTCTTTAAAACAGTAACAGCAACTGCATCGCGCTGATCCAGACCTGATGCCATGGCGGCTACTTGAACACCTGAAATATTCATTATTATTCCCCAAATATTTAATTGATAAACTTAATAGCGGCTAAACTTTATTTATCTTTAGAGAGCCTCTTGCAAAACCCTCCACCAAGCCAAGCAGATAATAGTGTCTAGATAAGCTCCCTGCTTATCTAGACACTATCCTTCCCGCTGCGCATAAAATCAAGCTAGTGCTAGATAAAAACGTCAAGGGTTGGAATTTCATTAAAGGAATTAATTCAACAATTGCCCCCTTTATTTCTTACAACCCAGCCTACTGAACTAAAAGGACGTGCTATGAAAGGGGGTTAGCATGATGAAATGTATGAATGCAAGACCTGACCGTTCGCAGTAACAGCAGTAAATCTAGCGGGTTAAAGTCCCGTCTGTGGAGTTGTCCGTACGCCACAGTAGTATGAGGAAGCGGCGTCGTGGTAACACGGGGTCGTAAGTTTCCAAACAGCAAGATAGCAGGCCGTAACGCAAGTGAACCTAGACGTAGCCTCGTAAACGAATTGGAGAGGCCGACCCTGTGGTCAGAAGGGGAAGGCCGTTGGATGGATGCTGAAATAACGGAAGTGGCATCCATCGACTTCCGGGGTAGCAGGGTCGGCATGTTATCGAAGATTTAATGCCCAGTGCTGGAGACCCGGTATGGTGGTGGGGAGACCATCGACTGTGGCGTATAAGGTAACGAAATCGTCATAGGCTGTATCGGGAGTCGGAGGGGTTCATAGTACTGCTTGAGGCCGAGGGACAACATAACCCCGGCTGAGGGAAGGGACCCTGCTTTGTTCGTGCAACCGAAGAGTGGAGGATCAGGGGATTGCCATGTTGCTAACCACCCCGGGCTGTGATCAGGACGCTACAGAGGAAGCTATTGCCAAGGCCAAATATAGAGGTCACCTGTGTTACGCCAGCAACATTGAGGCACAGGTGCGGTTCTCAGCCGCATTAACAAATACAGGATGAGCTAATGTGCATGCCTTGGACTGAAGAACATCGGAAAGCCGTATGCGTTAGTAGCGCACGTACGGTTTGATGAGGGAGGGCAGGCGAGAACCTGCTCTCTACTCTACCCGTGTACTGCCCGTGCATGTGTGACCCCGTGCATGTGTACTTGTTCGACCCCGTGTACTTGTTCAGTTGACGACTCGCCGCAAAACCTTACAATCTCCATAGGTTCCGCTCTCCGTAAGGTTCAGTCCAACAAGGTTTATCTGTCGCTAATATGGGATGCGAGTTAAACATGTTTGGGCAGGGCGGCAGATAAACGCTATTCATTTAGACTCCACAATCCACTCACATGGCAAGTCGTCGCAAGGACACCGACCTTTCCGCCTTAGCGGCGCGCGCCGAGCGCGCGAAGGCTGATGGCGACCCCGCTGATTTCATCTCGGGCGGACTTGATACTTCGGACTTCTCGATAATTTTGGGAGGGTGTGTCGAGTTCCATCCTGATGTGCCTGAATTTGAGCGCCAGAGAATCGTTACACGCGTCTCGCACGACTCGGCCATTTCTCGCCCTATAACCGCTGAAAGTCTCCTCAAGCAATGCTCCAAGTTAGAGCAGGAGTACCGAACGCTACCGATAAAACCATTCCGCTTGCTTACGGAAATATCGATTTGGTGGACTATTGACATCCCTCGCACCACTGTTGACCAGACTACCATCACATTCAATCCGAAGACAATTAGAGGATTTTCGGAAAGGTCTCGACTCTTCAACGACTCCCAGGCCACTGTCGGCTTCGTGCTCCCAGATCATTACATGCGCTTATCGGCACTGGTGTCAGCAAGAACACCCTACGAAGCTGCGGAAAAGGCCCTGAACAGTATAGATTTGGTGCGAGCGAGTGGAATCTCTCACTCAACCGTGGGAAGGCCTGGCGGCATTCCAGTGGCCGTCCATCACCAGTTAACGATATTCGACTTTCACCGTTCCACACCGTCCACGACGCGATGGGGGCGCTCGCCACTGAGACGTACTGGTATGACCCAGGATATACCAAGCCAGCGAGTTTGTACTCCGACAAGCCGCAGTTCTCCAGGCTCCAAAAGTTCGCAAAGAACTTGCGGACAAGGCTCGCCCGACTACCATATCAACAAGACATTGAGTCGGCGCTACTTCGATATGTCCGTGCATTAGATTCCGCAGACTTGAACGACGCATTCCTCCGACTGTGGAGCTTGCTTGAGTACCTCACTGATAGCGGTCATGACCCATACAAAGTTGCCACACGCCGTGCAGCCTTCATGTTCAAGGATCGCGAGCGGGCGCAGCTCGTACTTACGCACCTCACACATCACAGGAATCGCTTCGTGCATGCAGGTTCCGATTCAAATGAGATTGAGTCTTTGGTGTTCCTGCTGAAGCAGCACGTAGACTCTCTCCTGCTGTTTCACGTTGGCAACTCCTTTGGATTCAAATCCAGAGATGAAGCAGCAAAGTTCATGGATCTACCACCGAACAGAGACGACATTGATCTACGAATCAGTCGGCTTCGCTCGGCGCGCAAGTTTGTCTCCGGCGGGGCCTAAAGAGTAAGGTTAGCCCGGTAGGTTGGACTGAATGAAATGAAGCCCAACAGCAAAGCGGACGGTTGAGCACACGCGTTACCGACATGCCGATACAACGGAAGGTACATGCAACCGGACAGCAACCAGTCCAATAAACTGTCCTCCAACCATACCGCTTCTTCGTCTCTCCTGTTTTTCTTCACCTACCGGTTTCAGGTACAATCCAGCGCAATGACTGATCGCCTACCTCACTCCATTCCCGCTAAATCTCTACACGCACGTCGTGCCGCACGTATTGAATTACTTGCACCAATCGAATTTCCACTTGACCTGCCGGTAGTATTGCGGCGTGAAGAATTAGCACAAGCCATCGTTGCCAATCAGGTGATCATCGTTTGTGGTGAGACGGGTTCTGGTAAAACCACGCAGCTACCTAAAATCTGTTTGAGTCTGGGCCGGGGTGTGCAAGGCGTTATTGCCCACACCCAGCCCCGCCGTGTTGCGGCGCGGTCTGTGGCTGCGCGTATTGCGTTTGAGCTGAAAACCGAGTTGGGTGGCCTGGTCGGCTATAAGATTCGCTTTAATGACAAGGTGTCGCCGGATACCTGCATCAAGCTGATGACAGATGGCATTTTGCTGGCTGAAATCCAGAGCGACCGGCTGCTAAAAAAATACGACACCATCATTATTGATGAGGCGCATGAGCGCAGCCTGAACATCGATTTTCTGTTGGGTTATTTCAAGCAGTTGTTGCCACGCCGTCGTGATCTCAAGCTCATCATTACGTCGGCCACGCTGGATGCGGAGCGCTTCTCTAAACATTTCAGCGGTGCGCCGGTCATGCAGGTCAGTGGCCGCAGTTATCCGGTGGAGGTGCGTTACCGTCCGTTGCAGGAGAATGCCGAAGGCGAGATGCAGGATATTCCACAGGCGGTGTGTACCGCGCTGGATGAGCTGGCGGTGCATGGCTTGCGCGGCGATGTTTTGGTTTTTCTGCCGGGCGAGCGCGAAATTCGCGAAACTGCGGAGGCTTTGCGCAAGCACCATCCCATGGGCGTTGAAATCTTGCCGCTGTTCTCGCGCCTGTCGGCGGCCGAGCAGGATCGCGTGTTTAAAACTTCCGGCAAACGCCGTGTCGTGCTGGCTACCAATGTTGCGGAGACTTCTTTAACTGTACCGAATATCGGTTATGTGATCGACAGCGGGTTGGCTCGTATCAATCGTTACAGCATACGGCAAAAAGTCGAACAATTGCGCGTGGAGAAAATCGCACGTGCTGCCGCCAACCAGCGCGCCGGGCGTTGCGGGCGGGTGATGAGCGGGATATGTGTGCGCTTGTATGACGAGCCGGATTTTATGGCGCGCACAGAATATACCGATGCGGAAATTTTCCGTGTGTCATTGGCAACCGTGATTTTGCGTATGAGTGCGCTGGGTCTGGGCGAAATCGAACAATTTCCATTCATCGAGCCGCCCGGATCGCGTTCAATTGCCGATGGCTATCAGTTGCTGGCGCAATTGAATGCGATCACCGAAGCGCGGCAGCTGACACCGCTGGGACGCGAGTTGGCAAAGTTGCCGCTCGACCCGAAAATTGCCCGTCTGTTGCTGGCGGGAAGGCAATATCACTGCCTGCAGGAAATTCTCATTATCGCCAGCGCGCTATCATTGCAGGACCCGCGTGACCGTCCGACAGAGTGGCGCAAAGCGGCGGATGACGCACATCAGCGTTTTAACGATGAGCGCTCTGATTTTTTGGCCTATTTGAAATTGTGGGTCTGGTTTCAAGATGCAGTGAAGCATAAAAAATCCAAACGCCTGTGGGCAAATGAATGCCGCGAGAAATTCCTGTCGCCACTGCGTCTGCGCGATTGGCATGAGTTGTATCAGCAATTGCACGCGCAGGTTGTCGAGATGGGCATGCGGCTGAATGAAACGCCTGCCAGCTATGAGGAAATCCACAAGGCGTTGTTAACGGGTTTGCTGGGTAATATCGGCTGCAAGAGCGTGGATCGCGAGGCGCATTATCAGGGGGCGCGCGAAATAAAGTTTTTCATCGTGCCCAATTCGGTGCTGGCTAAAAAAACTCCAAAATGGGTTGTGGCAGCTGAATTAACCGAGACGACGAAACTGTATGCCCGTTGTGTGGCGCGCATCGAACCGGAATGGCTGGAAGAAGTGGGTGCGCATCAGATCAAGCGCCACTATTTTGATCCGCACTGGGAGAAGAAAGCGGCACAGGTTGTGGCATTTGAGCGCAGCACCTTGTATGGCCTGATTATCAATCCGAAAAAGCGCGTGCATTACGGCCCGATGAACGTGGCGGAATCACGCGCAATATTTATTCGCCAGGCTTTGTTGGCGGGCGAATTCCATACGCTTGCGCCCTTTTTCTCGCACAACCAGAAATTAATTCAGGATATCGAGGCGTTGGAGCATAAAGCGCGCCGACCGGATGTGCTGGTAGATGACGAATTGATCTTTGCCTTTTACGACAGCATCATCCCGCCGCATATTTACAATGGCGCGGCTTTCGAGGCATGGCGCAAGGAAGCGGAACGCGCCAGTCCACGCCTGCTCTATCTCCAACGTGACGACCTGATGCGGCACGAGGCAGCAGGCATCACCACCGATCAATTTCCACCGCAACTGGTGATGAACAACATCAGCTATGCACTGGCTTATCATTTTGTGCCGGGCAAGAGCGACGATGGTGTGAACCTGACCGTGCCGCTGGCTCTGATTAATCAGGTATCCGCTCCGCGTTGCGAGTATTTGGTACCCGGCTTGCTGGCAGAAAAAGTGACGCAACTGATCAAGACTTTGCCGCAGAAGCTGCGCCGCCATATGGTGCCGGTGCCGGAATTCGCCGCCTTGTTTTGTCGTGATGTGTCGCCCTCGGATATGCCCCTGTTACAGGCGTTAGCACGCTATATTCGCGAACAAAAACAACTCGAAGTGCTGCTGGATGCATTTCGGTTAGAGCAATTACCGGCTCACCTGCTCATGAATTTTTATGTAGTAGACGAGCATGGCAGACAGTTGGGGGTTACACGCAACTTCATACAGTTACGTGCCGAGCTTGCGCCCAAGCTCTCGCCGTCCGCTGCAAAAGGCACAGCCGCAGAACAAAAGCCTGTGCATTTTACCGCTTGGAATATGGGTGCAGATGGTTTGGGTGAATTCAAGGAGACTGCAGAAATACACCGCGCCGGACAAGTTGTAACGCTGTTTAACGCCTTGGTGGATGAAGACAATGCGGTCTCTTTACGAACATTCGATACCCGCGATGAGGCGCTGAGCAGCCATCGTATCGGGTTACGGCGTTTATTTATGCTGGCGCTCAAAGATCAGGTTAAATTTCTGGAAAAGAATCTGGGCCTGCAAACAATGGCAATGCAGTTCTTGTCCTTTGGCAGCCTCCAGGATTTGCGCCGCCAGATTTTGGCGGTCACCTTTGATCGCTGCTGTATGAATGAGCCTTGGCCAACAAATGAAACCGAATTCGCAGCGCGTTGCAAGGAAGCCAAGAGCCGTTTGACGCTGGTGGCGCAGGAAATGGCGCGACTGATCAGCGCAATTCTGAGCGAATATCAACTCGTGCACAAAAAAATACAAGCGACCAAATTACACGGGCAGGCCATCCAGGATATGCGCACGCAGTACGAATGGCTGTTGCACAAGGAATTCATCGCACGTATTCCTTACGAGCGCTTACAGCATCTGCCACGCTATCTAAAAGCGATCAATGTGCGCTTGGAAAAACTGCAAGTTGATGCGGCACGTGATGCGCGTCAATACACGCAAATGCAATCTTTGCAGCAGACCTGGCAACGCAAATTAACTGCGCAACAGGGCAATGTTGATGTGCGGATAGTAGAGTTTGGTTGGCTATTGCAGGAATTGCGCGTGTCGTTGTTTGCGCAGGAATTGAAAACGCCCGTGATTGTGTCAGTGAAGCGACTGGAAAAGTTGTGGGAGACGATGTAGTGCTGCCAAACTTTTCTCCTTGGTTACTAGCCTGCCAATGGAATCCGGGGGAAATTGTCTGTCAGGTATAATCCGCGCAATTATGGTTACCGATAACACACTAGACGAAAAATTGCGGGTAGCTGCGCTGCAATATCATCGCCTGCCCAAACCGGGCAAAATTTCCGTAGTGCCGAGCAAGCCCATGCTAACCCAGCGTGACTTGGCGCTGGCTTATTCGCCCGGTGTGGCAGCGGCATGTGAAGCGATTGTGGCAGACGTAAATGAGGCGAGTAACCTCACCGCTCGCGGTAATCTGGTGGCGGTAATTACTAACGGCACAGCAGTGTTGGGACTGGGCGCGATCGGTCCATTGGCAGCCAAGCCGGTGATGGAAGGCAAGGGCATGCTGTTCAAGAAATTTGCCGGTATTGATGTATTTGATCTGGAGATTAACGAGCGCGACCCAGACAAGCTGGTGGATATCATTGCCGCGCTGGAGCCAACCTTCGGTGGCATTAATCTGGAAGATATCAAGGCGCCGGAGTGTTTCTACATTGAGAAACGCTTGCGCGAGCGCATGAAAATACCGGTGTTCCACGACGACCAGCACGGCACTGCCATCATCGTCGGCGCAGCCTTGCTGAATGGACTTAAAGTAGTCGGCAAGCAAATTGATCAAATCAAACTGGTGGTGTCCGGTGCGGGCGCTGCGGCTCTGGCTTGTCTGGATATGCTGGTGAGCTTGGGTGTGCGTATGGAAAATATTATCGTCACCGACACAAAGGGGGTGGTGTTTCGTGGGCGCATCGGAGAGATGGATGAGCACAAGACGCGTTACGCGGTGGATATTGGCGCACGTACTTTGACTGAAGCGATCTCCGGGGCGGACGTGTTCCTGGGTTTATCTGCAGGCGGCGTGCTCAGACCGGAGATGGTGGAACAGATGGCCCCCAATCCTCTGATTTTTGCGCTGGCCAATCCCACACCGGAAATCTGGCCAGAGCTGGCCAAGGCGGTACGGCCGGATGCCATTCTGGCCACAGGGCGTTCGGACTATCCCAACCAGGTCAACAATGCGCTTTGCTTTCCCTACATTTTTCGCGGCGCGCTGGATGTCGGCGCCACCCGCATTAACGAAGAAATGAAGCGTGCTGCTGTGTTTGCCATCGCTGAACTGGCGCAAGCCGAACAGTCCGATGCGGTAGCGTCAGTGTATGGCGAGGAGAGCTTGAAATTTGGTGCGGAATATCTGATTCCCAAGCCCTTCGACCCGCGCCTGATTACAAAAATCGCTGTGGCAGTAGCCCAAGCTGCCATGGATAGCGGCGTAGCGGAAAGACCACTGGCCGATATGGCGTCCTACCGCGAGCAACTTTCGCTTTTTGTCTATCAGTCTGGTCTGTTGATGAAGCCGGTATTCGATTTGGCAAAAAAAAATCCAAAACGACTGGTATATGCAGAAGGCGAGGATGAACGTGTACTGCATGCGGTGCAGATGGTACTGGACGAAGGCTTGGCCAAACCCATCCTTATCGGCCGTCCGGAAGTGGTGGAACAGCGGATTCAAAAACTCGGTCTTCGAATCTGCGCGGGAGAACACTTCGAACTGGTAAACCCTGAAAACGACCCACGTTTCCGCGCTTATTGGACAGAATACCACCGCTTAATGCAGCGAAAAGGCGTTTCCCCTGAAGACGCCAAGCGCGAAATACGGCGCCACAATACCCTGATAGGCACCATGCTGATACACATGGGGGACGCAGATGCCATGCTGTGCGGAACTTTATCACAACCCCTTAACCACCTGCGTCATGTCAGCAATGTGATCGGCCTGCGGTCAGATGTCAGCGTGTTTGCCGCGATGAATATTTTACTGCTGCCCAACCACACGTTGTTTATCTGCGATACGCAAATCAATCTCGACCCCAGCGCTGAACAAGTAGCGGAAATGACGCTGCTGGCGGCAGAGGAGGTGCACCGTTTCGGCATCGTGCCCAAAGTGGCACTGCTATCGCATTCCAGTTTTGGCAGTTTCGACGACGTCTCCGCGCACAAGATGAGTCGGGCGCGCGAATTGCTGGAGCAGATGGCGCCGGAGCTGGAAGTGGAAGGTGAGATGCACGGTGAAGCTGCTATTTCTGAGAGTCTGCGTATGCAGGTTTTTCCCGGCTCGCGCTTGGAAGGTGGAGCAAATTTGCTCATCATGCCGAATCTGGATGCAGCGAACATTTCCTTCGGTCTTTTAAGAATGCTTGCGGGCGACGGTATCACCATAGGACCGATTTTGCTTGGTGCTGCGAAGTCCATTCATATCCTGACCCCCAATACCACTGTGCGTCGTATCGTAAATATGAGTGCGCTGGCGGTAACAGGGGTTGAAATTCATTGTAAGGAGGAGGTTATATGTCGGACAAACTAAAGACTCAAGAAGTTGCCATGCTGCGCGAAGAGCTGGAAATATTGATGAGTGAGCGTACCTGCTTACTGCAGGTGGCAGGAGCTGCCGCTGTGCTGGTGGCCAATACCGACGGTCGCAACCTGCCGCCTGAGGCAGCAGAAGCGGCAGAGATGCTATCGAAGTATGTAAATGATCTATCCGAGGAAACACTGAAGGATGCGCTGGAAATTGTGCATGCTGAGGTCGGGCCTGGCGATTTGTAAGCCCTTGATGAAGGTGGTCAGATGAGTGCGCCAGAAAAGCTTGGCTTGATTCTGACCGGAGGAGGCGCGCGCGTTGCCTATCAGGTGGGTGTACTGAAGGCCATCGCCGAGTTTCTGCCGCGTCATGCACACAATCCCTTCTCTGTTATCTGCGGAACTTCGTCAGGTTCGCTTAATGCGGTTACGCTCGCAGTGAATGCTCGATCCTTTCGCAAAGGTGTGCAATACCTCCTGAATATCTGGAAAAATTCTCGCGTTGATATTGTTTATCGAACTGACCCGATTGGCGCTTTAAAGAACAGTGCATGCTGGCTCGCAGGGCTGATCTTGAGCAGTATGGGAATTAACAAGTTAAATCACGTGTCGCTGCTGGATAACGCGCCGTTGGTGAAGATGCTGGAAGCAACGCTGCCCTATGAAAAAATTCAGGAGAATATTGATGCAGGACATCTGCACGCGCTGAGTATCACGGCCTCGGGCTATAGTTCGGGGTGCTCGGTGACTTTTTACCAGGGAGTAGCGGGGATTCCGCCCTGGAAGCGGGCGCATCGTCTTGGCATTCCAGCCAAGATCGAGCCCAAACATTTATTGGCATCTTCAGCTATCCCGTTTATTTTTCCAGCTGTACTCATCAACCGTGAACACTTTGGCGATGGCTCGATGCGCCAGATCGCGCCTATCAGTTCTGCGCTGCATCTGGGCGCTACTCGCGTGCTGGTAATCGGCTTAGGTCATAGCAGGGAAGGACAAATCAGTAACAAGATGTGTGACTATCCTTCGCTTGCACAGATTGCCGGCCATGTTATGGATAGCATTTTTCTCAATAGCCTGGGAATGGATGTAGAGCGTGTGCAGCGCATCAATCATTCGATCGGAATGTTGACAGAAGATGCTAAGCAGCAAACAAATTTGCGCCATGTCGATGTGTTGGTGATTGAGCCGAGTCAGCCTATTGAAAAAATAGCTGAACGTTATGCCATGCACTTGCCATGGACTATCCGTTTTCTGTTGCGCGGGATAGGCGCGATGCGCCGTAGCGGGGCAAATCTGGTGAGCTATCTGTTGTTCGAAAAGAATTTTTGTCGTGCGATGATCGAGCTGGGATATCAGGATGCACTGAAACAGAAACAAGAAATCCTGAATTTTATAAATCTGCGCGAGAAAACAGCAGAAAGCCAGCCACTATGAAAGCTGTCAGCATGGGCACCCCCTCCCATGCATCACGATGAAACCGCTTACTTTTGCCCTGCTGCGCCTGTTGGTGGACGGGAAATTTCATTCCGGGGAAATGCTGGCGCAGCGTTTGGGCATATCGCGCGCCAGCGTGAGCAATGCCTTGCATAGGGTAGCTGACTATGGCTTGGTTTTATACAGTGTGCCCGGTCGTGGCTATTGCCTGAGCAATCCACCGCAATGGCTTGATGCTGCACTTATTGCACGTCACTTAGAAGAGCAGGCGGGACAATTTCAGATTGAAATTTTTGACAGCTTGTCCTCCAGCAATACGCTGTTGCTGCAGCGTGCAGCGCGGGGCGTACCCAGCGGCAACGTGCTGGCGGTGGAACTTCAAAGCGGCGGACGTGGGCGATTGGGTCGGACATGGCATTCCGGCTTAGGCAACGCACTTACATTCTCGCTGTTGTGGCGCTTTGAACTTGGTTTGTCGGCGCTGTCCGGCTTGAGCTTGGCAGTTGGAGTGGCACTAATCCGTGCATTGCACGCGCTTGGTATGACAAGCGCACGACTTAAATGGCCGAATGATGTACTGAATGGCAACAAGGGTAAACTGGCCGGTATTCTGCTCGAGGCACAAGGTGATGTGTTGGGCCCGAGTGCTGTAGTAATTGGCATTGGCCTCAACGTGTCCATGCCTAAATACCTGTTGCCGCAGATAGATCAGCCGGTATCGAGTCTGGAAGATATGGTAGCTGGCATGTCGGGAATTAATGTGCCGGAACGAAACTACTTATTCGCGGTAATTTTACGTGAATTGCAGGCCATACTTTATGAATTTGCCAGCTATGGTTTTGCGGCGCTGCGTGCGGAGTGGGAAAGCCATCACGCTTTGCATAACCAGAATGTACAGCTGTTGCTGCCGGATGGCAGAACTGAAATTGGAATTGCGCGAGGCGTAACCGGGAATGGTGCGCTTATTCTGGAAACGGTAGGCGGAATGCAAATATTTAATGCGGGAGAGATTGGTATACGTGCGCCATGAAAATGTTACTGATAGATGCCGGCAATAGTCGTGTCAAGTGGACCACGGTAGAAGATGGCGTGGGGTTACATCAAAACGCGCTTGAAAATACGCAGGCGTCAGCATTGAGCATGGCGTTTTCGGAATTGCCGCCACCGGACAGAATTCTCGTATCCAATGTTGCTGGCGAGAATATGGCGCAACTGCTCTCCGCAGCCTGTGCTGCATGGCATTGTCCCATCGAATTTATTGTGGCCCAAGCAACGCAATGTGGTGTGCGTAACTCATACGCCCCCCCTGCGCAGCTTGGCAGCGACCGGTGGGCGGCGCTAATAGCGGCCTGGCATCAAGAGCGCGCATCCTGTCTCGTGGTAAATTGCGGCACGGCAACTACTGTGGATGCACTGTCGGCCGAGGGAGAATTTTTGGGCGGGCTCATCCTGCCGGGTATGGACATGATGCGTAGCAGCTTGGCTGCCGGCGCTGCCCAATTAGCACAAACAGAGGGAGTCTGGCGGGAATTTCCGCGCAATACCGCCGATGCCACGTTCAGCGGCTCAATCCAGGCGACCATAGGCGCTATTCATTTGCAGTTCGAGGCGTTAGCCGCGCGTGGCAGCGTGCGCTGCCTGTTAAGCGGTGGCGCTGCAGATAATGTACAGTCGCATCTCAAGTTGCCGGTGATGCGGGTGGATAATCTGGTATTGCGTGGCCTGCAAACAATTGGTCAGGAAAATTCATCCTGCACGCGCTAACTTTATTGCTGTTGCACAATGAGATAACCAATGAAACAACTACTATTCTGTATATTTACTGCGCTACTGTTGAATGTTGGTACAACGTGGGCAGATCCGCTCAAAGACGGCCAGGATGCGTATAAGCGTGGTGACTACATCCAGGCGGTGATGTGGTACCACAAAGCTGCAGCGCAAGGGAGTGCGGGTGCGCAATACAATCTCGGCGTGATGTATTACAAAGGGCAAGGGGTTGCGCAGAGCTATACAAAAGCAGCGAATTTGTATCGGCAAGCAGCAGCGCAAGGGAATGTGGATGCGCAATACAATCTCGGCTTGATGTATTACAAAGGGCAAGGGGTTGCGCAGAGCTATGCAAAAGCAGCGAATTTGTATCGGCAAGTAGCAGCGCAAGGGAATGTGGGTGCCCAATACGATCTCGGCGTGATGTATGAGAAAGGAATAGGCGTTTCCCAAGATTATATGGAAGCAGATAAATGGTATCGACTAGCAGCAGCGCAAGGGAATGCGGGTGCGCAATACGATCTCGGCGTGATGTATGAGAAAGGAAAAGGCGTTTCCCAAAATTACATAGAAGCAATTAAATGGTATCGACTAGCAGCAGCGCAAGGAAATGCGGGTGCGCAATACCATCTCGGCGTGATGTATGAGGAAGGAAAAGGCGTTGCGCAGGACTACGTAGAAGCCGTTAAGTGGCATCGTCTGGCAGCCATACAGGGGATTGCGCTGGCGCAATATAGCCTTGCCGTGGTTTATGACGAAGGGCACGGTGTCCCACAAGACGAAGCTGAAGCAGTCAAGTGGTATCGACTGGCAGCAGCGCAAGGGAATGTGGGTGCGCAATACCATCTTGGCTTGAAATATGCCAACGGGCAAGGTGTAAAACAGGACTATGCAGAAGCGGTTAAGTGGTATCGACGGGCTGCAGCACAGGGAAATGTGAATGCTCAATACGAGCTTGGTTTGAAATATGCCAATGGGCAAGGTGTTGCTCAGGATTCCATAGAAGCCCTCAAATTGTGGCGCTTGGCAGCAGCACAGGGGAATGCAAATGCGCAATTTAATCTTGGCTACCTGTATGACAAAGGGAAAGGCGTTGCGCAGGACTATGTGGAAGCAGTTAAGTGGTATCGCCTGGCAGCAGCGCAGGAGAATGTAGAGGCGCAATACCATCTTGGTTTGAAGTATGCCAACGGGCAAGGCGTTGCACATGACGACACAGAAGCACTCAAGTGGTGGCACTTAGCAGCAACCCAAGGGCAAGCGGAGGCGCAATTCAACCTCGGTGTGAGTTATATGAAAGGGCAAGGTGTACCGCAAGATTACGTTGAAGCAGTACGATGGTATCGATTAGCAGCAGCGCAAGCGAATGCACATGCTCAAAACAACCTCGGCTTGATGTATTACCACGGGCAAAGTGTCCCGCAAGACTACCTTGAAGCTGCCAAGTGGTATCGTCTGGCTGCAGCGCAGGGAGATAATCTGGCGCAATACAATCTTGGCTATATGTATTATAAAGGGCAAGGCGTTGAGCAGGACTACACAGAAGCAGTCAAGTGGTGGCGTTTAGCCGCAGACCAAGGACAAGCGGAAGCACAACTTAACCTCGGCATGAGTTATAAGACAGGGCAAGGCGTCCCGCAAAATTTCGCTGAAGCAGTAAGATGGTATCGCCTGGCGGCAGTGCAAGGGAATATGAATGCACAATACAATCTCGGCGAGATGTATGAGGAAGCGCAAGGTGTTGCGCTGGACTATGTACGTGCGCACATGTGGTTTAATCTTAGTGCAGCATCAGGATATGGAGATGCAGCGAAGAGTCGTGACATCGTTTCGAAGCAAATGACCTTACAGCAAATCGCAAGAGCACAGAAGATGGCAAATGATTGCCAGCAGAAAAATTTGAAAGTGTGCGACTGAACCTCATAATCAGTCCGATTCAGCTCGAAAAAACGGCCTGTATACCGTTGCAGTGCTCTGCATGATTAAGGTACAAGGATTGTGTGTTCAGCATGTCAGTCAAAACAGGGGGGCGGCGCAGCAAAAAAGCTATCGTTATGTTCAAAATTACTTGACCACTACACAACTTTCCAGACTCACTTTCAGAAACAGTTTCATCCGGCAGCCCCCGATATACACGTTACGAAACAGTGCGGCGACCAAAGGTTGCGAGAGACGCAGCATTGCCAGCAGAAAGCGGCATGCATTCGTTCTTTCACCTCCCAGTCGCGACACCCATTTGTGAGACGCAATGATGAAGGCTAAATGTCTAAAGTTTGAGTAAAATGAGCAACTTCAAGGGAATTAAAATTGGAGCGGCGCATCTCTGTTTGGATCGCGGCGAAAATTTTTACCTGGTCATCATAAGTTTTTTAACTAGCAACTGGGGATTATCCCTTTTATTTGGAGATAACCATGCAAGAACTACAAAATGCCTGGATCGCATTTAAACTTGGCGGGATGATTATCCTGCCATTGTCTTTGCTGGGGGTAATTGCTTTAGCCATTATGCTTGAGAAGGCATTTCTCTATTGGCGTTATGCACGTCTTTCATATGACTTGCTTAATCTTGTTGAAACTTATGGCTTTGCGTGGGCAGACTTGGAAAAGATGCTTTCCGTGTTGAGTGAACGTCACTATTACAAGCGCTTCTTTGAGGTAGTGATCACCAATCGTCATCGGCCTTCATGGTGGACTGAATCTCGTGCAGCGGATGAAGCCCAGTTGATTGAAACATCCCTTGCGCGCAGGTTATGGGTATTAGAAACTATCGTCACTGCTGCTCCTTTGCTCGGGCTGATGGGAACAATTATTGGAATGATGCATGCCTTCCAGATAATTGGCAGCGGTGTCGTCAATCCTACGGGCGTAACTGGAGGTGTGGCACAGGCGCTCATTGCTACTGCAGTCGGATTATTGATTGCGCTGATTGCATTGTTTGGATTTAATTATTTTTCTCGCCTGCAATCACAAACGATGGATGAAATGGAGCGACTTGGTACACGTCTGATTGATCACATCCGTTTAGATCAACAAGGTAGCGCGCATGAAGCTGCGTAAATCCAGAACGTATCGCAAGGGGCGCATCGAGATCATTCCGATGATTGATGTGATGTTTTTCTTACTGGTGACGTTCATGCTGACTTCATTGTCGATGCAGAATCTGGATTCCCTGCAAGTGAACCTGCCCCAAGGAGAAGCCGAAAAGCTCAGCGTTGACGCACCGGTAACGCTAACCCTGACTGGTAATAGGGAAATCTTTATCAATCGTATTCCTGTAACACTGGAAACCCTGGCCGCCACGCTCAGGCCGCTGTTACGCGATTCACAACAAAGCTTGGTCGTATCAGCGGACAACGAAGCACCACAAGGCATGGTAGTGCAGGCGATGTTGCAGGCTCGAACTGCTGGTGCCCAACATTTTTTGATTGCGATAAAACATAAGTGACGTGGTAAGCATGCCAGACTCTAGATCGAAGGAGATTCGATTCTGGTGGCCAATACCGCTGGCGACCATCATTTGGCTGGCCATCGTTTTGGAATTTGGTTCTCTCCTGGCATCTCCCGAGGTAGAGATGGCTACTTCGCCACCAATTGATGCACGCTTTGTAGAATTGCCTGACACAACACCAGAACAAGAATCCTCATCTACTCCAATAAAGAGTCCTCAGGCTGAGCCCGAACCGAAGCCCGAACCGAAGCCCGAGCCGAAGCCCGAGCCGAAGCCCGAGCCGAAGCCCGAGCCGAAGCCCGAACCAAAAA
>NZ_CAKMLL010000030.1 GCF_927797785.1 Candidatus Nitrotoga sp. BS | reverse complement strand
TCGCATTGTGTATTTCTCCTGTCTCGATAACTGGAAATGAGACAGGCACCATTGTCATTAGTTCCGTTAATTACGGTTCACTACACTAGCACTTATCCAGCTTGTGGCTGCTAGAGAGGCGCGCCTCTCGCAAGTTGCGCCCCGCGCCTTGCGACGCTTCGTTACATTGTCAGAGCCGCTGCTTTATTCAGGCTCCTAGATTCACCCGGTGACACGGGTGGTTCTGTCCATTACTCTGGCAGAACAACTTCATCGTGCAACTTCGTGTCGCACCTAACCTTATTCGTTAGGCGACAAATACATGCAATGGATATATCAGGTTGGTTTTTAATAAACTGCAGAAATACAAATAAAAGATCTGTCCTTAATTTACCTCAACTTGAACAGATCGAATTATTACAGATTGGCATATAGCTGATCGAACAATGTTGTGTTATTCCAATATTCGATGTGAGCCGCTAAAGGTATCATCGCGTACGCGTCTATTACATTGTGGATTTTTCGTTTGTCGTTGCAGCCTGTGGTCTTTGAGTCGTCGTAAAAATCAAGTTTGCCGCTTATTATGTCGCGCGGCGAATAGACATTAATCCAATTAGCAGGGTAGCTTTTAGTATCCACGCCGTATCACCCTTGTTGGGTAGTAGAAGCGGCAAAACGACTGCTTTAGCTGCCGCAGAAATCTGGACTAGGTTGTTGTCGATGCTGCCACAGAGATGCTGGACTCCTCTGTAAACGCCGAAACTGCTAGACCATACAGCATGCCCAACAACGCGAAATATGCAAAAAAATTCATGACGCTCTCCTTACAATGCTTCTACGCCGGATTCGCCAGTACGGATACGAATTACTTGCTCGATGTTGTGAACGAATATCTTGCCGTCACCAATATTGCCGGTGTGTGCAGCTTTTTCGATAGCTTCCAGCACCAGCTCTAGCATGCCCTTATTAATAGCGGCTTCCAGTTTGATCTTGGGCAGGAAGTCCACCACGTATTCTGCGCCGCGATACAATTCGGTATGACCTTTCTGCCGACCAAAGCCTTTCACTTCCGTAACGGTAATACCCAGTATGCCAATCGCAGTCAGAGCCTCACGCACTTCGTCTAGTTTGAACGGCTTGATGATTGCAGTAACCATTTTCATAATTATTACTCCTCATGTGTGTTAAAGCGTAAACAGCATTATCTAGAACGTACTTAGCCGAGCAGCTTCCGTGCCATTATAATTTTGTTATTAAAAACAACATGTTGATTTATTATGAAGATAGAAAAAAATTTATATGCATCAATTTTATGCATCTTGAAACCTGCAGTGCACCAATTGAGTGAAATATGCCACTTGAGTCAGCACTCACAACCGTGACAATTGGCACCTAAGGTTATCGGTATCACTGTCGGCATTTGCAACTCAGGCAACTTTCTTGATACGGCTCACCGGTTTGCTTCAAGCAATGGCAAAAAATTAATTTAATTTTTGCCACTTAAGGTCATTCAAGCTTTTTTTCATAGGGATAGATATATCGTGTGTAAGAGCTCTGCCTTTTCCCACCTGATGCGGCAATGGGCTTACCTCTGTGACTGAACATTGATCCAAACCTGCCGTTGCAAAACAACTCTTCCGCCAATGCGCTACCACTGGTCTTCGTCCTAGCGCTATTTGTGATCATGGTAGCCTGCTAGCGTACTTTTACCATACTGCGAAATCAGGATTACGCTAGAAATATCCGTTTGTGGGAAGATACCGTGATGAAGTCACCTGGCAAAGTGCGTATACACAACAATCTTGGTTATGCTTATCTGCTAGCCCTCTGCAATGATGAAGCACGGCGTGAATTCATGAATGCACTGCAACTGAATCCGCATTTCTAGCAAGCACGTTACAACCTTTATCGGCTTGATTAAGCATTACTGACGAAATCGAAATACACATACACCACACTCACCAAAGCGCAAAGAAAAAAGCAGAGGAAGATGGTAAAACAGTCAATGCACGGGTAGAAAAAAACGATCAAAAAACGTTATACAACAGACGTTAAGGGGCAAAAACCAACAGTTGTTCACCCTTGAAAAAGTAATGCACATTGGCCCTGTCCGCCACCGATAGCACAACTTTTATCCATTAACACCGATGACGAAGGAAGAAAGAGACCTTTCTACTATCAGGAGAGTGGGCATTAAGTTTTGCGTTGACGAATTCGGACAGTTTACCTACGCGAGTCATGGATATTCAATAATTTTATCAAATCATTTATCAAGATTATGCTATAATAAATAATAGGTTATTTGATATAAAATGCAATAGCCTTTCGAATTAAAAGCAATACGTGACATACCTTTATTCTTTTCGAAGATGTAGTTACTGAATGGAGGACGGATTTATATTGAACTGAAATCATACTTAAAAATATGCCTGTCTTAATTCAATGCCGTTTCTTTGATACCTTTTCGTATAGAGAAAAGTAGCCATAATTCAAAACTAGCATATATAAAAATTCAGAATTATACTAAAGGTTTTCATGCTTTATCCGATGGTCAATCATTAGCCTAGGTAGAAGCTCAGTAAATTTATAATCGAAAGTCTAGCAACGAGATACGACTTCATCTAAATCATCATAAAAGGCGTGAGGAATACGCCTAGCAAACCTACCATCATCATAATGATCGCAATTCTAAGGAAATCAGATGAATACTCTACGTACTAATACAATGAGATTGCTAGTTTTTGCTATAGCACTGTCGATCTTAACCCTCGGAGGTTGCTCTAGCACCCCACGTATAACTCTTTCCCCATCAGAAGAACCCCCCTCACACGACTATCTGATCGGCCCAGGTGACAGCATTAATATTATAGTTTGGCACAATCCAGAAGTCTCAATGTCAGTTCCAGTTCGCCCAGACGGCAAAATTACCACCCCTTTGGTAGAAGACCTGCCCGCCATGGGAAAGACGTCAACACATTTGGCTCGTGATATTGAGAAAGCACTGGCTATATACATTCAAGATCCGATTGTAACGGTTATCGTGACTGGCTTTGTCGGGCCATATACTGAACAAATTCGTGTAATAGGAGAGGCGGGCAAACCCCAAGCTCTTCACTATAACAACGGTATGTCACTATTAGATGTCATGATTACGGTAGGTGGTATTACACCATTTGCAGCGGGTAACAAGGCCAGCATTATTCGCAACATAGATGGCAAAACACAACATGTTGCTGTCCGTTTAGACGATCTAATTGAAGATGGAGACATTTCAGCCAACATTCCAGTACGCCCAGGGGATATTTTAGTAATACCTGAAAGCTTTTTTTGATTGATATTTCTTTCTTAAATGCACGGCTGTGGTTTAAGAAACCTGGCGACGCACAACTAATTTGTCAATACATCCCATAACTAAATGGCCACTCCGTTATGCAATCACGGAGTACTGTTAAATTAAAAACTGATACCCACACCATTATGGAGAGCTCGGCAAAATGGAGGAATTAATATCCCTGATACTTTCCTACTTAAAAGGAATATGGAAATACCGATGGTATGCGGTAGTTATTGCGTGGATCGTTGTTTTGGTAGGAGGATACAAGATAAATTCCTTACCTAACGATTATCAGGCTTCTGCGAGAGTTTTTGTGGACACCAGAACTATCTTAAAGCCACTCCTGGCAAGTATGACTACTGTTCCAAACATGGAGCAGCAGGTTTCAATCATGAGCCGTACTCTTCTTAGCCGTCCAAACGTAGAGCGAGTTTTGCGAATGGTGGATTTAGATATCAATGCTACAGATGCCAAGGATCATGAGCGGCTAGTCAGTGACCTGAAGAGCCAGATAAGGATCAACGCAAGTAATGGTGCTGACCTCTATGTTTTTTCCTATAACCACCAAACTCCAAAAATTGCGAAAGATGTAGTCCAGGCCTTTCTAACCATTTTTGTTGAAGGCAGCTTCGGGAATCAGAAACAAGACTCCGAAAAAGCGATTAAATTTATCGATGAGCAAATCAAAAATTATGAGGATAAGTTGGTCATAGCGGAAAAAGCTGTCACGGAATTCCAAATAAAAAACCGTGGTCTATTGCCACGGGACGGCGGTTATGGCTCACAACTGGAAACAGTTTCGGATAGCCTGAACGAAGCGAAGCTTGGGCTACGTGAAGCAGAACAAGCGCGCAACGCCATCAAAGATCAAATTGAAGATGGCTCACTCTCTGATGACCTGAATTCAGAGCTAGCGCCAGCGAGCAATATCGTTAACCCAGTAATTGACGCTCGGATCCAGGCGTTAACTAATGACATGGATGCTATGCGTCTGCGCTTTACAGAACGCCATCCTGATGTTCTTTCAATCAAGCGCCTGATTGCAAAACTTGAAGAGCGCAAGCTGGAAGAGGCTAAGCATAAAAAACCCGTCATTGATCGGGATCGAGGCAAGGGTTACAGCCCAATGCTGCAACAACTTAATGTTTCCTTATCAGAGGCCGAAGCCAGAGTCGCCGCGATGAAAGCTCGAGTAGAAGAATACTCTTCTCGAATGGCTCAATTAACAGCACTGACAATTGCGAAGCCCCAAGTGGCAGAAGAGTTTGCTCAACTCAACCGGGACTATAATATTAACAAATCAAATTATGAAAGTCTTGTTGGTCGCAGAGAGTCTGCAAAGCTGTCAGGGGAATTAAGTGCTACTTCAGATATGCTGACATTCAAGGTCATAGATCCACCTACAGTTCCACTTGTTCCTTCAGGACCGAACCGGTTAATGTTATTCAGCATGGTTTTTCTTGGTGCCGTGTTAGGCGGAATAGGGTGTGCGCTATTAATGAGCCAAATCAGACCTACTTTTATGAGTCAAAATAGTCTACGGGAATCAGTTGGTTTGCCGATCCTGGGCACTGTGACTATGAATTGGACTGACCATGAGAAAACAAAGCGAAAAAGGAGTCTATATGCTTTCGGGCTTGCTATTACTTTACTGGTTGCCTTGTATGGTGTGGTAATGATAATTTTGTTCCTTAAATTATAATATTGAGAGCACCTCTTAAAAATTTAAAACAACAATTATGGCCAAGATAATAACGGACAGGGATTTGCTTAATTAAGATCAAATCGATGATCAGATTAAGCAGCCAGACCGAATACTGTTGGGAGATCAGGTGAGCATTATTGAAAAAGCAGCAAATAGATTTGAGCAGAATAAAGGTGAGGTAACGCCCCCACTAAAGGTAAAGTTGGAAAGCCCAAGTGAACAAAGTTCAAAAGTAATTCATGAACACAATGCCCGTAATTCCGACAGAAAATCAATTACGCAAGTCGAAATAAATCTAGCTAAATTGCATCAATTGGGCATGATCACGCCTGATCAAGGCAAAACTTTAGCCGCTCAGGAGTTTAGAGGAATTAAACGCTCATTGATCCAAAATGCTTTCATAAAAGGAGCTGGAGCGATACACCATGGAAATTTGATCATGGTAACCAGTGCGTTACCTCAAGAGGGAAAAACATTCTGTGCCATTAATTTGGCAATGAGCATCGCAACAGAAATGGATCACACGGTTCTACTCATAGATGCGGATGTAGCTCGGCCATCGGTTCTTCGCACTTTAGGATTGAAGTCAGCTGTCGGTTTAATGGATATTCTTCTCGACGAACAACTCGATTTAGCAGAAGTTATGATTAATACTAACGTTGATACTCTCAGAATTCTTCCCGCAGGAACAAGTCATAGACACGCAACTGAACTATTGGCAAGCCAAGCTATGAGTAGCTTGTTGAATGAAATTGCAAACCGATACCCAGATCGCATTGTTATATTTGATTCCCCGCCCTTGCTCCCCACAACTGAGGCACGTGTCCTAGCAAGTCAGATGGGTCAGATTGTCATGGTTGTAGAAGCCGAAGTTACAACTCAGCACTCTGTCAAAGAGGCACTCCGTCAGATCGACACAAACCCACACATTAACTTAATCTACAATAAGTCGAAGGCATTCGCCGGCGGAACCAATTATGGTTACGGCTACTATGACTAAAGTGATTTGTAGTAATGGATTTCGCAATATTTTCCATAAGATAGTCCAGATAGCCTCCCCTATCTTACTGATATATCCTGCATGCTCCACTGCTGCTGACTGGAAAGTAACACCCCGCCTAACCCTAGTAGAAACTTATACCGACAATGTTACTCTCGCTACACAAGGTAATGAGAAGAGTGATTTCATCACCCAAATTAGTCCTGGAGTTTCATTGACTGGAACCGGAGCACGCTTGAAAGTCAATGCAAACTACACAATGCAAAATATTTTCTATGCAAATGAGAGTAATGGAAATAGGATTGCTCAACAGTTAAATGCAGGTGCAAATGCGGAGTTAATTAAAAACTTTTTTTTTCTTGATAGTACTGCTAACATCGGCCAACAAAACATTTCTCTCCTTGGCCCACTGACTACCAACAATGAAAACATCACGAACAACCGAACTAATGTAAAAACCTATAGCATTAGCCCTTATATACGTCACGACTTCTCCAATTTTGCTTCATCGCAAGCACGCTACACTCATAATGCGGTATACACTGGCATAGAGGGGCAATCTGGGAGCCAATCGGATAGGATCCTGTTCAGTCTCACCAGCGGTTCTGCTTTCAGAACACTAAGCTGGGGTTTACAATATAACAAACAAAAAATAAGCGGTTTAGGCACATCTGGTGAAAACGAACAATATAGAGGTAATCTTCGTTATCGGGTTTCATCAAAGTTCAGCCTGACTGGAACAAGTGGATACCAAAAGTTCAGCTATATATCAACAACTGGAAAATCGGCTGGGTCTTTTTGGACAGTTGGTTTTGTCTGGACACCATCTGCAAGAACGAATATCACTGCCAATACTGGCAAAGCGTTTTTTGGCACTACCTACACTCTCTCGGCCAGCCATCGCACTCGCAGATCAGCTTGGAGCCTGGACTACAACCAGAATGTCACCACTAGCCGCGATCAATTTCTGGCTACGGCCACGATTGATACAGCAAGCTTCCTGAATCAGCTATGGACGTCCAGTATTCCCGATCCCGTATTACGACAGCAAACAGTAGATGCCTTCATCCTAGACAATGGATTGTCAGCCTCATATGTTGATCCAATCAACTTCATCACAAATCGATTTTTTCTGCAAAAACGTTTGCAGGCAACCGTTGCTTTAAGTGGTGTGAGAAACACACTTGTGTTTAGTATGTTCCACATGTTGCGTGAAGCACAAACTTCAAGAGAGGTGGATAGTGTTTTGTTTGGGACAAACAGCTTTGCATTGAACGACAATACAAAACAAATTGGTGGTAATGCGCTTTGGAGCTTGAAAATTGGTCCTCGAACCACTGCCAATATCAGCGCCATGTACGCTAAATCCCAAACACTTGAAACAGTCGGAGAGAACGAAACAAAAACTTTTAGAGTCGGGCTGACAAGACAAATACAGCCCAAGCTTAATGGCGCAATTAATTTTCGACATGTCGAGCGAAAATCTAACCAAATTAGTGGTGACTCTCGCGAGAATGCCCTCATCGCATCTTTGATAATGCGTTTTTAGCTGGAGCAGCCCAATAAATGTATCAATCATACTACGGACTAAGCGCCAAGCCCTTTCAACTCAAGCCTGATCCACAATTCTTCTTTGGCAGTAGTGGGCATAAGCGCGCCATGGCCTACTTGGAATATGGCCTGTCTCAAGGAGAAGGCTTCATTGTCATAACCGGTGATGTCGGCGCAGGCAAAACCACCTTGGTGCGCGGTCTTTTCTGCAAACTTGAAGCGGAAAAAATTCTAGCAGCACAAATCGTCAACACCAACCTTAATGCAGATGACACATTAAGAATGGTAGTCGCAGCGTTCGGACTACCTTGCGAAGACGGCTCCAAAGCCAGCCTGCTGACCAGATTTGAGCAGTTTCTTCGAGAATGTGATCAAAACGGAAAGCGCGCACTATTGATAGTGGATGAAGCACAGAATCTTTCACCCCAAGCAGTGGAAGAGTTAAGAATGCTGTCCAATTTTCAAACTGCTGACAAATCATTGCTACAGATCTTTCTGCTAGGACAGCCTGAATTCAGGGAAACCCTTCTTAGTCGCGACATGCAACAATTGCAGCAGAGGGTAATTGCGACCTACCACTTGGGACCATTAGATGCTCTGGAAACAAGAGACTACATCGAACATCGACTGCATACCGTTGGTTGGAATGGAGACCCTTCTTTGAACGAAGATGCTTTCTTAGAAATCTACAATTTTACTGGGGGCATCCCACGCAAAATAAATACACTTTGCGATCGCCTTTTTCTAATGGGTTATCTTGAAGAACGTCATAATTTCGGAAGTTCTGATGTAACTGAAGTAATAGGTGATATTCAACAAGAATTTTCTCTCCCTATACCGGAGGCCGCAGCACAGAATATATCTGACATCCCACAAACGGGGCAGAAAGAGGATACTCAGGGTAATTTAGAAAGTATGGACGAGAGGATTTTTAAAATGGAAAGCTCTGTCATCTCCGTTTTGGATCTGGTTAAACGAATTCTTTCTCGCTCTAATTCAAATATCAATGACCTGACCAAGTAAATAATCACATAAATATTATGATTGTTCAGTGAGGAGCGATTTACTTGAGTGTGCAAATTGCGATTGAATTTGAGGTAAAAAAATCAGCCCACATCAAAATACTGCAGAACAATGTCAACGTAAATGGAATCAAAAGCTGGCCTAAGAACTGCAGGGTAAGACTGTCAGATTACGCTAGCGCTCTGCGCTTTTTTCAGAGAGTTTGGGATAGCATGTAAATGCTGATCCAGCAAAAAACAATCCAAATTTATTTAAAAGAATATATTCATAGATAACAAATAATGCAAATCATTAAACCACCTGCCCTTGCACCTTATAGCATTCTATGTGTTGTAGGCGCGCGCCCTAATTTCATGAAAATGGCTCCTATCATGGCGGCCTTTGCTGCTCTTGGGCCAGAGCTCGATGTATCCTTGATTCATACCGGCCAACATTATGACGTTGCTATGAACCATCAATATTTCGAAGCGCTCGGCATACCGCAGCCCGATATTAATTTGGATGTTGGCTCTGGAAGCCACACTGCACAAACCGCCAATGTTATGCTTCGCTTCGAGGCTGTTCTGGACTCAAAGCATCCTTCTGCAGTACTAGTAGTCGGTGACGTAAATTCCACTCTAGCCTGTGCGCTTGTGGCTGTAAAGAAAGGGGTTCCAGTTATTCACGTTGAAGCCGGCCTGCGCAGCTTCGACCGCGCTATGCCGGAAGAAATCAATCGGGTTTTGACCGACCAGATATCTGAGCTCCTTTTTATCACTGAGCGCAGTGGTCGCGAAAACCTATTGCGCGAGGGAATCGCCGAGCATCGCATTCGATTTGTCGGCAATGTCATGATTGACACCTTGCATCGTAACCTGGAAAAAGCAGTCCCAATATCTAATATCCTGCAGAATGTCGGCAGGGAAGAGTTTCTGGTTGGTCATGAAGGATATGCGATCCTAACCGCACACCGGCCTTCCAATGTGGATGATCCCGACACCCTGCGCTCACTGCTTGAAACAACCATCAAGATCAGTGTCCAATTACCAATTATTTTCCCGATGCATCCACGCACTCGCGACATGATTCAAAAATTTGGATTTAACGACATACTGAATGTTCCTACAGTATTGCAGCTACCTCCAATGGGTTATCTGGAAATGCTGGGGCTTATGAAGGATGCACGAGTTGTATTGACCGACTCAGGCGGCATTCAGGAAGAAACCACAGCCCTTGGTATACCCTGCATTACACTCAGAAATAATACAGAAAGGCCGATCACAGTGGATGAGGGAACCAACACTATCGCCGGGCTGGATTCAGCAAAGATACTAACTATATTTGACGAGATCATGCTTACTGGCGGGAAAGCAGGCAGAACCCCTGAATTCTGGGATGGGCAGGCCTCGACACGTATTGCAGCGGAAATTCTCGACTGGCTTAAAAATAGTTTCCCAAGCAAATAGTTATTGTAGCCTCTACCCATACAGAGTGAGAAAAAACACGGGGAAAGCTTGCGAGCATTCAGTATGCAGACTTTTCTATTTGCCAACGTTCTGCAGTGATTTGTATCACCAACAGGTAAGAAAGAAATTTTTTTCCTCAATGCTCATAGATAAAAATGAAACAATTTAAGCAAGTAATCTGCGCAACAAATGTTCGCAAATTTGGATTTTTACCGGAAAAGTCTGATGACCGCAGCGCTAATACGTAATGCGATGACTATCGACGTGGAAGATTACTTCCAAGTCTCGGCCTTCGCCTCCACCATCCCGCGCGAGCATTGGGAAAGTCTACCGTGCCGGGTTGAACGCAATATTGATATCGCACTAGCTTTACTGGACGAAGGTAATGCGCACGCAACCTTTTTCACTTTAGGTTGGATCGCTGAACGCTATCCTGCCATCGTGCGCCGCATCGTAGATAATGGGCATGAGCTTGCCAGTCATGGTTATGGTCACCAACGCGTTAGCGAGCTAAGCCGCGATGAATTCATCCTAGACATCACTCGCGCCAAAAAGATATTAGAAGATATCTCAGGTAGCCAGGTAATTGGCTATCGCGCCCCGAGTTTTTCCATCGGCGCTGAGAACCTTTGGGCGCTTGATTTACTTCAGGAAGCTGGCTATCAATATAGTTCCAGCATTTATCCGATTCGACACGACCACTACGGCATGCCCGAGGCACCCCGTTTTGCTCACTACCCACGCGGAAAGGACGGCATGCTGGAACTTCCCCCCACCACTGCAGCATTATTGGGTCGAAACCTACCCGCAGCAGGCGGAGGCTACTTCAGACTACTACCATATCAAGCATCGCGCTGGCTTATACGCCGTGTCAACCAGCAGGACGTTAAACCCTGTATTTTTTATTTCCACCCGTGGGAGCTTGATCCAGACCAACCCCGTCAATGTGGCATCTCAACGAAAACACGCTTTCGCCATTACATCAATCTGAAACGTATGGAGTCCCGCATACAATCGTTGTTGCGGGATTTTCACTGGGGGCGCATGGACCGCATATTTATGAAAGCAGACGCGTGATGAACGTTTCAACGGCCATACCCGCACTGCAGGTGCGCGTGATGACACCGAATGATACTGCACGCTGGGATGAATTTGTTTACGCGTGTCCTGACTCCACATTTTTTCATCGAGCTGGCTGGAAAGAAGTAATAGAACGTGCCTTCGGGCATCACACTCACTTCTTGCTGGCTGAAGAAAATGGAGCCATCCAAGGCATTCTCCCGCTGGCAGAAATTAACAGCATATTGTTTGGACATTCATTATCTTCACTACCGTTTTGCGTTTACGGGGGGATCATCGCAACGACAGAGCCAGCGCGGAAGGCACTAGACGATGCGGCTCAAATGCTGGCTGCAAAACTATCTGTGGACTTCCTGGAATATCGCAACATTCTGCCCTTCCACACTGAATGGCCAAGCAAGAATCTCTATGTCTGTTTTCGCAAGATTATCGAGCCGGACGTGGAAGCAAACATGCTCGCCATCCCCCGAAAACAGAGGGCGATGGTTAGAAAGGGAATTAAAAATGGTCTCGCTAGCGAGATTGACGAAGGCATAGAGCGATTTTTTTCCGTGTTCGCAGACAATGTCCACCGTCATGGTACTCCCACATTACCCAAGCGCTATTTCATACTACTTAAAGAAATATTCGGCAGCGACTGCGAAGTACTGTCCGTAGTTAAAGATGGGCTCCTCTTAAGCAGCGTACTGAGCTTTTACTTCCGCGATGAAGTATTACCCTACTATGCTGGCGACACCGTGGAAGCTCGCAATTTTGCAGCCAATGATTTTAAGTACTGGGAGTTGATGCGGCGCGCTTGCGAGCGCGGCATCAAGGTATTCGACTATGGCCGCAGCAAGCGCGGCACTGGTCCGTTCGACTTCAAGAAAAACTGGGGATTTGAGCCGCAACCACTGCATTACGAATACCAATTGCTCAAAGCGAAAACCGTACCTGACACCAATCCATTGAACCCAAAATACCAGTTATTCATCAAGATCTGGCAAAAATTACCGCTGCCAGTAGTCAACTGGCTCGGACCGCACATTGTAAAAAACCTGGGATAGGGCCAATGGATCATTTGCTTTATCTTACCCACCGTATCCCCTACCCACCCAACAAGGGTGACAAAATACGTTCATACCATTTGCTAAAATATCTGGCGCGACACTACCATGTTCATCTCGGTACCTTTATCGATGATCCAGACGATTGGCAATACGTAAATACAGTAAAGCAATTATGCAAAGAAACCCATTTCGCTTCTTTAAATCCCCGCACAGCACGCCTGCGTAGTTTGAGCGCATTAATCGTGAATCGTCCTCTTACCTTGGATTATTACCGGAATATCGGATTGCAGGAGTGGGTAAAAAAGGTAATAAAGACGCACTCAATAAAGCACGTTCTAATATTCTCTTCCACCATGGCACAATATATAACAGGCATTCAACAAGCGCGTTGTATCATCGATTTTGTCGATATAGACTCGGACAAATGGCGTCAATACGCTACAAGAAAGCCATGGCCCATGAGTTGGCTATATCAACGCGAAGGCCGCTTGCTGCTCCGCTACGAACGACAAGTGGCACGCACGTATGATGCATCGCTGTTCGTTTCTAAAACTGAGGCCAATCTTTTTAAACAACTGTCGCCGGAGAGTGCTGAGAAAATTGGGTTCTTCAATAATGGTGTGGATAGTGACTATTTTTCGCCTAGCCGAGAATATCCTGATCCGTATCAAGCAAACACGGCAGCCATTGTATTTACCGGCGCTATGGATTACTGGCCAAATGTAGACGCCGTGCGTTGGTTCGCTCAGGAAATCTTTCCCACTGTACTTGCCAAGTATCCCCATGCACGGTTTTATATCGTGGGATCTCGCCCAACTGCCGCCGTACAGGAACTGGCGCAGTTACCTGGAACCGTGGTAACAGGCGCAGTAGATGATGTCAGGCCCTATCTCGCCCATGCCAAACTAGCGGTGGCGCCTTTACGCATCGCCAGAGGTTTACAGAACAAAGTATTGGAAGCCATGTCTATGGCAAAAACGGTTATTGCATCTCCCCAGGCAGCAGAAGGTATTTTAGCGACATCAGGCAAAGAGTTGCATATTGCCTGCAACGGCCAAGAGTTTAGCCACGTTATTATATCGATGCTCTCAAACAAAGCCGTAGAACATACTGGCGCAACCGCACGCGCTCGGATTCTGGCTGATTATGAATGGGAACGCAGCCTTGCGCATGTCAAAACATTGCTTGCGGACACTCCGATAACTGCGTCTGAATCCTTCAATCCAGGCAAAAGTACTTGGGTAGCAGAAGAAACTCCACACTTGGCTACTATCAAGGATATGCAACGATGACTGGCACAACACCTCAAGCATTAACGGCTTCCAGCGTCGGTAACCAAACCGAGCCGGCAATATTGCAATGGCGCTTTATGGCCATCCTCACACTTGCGACCATAGCCACGATTCTCGCCATCTATCACCAAACCGTATTATCCACTGTCTCTATCTGGCTGCGCTCTGAGACCTTTACCCACGGTTTTTTTATTTTTCCGATTAGCGCCTATCTCATATGGCTGAAGCGCAAATCGCTTGCCGAGATATCACCATGCGCGGATTACCGCGGCTTGATAGTTATGGCAGGGCTAGGCCTGGGCTGGCTGCTTGCCGATGCCGGCAGTGTGCAGGTTATCGCTCAATTGTGTTTGGTAGCAATGATACCGGTGGCAGTCTGGACGATGCTGGGGCTGCGGGTAGCCCGTGCGATTACTTTCCCCCTTGGATTCCTGTTTTTTGCCGTTCCGTTTGGAGAGTTCCTGATTCCCCCGCTAATGGATTTCACTGCCAATTTTGTAGTGACTGCACTACAAGTAACAGGTATTCCAGTTTTCCGTGAAGGAACATTTTTCACAATACCTAGTGGCCAGTGGTCCGTTGTAGAAGGTTGTAGCGGTTTACGCTATTTGATTGCCTCTATCACTCTGGGCACCTTATATGGCTATCTCACCTATCGCAGTAATAAACGCAGGTTTATTTTTGCTGCGCTGTCACTGATCGTCCCCATTTTTGCCAATGGGATGCGCGCTTATCTGATCGTGATGATCGCTCACTTAAGCAATATGCAATTGGCATTGGGAGTTGACCATTACATTTACGGCTGGGTCTTTTTCGGAATCGTTATAACGTTGCTATTCTGGATTGGCGCTTTCTGGCGGGAAGATCAACCCGATCACGAACGGCAAGAACACAAGATTGCTGTTAATACAGCTCGTGGCACAATCACGAGCCGTGGATTTGCCGTGGGCGTTATCACCATTCTGGTTGCAGCCTTGTGGCCTGCCTACGCAGTGTATTTAGACAGCCGCCCAATCAAAACCGATGGGCTAATTATTAAGCTACCTGAGTCTAATCAAGGTTGGAATCTGCAAACTACGGCATTTTCGGATTGGCAGCCCCACTACGTTGGCACCCATGCACAAGCCATGCATACTTACCGCAAGGGGGATAAGATCATCAGCATCTATCTCGGTTATTACCGGACTCAACGCCAGGATGCGGAATTAATTAATTCCCAAAACTACATGATCCAGCAAAAGCATCCCGTATGGAACAATGTAGGTGAAGGATCGCGCATAATTTCTCTTCGAGGAAAGAATGAAACAATCCAGCAAACATTATTGCGTGCCGCCAATAACCGATTATTAATCTGGAGTTGGAATAGTTTGGAGGGTACATATACTACCAACCCGTATCTGGCGAAGTTGCTTTTGGCAAAGGCCAAGTTATCTGGACAGCGAGACGATGGTGCAGTAATCATCATTGCAGCGCCCTATGAGGGTACGCCGGAAGCAGCGGCATTGTCACTACAAACTTTTGCCAACGATATGCTGCCGGCAATCGATGGCAGCCTTATTGAAGTAGCAGAGCACGGAACATATGCACACTAATAATCCACCATTGATTGTGCATGTCATTCATCATTTTGGCGTGGGCGGCATGGAAAATGGCATTGTGAATTTGATCAATCATATGCCCCCAGGACGCTACCGCCACGCCATCGTATGCTTGACCGGATACAGCGAGTTTCGTCAACGCCTGCATCAACCGGTCGAATTAGTGGCGCTTAACAAGCGTGCCGGCAATGATATAGGACTGTATGGTCGATTATTTCGTGAGCTACGGCGGCTCAAGCCAGCCATTGTACATACACGCAATCTCGCGGCCTTGGAAGGGCAAGTGGTTGCCGCTGCCGCTGGTATCAGCAACAGAGTGCATGGCGAGCATGGGCGTGACATGTTTGACTTGCAGGGCAAGAATCGTAAATACAATTTGCTGCGTCAAGCAATTCGGCCGCTGGTAAAGCATTACATTCCAGTGAGTAAAGATCTGAAACGCTGGTTAATCGATTCCGTACATGTAAATCCGGCAATCGCTACTCAAATTTACAACGGTGTCGATAGTGTAAAATTCTCACCGCTCACTACACCAAGAATTAACTTCGGCCCGTTTGGATTTTGCCCGCCAGATGGCTTTGTGATCGGCGCCGTGGGACGTATGGCAGAGGTAAAAGACTATCCCAATTTGGTGCGTGCTTTTCTACACATGCTAGAACTTAAGCCTGAGATTCGTGCTCGCGCGCGGCTGGTAATTCTGGGTGAAGGCGTGGCGCGCATGTCCTGCCTGGCCTTACTAAAGCAATCCAATGCCGAGCATCTCGCCTGGTTACCGGGCAACCGAGACGACATAGCGGATTTGATGCGCCAATTCGACCTATTCTGCTTATCCTCGTTGGGCGAAGGCGTATCCAACACCATTCTGGAAGCGATGGCATGCGGTTTGCCGGTAGTCGCAACCGCCGTCGGCGGGAACAGTGAACTGGTGGACGAGGGCATCACAGGCACGCTGGTACCAACTGCCGATCTGAAAGCAATGACAAATGCCATGCTAATGTATTTTCAAGATAGCGTTCGAACCCACACGCATGGTGCGGCGGGGCGAGCCAAAATTGAGGCGAACTTTTCAATGTCGGCCATGGTAAGTGGATACCTGAACGTATATGACACAGTGCTGGGTAATTAAGATAGAGACCATTAACATAACAAAAATGAAAAAAAAATCATGTGTGGAATAGCCGGCATATTTGATACGCAAGCCAAGCGCCCCATTGATCAGGCGCTGCTCACGCGCATGAACCAGACTCAGCATCATCGCGGCCCAGACGAGAGCGGCTTGCATGCGGAGCCTGGAATGGCAATGGCGCACAAACGGCTCTCGATCATAGACCTTTCTTCTGGTCATCAGCCCCTGTTCAACGAAGACGGCAGTGTGGTGGTGGTGTTCAACGGCGAGATATACAATTTCGTCGATTTAATCCCCGAACTTCAAGCATTGGGCCATACCTTCCGCACCCGTTGTGATACTGAAGTCATCGTACATGCCTGGGAGCAATGGGGTGAAGCCTGCGTTGAACGCTTCCGCGGTATGTTCGCGTTCGGGTTATGGGATCGCAATAAAGAGACGTTTTTTCTGGCACGTGATCGCCTCGGTGTTAAGCCGCTCTTCTATGCACTGCTTGACGACGGTCAACTTATCTTCGGATCTGAGCTTAAGGTTTTGACCGCCCACCCAGCGTTGCGACGTGACATTGACCCACAAGCGATTGAGGAATATTTCGCTTACGGCTATGTTCCCGAACCGCGTACCATATACAAGCAAGCCTTAAAGCTGTCACCCGCGCATACCCTCACCGTGAAGCGCGGTCAGCCAATGCCGCAGCCGCGTGAATATTGGGACGTACCATTTCATCCTCTTGCTCCAATGACGCAAGCCGAAGCGCAAGAAGAACTCGTGCCGCTACTGCGCGAATCTGTAAAAATCCGCTTGGCCTCAGAGGTACCCCTAGGCGCCTTCCTTTCTGGAGGCGTAGATTCCAGCGCCGTGGTGGCAATGATGGCAGGATTGTCCACCGAACCGGTGAACACCTGCTCTATCTCATTCGGCGACCCGGCATTCAATGAATCTGAATACGCTGCAATAGTCGCAACACGCTACCACACTAATCATCGAGTGGAACAAGTTGATACCGATGATTTCGGTCTCATTGATAAGTTAGCTGCACTCTACGATGAACCTTACGCAGACAGCTCCGCCATGCCCACTTACCGCGTGTGCCAACTGGCGCGAAAAAATGTCACTGTTGCACTTTCCGGTGATGGAGGCGACGAGAGCTTTGCTGGCTACCGGCGTTATCGCTGGCATCTGAACGAAGAACGCATGCGCAGTTTCATTCCATCTGCAGTGCGTCGCCCAGTATTCGGCCTGCTGGGCAAGTTCTATCCAAAAGCAGATTGGGCACCTAAAATTTTTCGTGCTAAATCCACGCTCGAGGGCATGGCGCGCGATTCAGTAGAAGGTTATTTTCATAGTATTTCGCTCTTCAGCGATTCCATGCGCGCGCGCCTGTTCAGCCCGGATTTTAATCGGGCGCTAGATGGCTACCGGGCGGTGGAGGTGATGTACCGGCACGATGCACACTCGCCTGCACAGGAACCACTGGCGCGAGTGCAATACCTCGACATCAAGACCTATCTCGTCGGCGACATTCTGACCAAGGTTGATCGTGCCAGCATGGCGCACGCGCTCGAAGTGCGCGAACCTCTGCTTGACCACAAATTGGTGGAGTGGGCCTCACGGTTACCTGCATCGCTCAAGCTACAGGGTGGGGAAGGCAAGTATATATTCAAGAAGGCGATGGAGTCGCACCTGCCAAATGAAATTTTATATCGCAAGAAAATGGGTTTTGCAGTGCCGCTTGCAAGCTGGTTCCGCGGCCCTCTGAAAGAAAAAGTCCGGGAGGCCGTGCTGGGCCCAACACTAGCAGCCACTGGTTACTTTAATGCGGATTACCTCCGCGAATTAGTCGACCATCATCAAGCCGGGCTGCGCGATTACAGCACGCCATTGTGGACACTGCTAATGTTCGAAGCATTTCTTCGAAATATTCAGCAAAGCAGCGTCAATTAACCAATACACAATAATAAGCAGCACCCATTAACTTGCTCAAACTTTTATTACTGGTTAAGTTGGTCTGATTAATAAGCCATATACACGCTGCTACCTTGCAGTGTATTTATTAAGGAAATTGTAATGAAGAAAGTTTTAATCCTTGGCGTAAATGGCTTTATCGGACACCACCTATCCAACCGCATCCTTGCTACAACTGATTGGGATGTGTACGGCATGGATATGAATTCAGAACGTATTACTGATTTTCTCGATCATCCGCGCTTTCATTTTTTTGAAGGCGACATCACCATCAACAAAGAATGGGTGGAGTATCATATCAAGAAGTGCGACGTGATTTTGCCATTGGTGGCAATTGCGACACCCTCCACTTATGTCAAAGAACCGCTGCGGGTATTTGAGCTCGATTTCGAAGCTAATCTACCCATTGTCCGCTCAGCCGTTAAATACCAGAAACACTTGATATTTCCTTCTACCTCTGAAGTGTATGGCATGTGCCACGATGAGGAGTTTGACCCCGAAAATTCAGAGCTTATCTGCGGCCCAATCAATAAGCCACGGTGGATTTATTCCTGTGCCAAGCAGTTGATGGATCGCGTGATTTGGGGCTATGGGACGGAACAGGGATTAAATTTTACCCTCTTCCGTCCATTCAACTGGATTGGTTCTGGACTGGACTCCATACACACACCGAAAGAAGGAAGCTCGCGCGTGCTGACACAATTTTTCGGCCACATCGTGCGGGGTGAAAATATAAGTCTGGTAGACGGTGGGCAACAGAAACGGGCATTTACTTATATCGACGATGGAATAACCGCACTAATGAAGATCATTGTAAACAAGGATGGTGTCGCTTCCGGTAAGATTTACAATATCGGCAATCCGAGCAACAACTATTCCATCCGTGACTTGGCTACCATGATGCTGAAATTGGCTGGAGAATACCCGGAGTACCTTGATTCTGCGAGCAAGGTGCAACTGGTAACAACCACAGCGGCAATCTATTACGGCAATGGCTACCAAGACGTGCAGAACCGGGTCCCAAAAATCACCAACACCTGCGAGGAGCTGGGATGGAATCCAGTTATTTCGATGGCAGATGCTCTACGAAAGATCTTTGATGCTTATCGCGGACAAATTAATGACGCGCGCAACTTAAATTATTGATCTAAAAATAGAAATGCACATCTTACATATCCTTGATCACTCTATTCCGTTACATAGTGGCTACACTTTTCGCACTCTTTCTATTCTTAAAGAACAACGTGCTTTGGGATGGCATACCATACAACTGACTAGCCCAAAGCAGGGAACTTGTAGCGCAAGTGAAGAAAATATCGATGGCTGGCATTTTTTCCGTACACACCATGCAATTACTCAAATGGCGAAAGTACCTTTTTTAAACCAGATTTCCGTCATTAATGCTCTTACTCGCCGTCTTGATGAAGTAGCCCGTATCGTTAAGCCGGATATTTTACATGCACACTCTCCTGCTCTGAATGCCATATCTGCTTTACGCGTTGGCCGCAGGTTGGGTATTCCAGTGGTCTATGAGGTTCGTGCATTCTGGGAAGATGCAGCGGTGGATCATGGTACTAGCACAGAACGGGGACTGCGTTACCGCCTTACTCGCGCCCTAGAAACCTACGCCTTCAATCGCGTGGATGCCATTACCACGATCTGTGAAGGGTTGCGCAACGATATCGTGATGCGTGGCGTTTCAGCGCAAAAAGTCACCGTCATCCCCAATGCCGTGGATATTGAAAAATTTTCCTTGGGAAGCACACCGGATAACTTGCTTAAGCAGCAACTAGGTCTGACAGGCTACCGTATCATCGGCTTCATAGGCTCATTCTATGCCTATGAAGGGTTGGATTTACTGCTAACTGCATTACCGCGCATTCTCGAGCAAATGCCGGATGTACGTGTTTTATTGGTGGGCGGTGGGCCGCAGGAAGAAGCATTGAAACAGCAATCTCGCCAACTCGGCATTGCGGATAAGGTTGTGTTCACTGGTCGAGTACCACACAGTGAGGTGAACCGCTATTACGACCTGGTGGACGTACTCGTTTATCCGCGCCACTCAATGCGTCTCACTGAATTGGTTACGCCGTTGAAACCACTGGAAGCGATGGCACAGGGCCGTTTATTTGTGGCTTCCAACGTAGGAGGACACAAAGAGCTGATTCGTGATGGTGAAACGGGCGTGCTTTTCAAAGCCGGATCTCCGCAAGACCTAGCGAGCAAGGTGCTCGATTTGCTTAATACACCCGAGCGCTGGCCGGCGATGAAAGCCGCCGGGCGGCACTTTGTCGAGACTGAGCGTAACTGGAAAGTGTCTGTAGCTCGCTATCACACCGTTTACAGTCGTTTAACCGACCAGACAGTACGATAATCAGAATGCGAGTTCAAGATTTAAAAATCGCCCTCATTGGGCCGCTGCCGCCACCCTCGGGTGGCATGGCCAACCAGACTTGGCAGCTGGCTACACTCCTGAAGCAAGAAGGAATAAGCGTTGAGCTTGTCCGGGTAAACGCACCCTACCGACCACACTGTGTCGGCCGCATCACGGGACTGCGTGCCGTGTTTCGCTTGTTGCCGTACTTGTTCAATTTATGGCGCGCTGCAGGCAGAGTCGATTTATTTCACATCATGGCCAATTCCGGCTGGTCCTGGCACTTATTTGCGGCACCAGCGGTGTGGATTGCAAAGTTGCGAGGCAAAGCAGTGTTAGTCAATTATCGGGGGGGCGAGGCAGACGATTTTTTCACTCGAGCATTTGCCTGGGTTCAGCCGACACTAAAAAGAGTCAATACAATTGTAGTGCCTTCCGGTTTCCTGGAAAAAGTATTCGCGAATCGTGGCTTTATCACTCGCATAGTGCCCAATATTGTGGATTTAAGCCGCTTCATGCCTAACCATACACGCAAACAAAACCTTTTAGCCCCACATATCGTGGTAGCGCGCAATTTAGAACTACTGTACGACAATTCCACCGCACTCAAAGCATTTAGCATTTTACGCAAAGCTTTCCCTGATGCGCGTTTGACTATCGCTGGTTCTGGTCCTGAGCGCGCAAAACTGGAAGCGATGGCAAAGGAGTTGGGCGTGTCCAATGCTGTAGTGTTTGCAGGTCAAATTGATAACGAGCATATGCCCATGCTCTATCGCGATGCAGATATCGCTCTTAACCCCAGCCTGGCAGACAATATGCCGATTTCGGTTTTGGAGGCATTGGCCAGCGGTGTACCTGTGGTCAGCACCAATGTCGGCGGTTTACCGTTTCTGGTGGAAGACGGAAAGACCGCTCTGCTGATTCCACCGAGTGACCCAGAGCGAATGGCCGAGGCCATGTTGCGCGTGTTGAGTGATGAATCGTTGCGAAGGCGTATGGTTCAAGCCGGTCTAGATCATGCACGACGATTCGCTTGGGAAAGCGTGCGGGGTGAACTTTTTTTGGCGTACGAAATGGCACTGGATGGGGCAATGTTGACTGTTACCCAAGATGGGAAATAATCATGGCCGATCTCTATAACCGGTTGGTGGCGCATACTCTGTTCCCTCTGCATGAACGGCTGATGCAGCGCCCCACCTTCGGCTACCTGAAAGAATTGGATAAGAGCCAATGGATGTCTCGTGCAGAGGTCGAGCACTTGCAGATGCACAAGCTCAAGCTGCTGCTCCAGTCGGCAGAACAGCACAGCCCATGGCATGCCGAGAACATTCGCTCCGCTGGCTTGGAACCACAATGTAGCACGCCGCTCACCTTGGAAGCACTGCGTCGCTTACCCACCATGACCAAGCAGGATGCCACCCGCAACATTGAACAGCTAGTTTGGCACGACATTCCCGGCGGAGCCTTCAAATACAATACTGGCGGCTCCAGCGGCCAGCCGCTGATTTTTCACTATGGGCGTTTGCGCCAAGCCTCCGATGCCGCCGGTCGCATACGCGCCAGGCGCTGGTGGGGCGTCGAGGTGGGTGACCGGGAGGTCTATCTCTGGGGCGCCCCGGTCGAACTGAACAAAACCGGTCGTATCAAAGCGCTGCGAGACCGACTGCTCAATCAGCTGGTTCTGAATGCTTTCGACATGTCAGCGACCAACATGGACGCCTACATCAAAGCCATTCACGAGTTTCAGCCCAAATGCATTTACGGCTATGCCAGCAGTTTGGCTCTGCTGGCGGCACACGCCGGGGAACGCGGCATCAAGCTCAAGCTTTCCTCGCTCAAGGTGGTGTGTACCACCGGCGAACCACTTTATCCGCACCAACGCAAGCTGATCGAAGAAGTTTTCGGCGTGCCTGCCGCCAATGAATTTGGTAGCCGCGATATTGGTTTCACCGCCCATGAAACCCCGGACGGCCAGATACTGCTGATGAGTGAGAGCATCATCCTCGAAATCCTCGATGAACAAGGCAATCCGGTCGCGCCCGGCGAATCCGGCGAAGCAATCATGACCGGACTCTGTTCCCACGCACAACCCTTCATTCGATACCGCACTGGCGACGTGGTACGCTACGCCAACGACAACTGCAAATCAGGACGAGGACTGCACGTGATCGGAGAAGTGATGGGCCGTACCACAGATTTCGTGGTGCGCTCCGACGGCACAATCATGCATGCGCTTGCGGTAATCTATGTGCTACGTGCTACGGAAGGTATCGACGAGTTTAAATTCATCCAGCACGGTATTCAGGACGTAGAGATTCTGCTAGTACGAAACCCTGACTGGACCGATCAATCTCGCGACAAGTCCGTGAGCGGAATTCAAGCTCGACTCGGCAACGATGTGCGGATCGAACTACGCTTTGTGGACTCGATTCCACCCGAAGCCTCAGGCAAATACCGCTATGTGGTGAGTCATGTGCCACTGCAATCGGGACTAAATAACGCACTCCGAGAACCATCGTCCACCATGCACCCGAAAAAAATTTAACAGGAAACGAGTAACATGAGTCTTGCCAATTTGCTTGCACTGCCTTTCCGCTACCGTCCTTGGCGGCCACGACATATGCGCCTTATTCTTAATGATCTTTCTGCTCCGGCTCAGCCAGAATTCGACCATGCGACTCATCTCGCAAGCGTGATTGACTGGTTGAGTCGTGCCCAGGATATCAGGGACGGTCACCCCGACGCAGGCGGTGTTTCGGCGGGATGGAGCTTTGAGGACGGCTGGCTGCCAAGCTATCCGGAAACGACCGGCTACATCATCGAATCCTTCCTCGCGGCGGGCAAGTTGTTGGAACGACCTGATCTAAAGCAACGCGCTCAGCGCATGATCGACTGGGAACTTTCCATACAGCAGAGTGATGGTGCATTCCCCGGCCACTTCGGCGAAGTGGGTAGCCGTCCCGTTATCTTCAATACCGGTCAGATCATGCATGGCATGCTCGCTGGATATTTGCAACTGGGACGTAAGGAGTGCTTGGAAGCAGCGGTCAGAGCCGGTTTATGGCTGGTGCGTCAGCAAGATGCCGATGGCTGCTGGTATCGCTTTGAACACAATAATGTGCCGCACGTATACAACACCCGGGGCACTTGGGCGCTTGTATCCACAGGCCTGATCGCGAACGAGTCCGAACTAACCCAAGCGGCGCGTCGCAACCTTGATTGGGCACTCACCCAGCAAACAACTTCCGGATGGTTTCGCACCAACGCCTTTTCTCCGGACAAAGCACCGTTTACTCATACCATCGCTTACGCAATCCGCGGATTTTTGGAAAGCGGGGTATTGCTGGACGATGAACGTTACCTTGCAGCTGCACTTGTCGCTGCTCGCGGCATGGCGCGAGTGCAGCGTGCCGACGGCTGGTTAGCCGGCACTTATACGGATAATTGGATATCACGTGCAAACTACAGCTGTCTCACTGGCATAGCGCAAATGAGCCTCAATTGGACACGTTTGGCGCAAGGTGGTGGCGCACCGGAATTTCACGAGAATGCGCGTCGTGCAATCGGCTATGTAAAACGCACGCAACGTCTTGGTGATGCTGATGAAGCGGTACGGGGGGGTATCGCTGGCTCCTTCCCAATCTGGGGCGACTACTCCCGTTTTGAATATCCAAACTGGGCAGCAAAATTTTTTGCCGATGCGCTGATGATGGATATGCAAAATTGTGCGATTCCGCCCGTCGCTACGCGAATTGCCAAGTCAGGAGAAAGTCTCCATGGCTGATCTTTCTGTCATGGTGCTATGCGGCCGCGCACCTCGGCATCTTTATGTCGCGAACCGGCTGTGTGGTTCCGCGCAGGTAGTCGCTATCGTTCAGGAAGCAGGCAGCCACTGGACGTATAAAAAAATACTCAAGCTGCTGCGTCCGGATAACCTGTGGCGCAAAGTGTGGCGCTGGCTACGCGATCGTAAACGTTATGCTGACGGGGGTGAAGGCAAGTTTTTCTTTGGTGATGCCGAACCGCGACTCGATAGACCCGAATTGGTCACCGAGGTGCCGCATATTAATCATCCGAGCGTAATCGAACTTGCCGATAGGCTTCGGCCCGATGTAATTGCAGTTTTCGGCACCTCACTCATAAAAGGGGCGCTGCTTACGCGCGGCTCTTTGGGCATCATCAATCTGCATGGCGGCTTATCGCCCGAATACCGCGGCGCAGATTGCACATTCTGGGCGCTCTATAACGGCGAACCAGAAAAAATAGGCTGTACGCTGCACTTCATCGATGCCGGCATCGATACCGGCAAGCTGCTCGCCCATGTTTGCCCCGAAGTGCATGAGGGAGACAATGAACTCACCCTATTTTGGCGCGCTGTGCGCGATAGCGCCGAGGTCTACGCCGAGGTGATCGACCGCCTCACGCGAAGCGAAGCGCTGGGTGCACCACAATCAGGCAAAGGTAAGCTGTATCAGGTCAAGGATCGAGGCTGGCATGATGAGCAGCAGCTCGCACAAAGTTTGCACAATGGTTTACTTAAGGACATACATTTAAAGAAGCGTGTGACATGGTTTGCCGTCACACCCTCCGAGAAAGAACGGAGATAAATCAGTGCGTGATTTAATTGTCACTGCCATCGTGTTTGGATTCTTGCCCATGGCCTTATCGCGCCCGTATGTTGGCCTTTATCTGTTTTCCTGGTTGAGCTACATGAATCCCCATCGACTGGCTTGGGGTTTCGCGACCACCATGCCCTTTGCATATATCGTGGCACTTACGACAATGGTTAGCGTACTCACTTCAAAAGAGCCGAAAAGCATGCCATGGACACGCGAGATGACGGTGCTACTCTTGTATATTATATGGATGACGGTCACCACATATTTTGCGTTTTTCTACAATCTGGCCACGGAGCAATTGCTGAAAGTTATCAAAATTCAAATCATGATTTTTCTTACCCCGCTAGTAATAACCAATCGCCAACGGTTGCATGGACTAATTTGGATCATTGCACTGTCACTTGGTTTTTATGGCGTGAAAGGCGGGATTTTCACAATACTGAAAGGAGGTGCATTTCGTGTCCAGGGACCGCCAGGGACATTCATAGCCGGTAACAATGAAATCGCTTTGGCTTTGTTAATGACTATCCCTTTAATACGCTATTTACAATTGCATGAAACACGCAAGTGGCTGCACCAAGGACTGGGAGCGGCTATGATACTAACCATAATATCGACAATCGGCTCACAATCACGAGGTGCGCTGGTGGGCGCGGCGGTAATGGGCTTTATCTTCTGGATAAAAAGCCGGAATAAATTTTTCACCAGCGTTATGCTTACCGCCGCCATCGGTATTGTGGCTCTGGTTATGCCGCAAGAGTGGTATGACCGCATGTCAACCATTAAAACATACGAGCAAGATCAATCAGCGCAAGGTCGGATAAACGCCTGGTGGACAGCATGGAATGTAGCTAAGGATCGCGTTACTGGTGGTGGGTTTGAAATGTTCCAGTATCGCACATTCCATCAGTACGCGCCTGACCCGTCCAGTGTCCACGATGTACATAGTGTATATTTTGAAGTGCTAGGTGAGCATGGATTTATCGGGCTTGGGCTGTGGTTATTGCTTGCTATCTTGACGTGGCAAACCGGTTCCTGGGTAATAAAACACGCACAACGCGATCCTGACAAAAAATGGGCAGTAGATTTAGCCGCAATGGGGCAAGTAAGTATGGTTGGCTTTGCGGTGTCCGGAGCCTTTCTAGGGCTGTCCAATTTCGATCTCTATTACCACCTGCTGATGATTATTGTACTGACTAAAGTAATTTTATTGAAAGAGCAAGCTCAGTCGGCCAGAGAATTAAATATATTAAAAGAAGAAACGCAAACGAATAGTGCATTGGCAACTACTCGTTCACCATGAAAACTATAGTTGCATTTTATTTGTAGCCAAGCAAAAGCCTTTAAACGGAACTTGAAGCCGTATGTCGGCCAATGAACAGTAGTGATGGCGCCATCTTTGGTGATATCGATTTCACACGTTTGACATGCGAATAACTTAAAATAAAACCCCTTTATTGATGAGATAATCTTCGAAGAAACAAGTGGAACACTGTTACTGTGAAATAATTAAATTAACGCACTACTTAAAACAATTTACAACTGCTTGTTTTTCTGGCTTGCTTGATAAGTTAGCCCATAATTAATCATATAGCGAGGTTGCATTCCTTGCGAAAAATTCTTCTATATCATCTGACTTAACAAAATATATGACAAATACACTTAAAATTGGCCTTATTTCAATCAGCGACCGAGCTAGCAGCGGAGTTTATCAAGACGCAGGCTTACCAACATTGCAAGAGTGGTTTACGCAGACTCTGATGAGCCCATGGGAATGTGTCACACGTTTGATACCGGATGAACAGAAGATTATTGAGACAACCTTGATTGAATTAGCAGATAAAGAAAAATGTCATTTGATCTTGACTACAGGTGGGACTGGTCCAGCGTTACGCGATGTAACTCCAGAAGCAACATTGGCCGTGGCACACAAGGTATTACCTGGTTTCGGAGAACAAATGCGTGCAGTCAGCCTGCGTTATGTACCTACGGCAATTTTGTCACGCCAACTTGGCGTGACACGCGGGCAGTCTCTGATTCTGAACTTGCCGGGGCAACCGAAGGCAATTAAGGAAACACTGGATGGGATTTTTGCCGCCGTGCCATACTGCATAGATTTGATTGGGGGGCCCTATATAGAAACAAAAACGGACGTATTAACGTCATTCCGGCCCAAATCAGCACAACGACAAAAATAGTTTATGCTGCTTGCCAATGCCCTGAACGCCCACCCTGCTTTTCCAGTAAACGCAGTCGGTTAATTTCCATACCACGATCAACCGCCTTGCACATATCATAGATAGTAAGCAGGGCGATACTTACTGCGGTCATGGCTTCTATTTCGACACCAGTGCGACCAAACGTTTCTGCGGTGGCAATGCATTCCACCGTAGTGCTCTCGTGGTCGAGTTGAAACTCCACCGCAACACGTGTCAAATACAGCGGGTGGCATAATGGAATCAATTCAGCGGTTCGCTTACTCGCCTGTATCGCAGCAATACGCGCGATACCCAGCACATCGCCCTTCTTGGCGGTACCGGAGGCAATCAACTCCAGCGTACTGGGACTCATTTTGATACTACCGGACGCTTTTGCGATACGTTGGGTCTCGCTCTTTCCGGCAACATCCACCATATGCGCCTGTCCGTCTTGATCGAAGTGGGTCATGCCATTTGTCATGCTGATTTCCTGACTGCATCGTTATGCCAATGCTCCATGCGTTTCACGTCAGTGTCACGTGTTTCCAGCCACTGAGAACCTTCACTGGTTTGTTCTTTTTTCCAGAATGGGGCGGCAGTTTTCAAGTAATCAATGATGAATTCACAGCCCGCGAACGCTTCACCGCGATGCAATGCCGTAGTAGCCACCAGCACAATCTGGTCGCTCGCAAGCAATTGCCCAATGCGGTGGATGACACGGACATTTATTAAACTCCACCGTTCAGTCGCCTCAGCAATGATTTTATTCAGCGCCTTTTCAGTCATACCGGGATAGTATTCAAGAAAAATACTTTCTATCGTTTCATTATGACTAAAATCGCGAACTAAACCGACGAAGCTAACCATGGCACCCACTTTTGAATTGCCAGAACGCAGGGTTGCTAATTCGGAGGCCAGGTCAAAATCGTCTTCCTGTATCAAAACGCTCATTTCAACCTCCGGAAATAGGCGAGAAAATGGCGATCTCGTCATGCTCGTTGATGGCGGCAGGCAAACCAGCAAACTCTTGATTAATCGCGCAACGCACGCGGCTGTCTGCCAATTCTTGCGCCCATATATCCCCGCGCAAACGCAGCCATGCGAGAAGACCAGCCAGCGTAGATGCTTCTGCTGGTACATCTGCAGTTTCGCGTGACATCTTCAAATGTTCTCTCGGCCGACCGAAATACACCAATTCAATTTTCATCGCAGTTCCTTGAAAAATAATTCAAAATAAATACGGCCAGTTCATTTGGGCACGTCTATATCAAGTTTATAGATAATGAGAATTTCCTGACTCTATACTCTATGTGAAATAGAGTGGGCAATCAACTTTCAACCTCCCGCAGAAGTAGTAAATCCGATCGTCCTGAGAGTCAGTCAAAGGATGGGCGGATTTACTTTTCGCCAAGCGAGAAACCCCCCGTATGGCGTGTGAATATTCTGTGCGGTATAGTAATATTTAGGCGTCAATCAAGACCATTGATTCGGTTTCATGCGTGCATGATTTGGCCTTAAGCGTGGATCATCTACCCAAAATTCTGAACAGCCATGGTAATGCGCGGTGATGGCAATTTCATCATTATCGTTCAATGGTTTTGCCAGCCCGGCAAACTCCTGATTAACAGCGCAGCGCACACAATCTTCGTCCATTTCTTGTGCCCAAGCCCCTCCACGCAAACTTAACCATGCAAGTAGACCGGAAAGCGTCAACGAGTCTTCCGGAACATCTACGGTTTCCTGTGATATGTTCAAATTATCTCTCGGCTTACCAAAATACACTATCTCAAATTTCATGATTTTCCCTGGAAAAATAATTCATAATAAACTCGGCCACTTCCTGCGGCGCATCAATATCAAGCACAGGTAGCGGGAATTTATCTTTGCTATTTGTCACAACTGCGATAATACCCGGTTCAGTAGGATATAGACTGTCAGCCCCAGTCTCTTTGCGATGCACTTCCAGTTTTGGTATGGCTGCATGCTTGTAACCCTCTGCCAATATAAGGTCATAGGCTGAGAACCGTGAACAGAGATATTCCAGGCTAGGTTCCGACTCATCGTTCAACTCGTGCATTAACGCCCATCTTTGCGCAGAAACAATCAACACTTCGCTTGCACCTGCCTTGCGATGGCGGTAGGTATCTTTACCGGGTTTATCAATGTCAAAATCATGATGAGCATGCTTGATAACGGCAATACGCAAGCCTTGTGCAGTTAAAAAAGGAATAACTTTTTCTAGTAACGTCGTTTTGCCACTACCGGAATAACCTGCGAAACCAATTATTTTTTTTTCAAACATAAATTTATTTAAACGCGCGTGACTGATTGGTAGTGGCAGCGTAGCCTACAGTGAACCCATCCGTCAAGACAGACGTCAATCTTCATTAAACTCGACTATATAACTCCAGCGCAACAGCACTACGCCATCTCATTCTTGCTAACCCGCAAGCCTATCCTCACACCGGTTTTATTGAAGATCTAATCCCACATCTTGATATTACAACTCAAAGCTTGATACTCCCATGCTGCATTGATGAATTTTGTGCCATCGAATAAAAGTTATATTTTTTCTTCAGTCTCTAACGACCTACAAGTTGTCATGTAAAATATCAGCCAGACTATGAAAACTAGACATGCATTATCCAACGAAATAATCTTCCAATTTTCGAATACCGGTTTCGCATGGGTCAGCAACCCTTATGCAAGCTTATCCATTTTGAGAAACTACTGCGCAACCCAATTTTTCTTGTATGAGACGACTTTGTGAATCCAGCAAAACGCCAGGAAATTTTTCTACGACTGCAAGCTGCCAATCCGCACCCAACTACTGAGCTGGAATACCACTCGGCGTTTGAGCTCCTGGTGGCGGTAACTCTCTCGGCTCAAGCTACCGATATCAGTGTAAATTCCGCCACCCGGCAATTATTTCCTGTGGCAAATACTCCACAGGGCATGCTTGATCTGGGCGAAGAAAAATTGCGCGGCTATGTGCAGCGCATTGGCCTTTACAAAACTAAGGCTAAACACATCATTCAAACCTGCCGACTATTATTGGAAAATCATGGTGGCGCAGTGCCTCAGACGCGCGCGGCGCTGGAAGCGCTGCCGGGCGTGGGACGCAAGACCGCAAGCGTAGTCCTCAACACTGCCTTCGGCCAACCCACCATCGCAGTGGATACACACATCTTCCGCGTATCCAACCGCACCGGCTTTGCTCCCGGCAAGTCCGTGCTGGAAGTGGAACAAAAACTGCTCAAGTTCGTGCCGGACAAATTCAAGCATGATGCACACCATTGGCTGATCCTGCATGGACGCTATATATGTCAAGCACGCAAGCCCAAATGTGGTATTTGCAGCATCGTTGATCTGTGTGAATACCGACACAAGGAAATATAATGTTCAATCCCAGCAGAGATGAAGCCCGAATGTTTCTCATCGATACTTGGCGCAAGCGTCGCGCAGGCACTTTGCTCTCGCCACTTGAAGACCTCGCTGCACAGCTTATCGAAAAGCATCCTGCATATTACGCAATACTGGAAAACCCGGAACGCTATCAAGATAAAGACTACTCACCGGAGCAAGGCACGACTAATCCCTTCCTGCACCTGATGATGCACCTCACCATCGAGGAACAGATTTCCATCGACCAACCGCATGGCATTCGCATGCACTTTCAGCGTCTTGTCGCACATCATCAATCAGAACACGACGCTCAACATCGCATGATGGAGTGCCTGGGTGAAATGATCTGGCAGGCGCAACGGCACGGCACGGCACCCGATGCAAATGTATATTTGAATTGTCTGGAGGAGAAATAGTGGCTAATCGTTTAAGCAAAATCGTCACCCGCACCGGAGATAACGGAAGCACCGGACTAGCCGATGGCACGCGCGTGGAAAAATATTGCGCACGTATTCACGCTATCGGCAACATAGATGAACTCAACAGCCACCTCGGCGTACTGCTCGCTGAAGCCGTACCCGATGACGTGCGCGACTTGCTGTTACATGTTCAGCATGACTTATTCGATCTCGGTGGCGCGCTGGCATATCCAGCTGCGCAATTTACCGAAGACAAGCTTCTGCATATGGATACCGCCATTGCTCACTACAACGCCGACCTGCCGCCACTTAAGGAATTCATCCTGCCGGGTGGAACCCGTGCAGCGGCACAATGCCATGTAGCGCGCACCGTGGCACGCCGCGCTGAAAGAGACTTCGCTGCACTCGCTCAGCTCGAAACCGCGCCACAATATGCCTTGCCCTACCTGAACCGTCTTTCTGACTTATTGTTCGTACTGTGTCGTGTACTCAATCGTGCAATGGGACAAGAAGAAACTTTATGGCAAAGATGCTGAACTATCTCCTACTAATACAGGTGGCTAGCGCAGCCTGACGCAACACCAGCGGGGAGAAACGAGATGTAGTTGTTCCTCTCTTGCTGAATTTGCAAGCCTAAAACTGACCGGCTAAAGCCTGTGGTTTATACATTGCAATTGAACAACTAAGGTATTCATCGACTTTTTTGTGAGGTACGAAGAACTTGAATCCGCCTGACCAATCGATCGTCTATCAGGTGAACATGTTATTCGAATTTGAATTGAATTATTTTTGCTACCTGGCTCCAAAGTGAAAATCGCAGTCATTGATAGGTTCCGTGACTTTACAATTTGCGGGATCGCATTGCATTATCTGACTAGCATTATCTATAAAACACGCTTGAAAGCATTTATAAATTCCATTTTACAGACTGTTCAAGTGAGACTACGCAGTTTAGGTATCAGGAAGTCGATTATTTTTACATTCATTCCAGTTTGTACCACTAACATTTTATGAACTCAACATATTAAAATATTAAGGCGATGTAAATGCTAACTTATTTTATGAAAAATAAACTTGGCATAGTTTGTGCTTATCTAATTACTTATACAAAGCAGCAAACGTTTTATTCTTACTCTGAATTTATGGATAATTATCGTGTCACATAAGCATGTTTGAGTTTCGGCACGATTACCGGTGTAACTTAACATTATTAATGTCCAATATTCGAAAACATTAAAGCGCAGAAAGAGTTCAATTTTAACTAACAACCTAGGAGATCAACATGCTTAAAAAATCATCATCCATATATTTGATTGCTATTCTGAGTGCCCTCATGGTTACCCCTGCACAGGCTCGCACGCGATCCTTTGTCTCTTCATACGGAAATGACGCCAATCCCTGCGGCCCCTTCGCACCATGCCGACAGTTTGACCGGGCAATAGACGTGAGCGATCCCGACGGCGAAGTGGTGGTGCTCGATTCTGCCGGCTTTCTTCCCGTCACGATCAGCAAGTCAGTCTCGCTGACGGCACCTACTGGTGTCTATGTAGCCATTTCCGTTTTAACTGCTGGAACATCCGGAATAACGATCGCCACTCCTGGTGTAAATGTAGTGCTGCGTGGCCTGATCATTAATGGCCTGGGCGGTGACAACGGGATTGTGATGAGCGGCATCGGCAATCTTTCGATTGAGAACTGTGTCATTTCTAATTTTTCAGGTGCTGGCCAAAATGCTATTTCAGTCAATGCGGCAGTATCGGTGCGAATAGTCGACACTCTTATTCGCGACAATGTTACTGGCATTAAGCTTCAGGCGGGTGCAGTCACCGACATTTCGGGCTCGAAATTTCTCGGTAATGACACCGGCATCTACACTGCAAGCACTTCTAGCCCGTTCTCGAGTACCACCATCAGCGATACCATCGTGACTGGAGGTGGGACTGGCATTGAAGCAATTTCAAGCGGCAGTGGAAGTGCCCAGGTACAAATGATTCGTTCGTCAGTAACAAATAATTTAACAGGCATCAAATCATCTGCTTCTGGCGGAACTGCCTCGGTCACATTCAGCGAAAGCATGGTGACCGGAAATGTGGTTGGATATTCACAAGGTTCTGGCGGATCGCTGATATCACTAGTTAATAACACCATAGCGAATAACGGTTCTAATACTGGTTCACTTACTCCGCTTCCGGGAGGTCTCCAGTAAAACTGGCCGATCCGTGGATACCCAAGGCTCCCGGACAAGCTCGCAACCTTAACAATCAGGAGATTGATATGTTTAAATTCTCATCCATATGTTTGATTGCTATTATGAGTACCGTAATGGTTACTCATGCTCAGGCTCGCTCGCGTTCCTTTGTCTCTTCTTACGGGAATGATGCCAATCCCTGTGGCCCCTTCGCACCATGCCGACAGTTTGACAGGGCAATAGACGTGACCGATCCAGACGGTGAAGTCGTGGTACTCGATTCTACCGGCTTTCTTCCCGTCACGATCAGCAAGTCAGTCTCTCTGACTGCACCTACTGGTGTCTATGCAGCCATTTCTGTTTCAGCCGCTGGGACATCTGGAGTGACTATCGCCACTCCTGGTGTAAGTGTAGTGCTGCGCGGCCTGACCATTAATGGACTGGGCGGTGATAGCGGAATTTTAATGACCGCTGGCGCCAAGCTTTCAATCGAAAATTGTGTCATTTCTAATTTTTCGATTATTGGTAGTTCATCTAACCAACTCGGCGTTTTAGTCCAAACACCAGCAACGGTGAGAATGGTTAACACCCTTATTCGAGACAATGATATAGGTATTCAACTTCAAGAGGGCGCTACAGCCGACATCTCTGAATCGAAGTTTCTTGGAAATTCAACTGCCGGCATCTTTGCGTTCAATGAAACAGCTGGCACGACCACGACCGCAGCTATAAGCAATACTATCGTGCTAGGAAGTGGAATCGGAATATACGCACGTGTAATCACCCCCACCGCCTCATCAAAAATAGACATAAGTCGTTCGATAGTTTCAAGTTCTGGCGTAGGCATTACTGCCGAAAGTCCAGCTTCAGTTGGAGCCGCCTCGGTTAGTATTCGCAAGAGCATGGTGACAGGAAGCAGCAATTTCGGGTTATGGAATATCGATGGAACGCTGATATCTTACGGCAATAATACCCTGTCGAATAATAGCGTTAACGTAGTCGGCACATTAACCACAGTAGCCCCCCTCTAAACCGGCTTCCAGGTGCACTCAAGGTATCTGGAACTGTATATTGTCAGATTGGTATGATTGAAAAATGGCTTCCGCAAATACTGTGGGCTGATTAGGGAAGCCATGTGATCCGCATAGGTGGAGCTTTTCAATGAATGCCACTCGGCTTTGGCTCCGCATTACCATGCAACCAGACACATTGATGCAGCGGCAAAAGCGAGTAAAGATGGTTCCGTTAATTCACAAGCGCGCCATTAGATACTTCTCTCCAATACTTTTCTGTATTCCAGCTCAAGCTCATCAACATACTGATCGATATCCATAGGCCGGACAGCGGCTTCTGATAGTTTTTCTAATAGGTCGTGGTCGTCTAATAACCGCATGATCATTTGAGCCAATCCAGATGCTGAACCTGGGCTAAACAAGAGTCCATTTTTGCCAGGGTCAATGACGTCTGATAATCCTCCAATGTCTGATGCAATGAGAGGGCAACTCGCTGCCTGAGCAGATAACGAGACCAACGGCATATTCTCATGCCACAAAGAAGGAATAACCAAGGCATCGATTCCATCCAGTATTGCGGGCATCCTCGCGTTCTCGAAAGTGCCGTAAAATTGTATTCTTTCGTCATTCTGCACAAGCATACGCAGACCTTTTATATAGGCGGAATCTCCAGCTGCTGATTTCCCATATATTTTTATTTTGACAGCAGCATCCGCAGGTAAAAGCTTGCTCGCTTCAACTAATACATGGAGTCCCTTGTGAGGCAAAATCGAGCCGATAAAGCCCAGCACCAAAGGCCTATCTGTTCTCTGCCGGATACGTTTTACATATCCATGACTCTTGATTCCAAATGGCAGCACTCGAAATTTCCCGCCCATTATTCCAGCAGTCTCAAACATTCTTTTAGCATGACTGGAAGCGACAAAAATTCTTTCCAAGAGGAGGAGTCTGGCTCCAATTATTTCACTTCTTCTTGCCAGAGCCTGAACATTGCCGACACTGCCTGAAGGCTTTATGTTAGATCGCTTGAGATAACACATGATGCGTTCCACGACATATGTAGGAATGGAGTTTACGATTCCGGCTACCCATTTTGGCTGAGATATCTCAGTCACATGCTTAAGGCAGTTTGCGCCACCGTGAGCTGGCCCATCGCACATTTTTTCATTAGGCAACAGTAGCGTATGTGCGGGACAAACATACCAAAAATCTGTTGCAGTTAGAAACGCAGGTATTTTTCTTTCCTTGCATGCATCAATTGTTTTAATTGATAGCCGCTCCAGATGATGGAAATGCACCACATCCGGTTCGATCTCTACTAGCAGCTGACGAAACCGGGCTTCAAAAACGGGGTTGTCATAGTCATTTTGCATGACACTGCTTTGGCCTCTCAATACAGTACGTCCATGCCTGAATCGAATAACACGGATGGAATCGACTTCATACTCATCAAACTGATTAATGTCGCCTAGCTCATCCTTTTCAGGATAGCCTGTCACGACCGTAACAATATGCCCCCTTTGTTTCAAGACAAGTGCGACACTTAGAACGAGCGTTTCCGTCCCGCCAAAATTCTCGGGCAAAAACACATGCGTCGTCAAAAGAATTTTCATCGTTTAAATTTATGGCCCTGTAACCACCATATTCCAGCGCCTCGTCTATTCGCGAGCAACCGAGTACATCAACACTTTTACATCAGCCGCCTACTGAGGAAAAAATTGATGAACCGTAAGAATAATTTTCATTTAATAAAAATGTTGAGATCGGATCAAGTATCCAACATTTCCAATTCACGCTTCATCCACAAGACTGTACGGGCAATTCCCTCTCTTAATGGCACCTCTGGCGCCCACTCCATCTCATGCATGGCCAGAGAATTACTGAGTACACTTACCGGAACGTCAAATGGCCGCCCCGACAGATAGCGACGCTCAATGGAGGTATCTAGCACATCCTCTAACAACTCAATAAGCGCATTTAAACTGGTACCGGTGCCCGAGCTTATATTGAATACGCTTTTCGACCCAGAATAGCTCACGGCTTTCGCAAAAGCATCGGCAACATTGCTGACGTAGAGATAATCCCTGGTTACGCTGCCGTCGCCCCAAATATCAATAGGCAACCCATTTAGGGCGCGATGCATAAAAACACCGACTGCCCCTTGTGCTGTCTCAACTCGCTGCCGTTCTCCAAATGGATTGGAAACTCGCAGGATAATTGCCTTGATTCCATGCAACCGCTCATACATAAGAAGATATTTTTCGATGGCAAGTTTTGTAATGCCATAAGAAACCTGTGGCTCCGTTGGGTGGCATTCATCTATGGGCAAATACGTTGGGGAACCATATACCGTGCCGCCAGAAGAGATAAAGATAATCTTCGGTACATTGCGTGCAACCATGGCGTTGAGCATCTGCAACGTTGCCACAAGGTTGCTCTGAACATCATAGATCGGATCATCGTTCGAACTTTTAGGGAGCGTGGTGGACACTAGATGGAAAATAATATCGGCGCCATCTATCGCATCCACCATATCATGAGTGCTGAGCATTTCGCCCACCATCCACTCTACCTGTTCGTGTGCTTCAAACTTGCGAAATGGCTCAACGCGAGGACGCTCGAAAATCCGGATGGTATGCCCATCGCGCAACAAACGGTCGACAATGGCCGAGCCTATAAAGCCCCCACCGCCAAAAATAACGCATTTCATAAATACCTTATCAGACTAAAGCAAGTTATAAATTTACCCTAATAGGGCAACGCTTCCACCAACGGCGCGGTGGTCAATTCAAATTCACGCCCCAGAAAGTCCGAGTAAGCCAAGCGAATCCCATCATAGACTGATGTGCCGGCTTGCCAACCCAACTCTCGAGTACGCGAAATATCCATTAGTTTCCTAGGCGTACCATCCGGCTTGCTTTGGTCATAAATGATTTTGCCTCCGTAACCCACCGCCTGTTTGACTAGTTCTGCCAGTTCTTTGATCGTAACGTCTTCACCCACGCCAATGTTGATTACCGGCGATAGCCCAAAATTACGATTTGCCGCAAGCAATGGCTGGAATTTGTCATCAGCCAAGTTCATGAGATAGACACAGGCATCAGCCATATCGTCACTGTAAAGAAACTCCCTTCTAGGATTCCCAGTACCCCAGACGGTGACATTGGTCGCACTGCTATTTTTCGCCTCATGAAATTTGCGGATAAGCGCAGGTAGCACATGAGAGTTGTTGGGCTCATAGTTGTCACCAGGACCATAAAGATTGGTTGGCATTACAGCCAGATACTGCGTGCCGTATTGCCTGTTGAAGCTCCAGCACATCTCGATTCCGGCGATTTTGGCCAAGGCGTAGGGGCGATTTGTTGATTCCAGCGGGCCGGTAAGGAGGTACTCCTCCTTCATTGGCTGGGGGCAGTCGCGAGGGTAGATGCAGCTCGAGCCCAGAAACAACAAGCGCTTGACCTGGTTTTTGTATGCGGCGCGAATGATGTTGGTCTGAATGGCCAGGTTCTGATAGATAAAATCGGCCGGATAGGTATTGTTAGCGAGAATGCCGCCCACCTTGGCAGCCGCCAGGAAGACATGGTCGGGTTTTTCCTGCTCAAAGAAAGCTTCCGTCTCTGCCTGATTGGTAAGGTTGAGTTCGGCATGGGTTCGGGTAAGCAAGTTGATATAACCTCCTGCCTCCAGTCTGCGCATAAGGGCCGAACCAACTAAACCTCGGTGACCTGCTATGTAAATTTTATCTTGCAGTTTCATAAACAAATTCCTACTCGTGGCAATTCAGGACCGAATAGCCATGTTTCTTGACCAGTTCATCTCGCTCGGCGGCCTTCAAATCCTCGCTCACCATTTCAGACACTAATTCATCGAATGTAATTTTGGGTGACCAACCGAGTTTTACCTTGGCCTTGGTGGGGTCGCCAAGCAGGGTTTCAACTTCAGTGGGGCGGAAGTAGCGCGGATCGACGGAGACGATGCATTGGCCGGAGTGGTCATAACCTTTTTCATCCACGCCCGTACCATCCCAGCGGATCTGCATACCAAGTTCTTTGGCAGAGGCATTCACAAAATCGCGCACACTGTATTGCACACCGGTAGCAATGACGAAATCTTCCGGCTTGTCCTGTTGCAGCATAAGCCACTGCATTTCGACGTAGTCCCTGGCGTGGCCCCAGTCGCGTTTGGCATCCAGATTGCCGAGAAAAAGGACATCCTGCAGCCTGAGTTTGATGCGCGCCAAAGCACGCGTAATCTTGCGTGTGACGAAGGTTTCACCCCGTACCGGAGATTCGTGATTGAACAATATACCGTTGCAGGCATACATGCCGTAGGCTTCCCGATAATTGACCGTGATCCAGTAGGCATAAAGCTTGGCGACCGCGTAAGGCGAGCGGGGATAGAAAGGTGTAGTTTCTTTTTGCGGCGTTTCCTGCACCAAGCCGTAAAGTTCGGAGGTGGATGCCTGATAAAAACGGGTCTTCTTTTCAAGGCCCAGGATGCGGACTGCTTCCAGCACGCGTAGCGTTCCCAAGGCATCCGAGTTAGCGGTGTATTCGGGTTCTTCAAATGAAACCGCAACATGGCTTTGTGCCGCCAAGTTGTAAATTTCATCCGGCTGCACCTGCTGAATGATGCGGATCAGGCTGCTGGAGTCGGTCATGTCGCCGTGGTGCAAAACGAAGTGGCGATCTTTCTCGTGCGGATCCTGATACAGATGATCAATCCGGTCGGTATTAAATAACGATGTGCGACGTTTAATGCCATGCACAATGTAGCCTTTTTTTAACAGAAATTCAGCCAAGTAAGCACCATCCTGGCCAGTAATACCAGTAATCAGAGCTATTTTTTTCATATCATTTTGTCCAACTTAAAATTAATGCTCGCCACTACGGAAGGTGGTAGCTAAGTTCATATGCTCGTCAGAGTTATATACTCGACAGAAAAGATAAATTCAGAATAAATAAAAATTATCTCTGCCAGATAAAGCCTCCACTCCACACGAAGCGCTTTTTATCAAGTGACAGACGGCCAGTAACGTTAATTAGCCTCATTAAATGCCACCGACAATCTTCCCACTGCCAACAATCTTACTTTCATTGGTCATTTAAAAGATCCATCCGCGAGCTATTCAATTGTAGCCTGACCAGTGCCTGCAACCAACGACCAATCATATCTGTCCTGGTAATTGTGGCGTTGACCTGCATTTTTTGAATCAGAGTTATCCTGGCACTACTTACACTACTGCATTTCTCTGGCAGCTTCAGAATCATCGGATTTACCACACCCCTGAATAAGCAACCATTAATATGAGACATACAAAGCAATAGCGCAGCTTAGTGATGAAAACAAAGTACTCCTATAAATTAAAGCCAATGGATAGAAATTTCAATTTTAAAATTGTTTAAGGTAACAATTGCTAATGGAGAGTCTTCTTTTAAACATATTTAATATTACGACGCAGCGACACTACCCATTGCAAAGCAGACCAAATACCAAGCACCCCAAACACAACAAAAAATGGCAAAATCGGCAGCAGGTAACGAGTCTGTAATCCGTTCCAAGAACTCGAATCCAGCAATGCCAAGAGAAAAACTCTCGAGACTATCACGACTAAAGTCAAAGCAGCCACCATTGGAATGGTGCCCCGATTTGTCAAGCCCCTACCACGAATAAACAAAAAAGATAAGAACCCTGCTGGTAGGAGCATCCATCCAAACCAAGACCATACTTTCGACATTGGCGTGATCAAGATATCTGCCCTGTGCTTCTTCGCACTGTTGGATAATCGATCGACTCCTATCAATGCGCCCGAAATATCCGGTATGGCTCGCATCGCGCCTTCGTGCAGGTCAATCAGAGGAATATGCGACTTCTTTCCATTTTCCTGACGTATCCAAAGTTCCGTAGGCATACCTCCATTTGGAGAAGCAAGGGCAAAAGAGATGGCGCCTGGTACGTCTGGGCGAATCGGACCCTCAAGAACTTGCCATGAATAAGTCGAATCAATCGTGCCGAGACCAACCCACGTACCCGCAGGGAGAGTCATCCAAGCAACCATTGAAAAACTTGGGAGAGGAGAACGGCGCCCCACAATCGTAATATAGTGATCGTACTGGATAGCTGATGCATTCTCCGCCGGCGGCGCGCTCGCCAGATTCGCGACTGTCGGATCCACGAGTTGTCGAACCTCGCCAACCAACGCATCAGGTAAATCTGGAAGCCATTTAGTCACATCAGGGTCGACAAATGGCAGTATTACCCGCCTTTTTGGCAATTGCCCGGAGTCAAACGCCCTCTCCAGCTCCTGTGCCATGGCGAAATATTTCCGCTCAGCTGTTGATGCATTAACATGCCAGCCAGCCGCCGCCGCTGCATCACGAATCGTCCAATAAAACCACCCGTTTGCAATCTCGCCGGGCACACCAGAAAAAGTGGAGGAATATCTTGCGACTTCTTGGCCCATCGGTCCATCCAGATACGGCTTGAGTTCAGAGAAGGTGAGACTTTGAGCATAGGCCTTTGCTCTTGTCTGCGCCGTTACCGTAACATACTTGGGCGTCGAACCTGTTGGGTCTACCGCATTCAGGGCGTTGACAGCACGGGTATACCCCGGCGCCGCAAGTTCATAGCGAGCGAATACGCCCCAGCGTAAGTAATTGGCCCCGGCCAAAACCATCCCCAAAAATATTGTTGCAACAAGTGGAGCTACTATTAAAGGATATCCTAAACGGAATTTAGACATTCCACCCCAAAAAACATTTCGCTTAAATGCCGACAGAAGAGCAAGAAGGAATAACGCGGGGAGTAGGACAACCCCCTCCTTACGAATGTGATAAGCCCCAGCGAAAGCCAGAGCTATAGCAATTACCACACAGATGCGCCGCAAATTACGAATATTCGGCACGTTTCGTAAATTCCAGAGCTCAATGTATCCAGCCAGCGACAGCGCAGATAATACGGCCATTAAGTTCTCGGACAAAGCCCGGTCAAACAAAACGAAACTATACGGGTGAAATATCAGGAAAATATAAATAACAACGCCCGGCCATACAGATTTCAAAAACCGTGCAACGGAATATCCGAGATATACGCTAGAGATTATCCACGCCAAATCAATAGCCAATCGTGCTGAAATTCCAAGAAGAGACACTCCCTTCAACCACATGGAGTAAACGGGCAGCTGGGCGAATGCCATGTGACTGTAATTGCCACCGTATATCCATTGCAAGGCTCTAGACACAAACCAATAATCATCATACGGCTGATTGAGCGCAAGAATATCGCGATCTCCACCAAGCATTAGTCGAATGCAACAAGACAAAATAATAAACAACACTAGTAAGTGGCTCGTGCCGTTTTTAATCGGATTATCGTTTAAAAAAAACTTCATTCATTGACCTATTGAATAACTAGCAGCCTGTCGGACTTAAAGGAAATCGGCTGCAAATTGAGCGGAGCGGTGTATATTTCGCCGCTTCTTTGGGCAAAAGAACAACTATTACCCTGCAAAATCATCAAGTTGGGTTAGCAGGAATTTCGCCGTAAGGCGAAAGCTCGCAAAATCTACCCTCGTTCAGCTCAATTTTCGCTAAGATTCTTTAAGTCCGACAGACTGCTAGATAACTCCGCTTAAATTTAATGATCCAAGCTATGGAGAATTATTCCTTAAATACTTTGGTCGAGGACTGCTAGTTTCGTTGGAACAAAATAGCAATACATCGATGGTAGGTGTGGAAGGAATAGCTAACCAATACTCCAGATAAGACAACCATGAGAACCAACGCGGAAGTAAGATAGCGTACTTCAACATCCCATCCCACGGCATCAACCAAGGTATAAAATAAAAATCTCTGTATCAACAAGCCTGCAATAAGTACTGATACTGCTAATAACAGAGTTTCTGCCTGTTCACGCCCAACAATTCTCTTCTGCAAAACGCCAGAGATTATTGCCAGTACGAAGATTACAGACAACAAAGCAGGAGATATCTTTTCAAATGCATCCGCCAACCATTTTTGTGACTTTTGTCTGATATTTTGCGGAGTAGCCAACTCGCTTCTACCATTAGAGTCAATGCCTTGGATAAGAACTCTACCTGCCGAACCCCGCTCAATATGTGATACCTTATTGACGACTAAAGGAGGAGTTATAAGGTGTGAATTATCCGATAAGAAGTAGCGCATGACTATTGTATCTCCCGGAACTTTGGGCAATATTACATGGAATCCAAAAACTTCTGGATCAGTAAGTCCTTCAGCAGTAAATCCTTGAATGACATCGGGTCGGGCAATCTGATTCGTTGTGAACCAACGCGTGCTGGCTATGCCCATCTTTGCCTCATAAACGCCAACCTCTGCGCTTGCAATAGCATCAGCACCGCGATCTGCTATAGCCCATCCCTGCACTTGACCGCTATAAACTGACGTACTAATAAGAGATGTACGTCGTAAACAGGCTAAATCGAAAAGACTAGACTCAAAGTTGCTATCAGGCTTATACCTGTACGACTTAAATAAGCCTCTATAAACTGCGTTTGAGCTATCCGATAAACGGCTCAGGAGACCATTTACATTACCTCCAAGCAATGGGTGAATCACAAACCCTTTATTGAGGATCCCACGCTCAAATGACTGTCTTAGCTCAAGATTAGTATTGAAATAAAATTCATTCAAGTCCTTCAACGTTTTATTGGGTAGTTCTTTAAACGCGGCATCGTTAAACACATGCCAGACCCAACCTGCGCCGATTTCACCCACAGGAAAGCCTGCCCGTAAACTTGCGATTTGGTACATATTATTTGGGTCTTCAATATGCTCCCGCAATCGTTTCAGAGTGGGGCTGGCAAGGTAGGCGCTTTCTCTTTGGGCCTTAGTGATGGGTACCCGGTTGATTGATAGAGCTTTAGTCTCGATAGAGGCCAGCTTCAGCAACAAGTCCATATGAGAAGGAAGCGTCATAATAGTTCGTGCAAATACACCCTTGGTAATAAAGTGGAAGGTCGAAACGCTGCCTGCGACAGAGAACGCACCGAGCATTAATACAGTCGAGCAAAATGACGCCTCAAGAATCACCTGCTTTAGCTGCCTATTTGGTTTCTGAATAAAGAAACGACATACGACGAACCAGATAATCCATCCAATCACCAAATAATCTTCGTTTCTGGTAATCAGCATCCAACCAAGTACAAACGCAAGCATTAGCAACCGCATCCAGAATAAAAGCTTTGAAGAATCTGAGTCAAGTAAGGCTGCGATGGAAAGCGCAAGTGCAATAAGTGTCAGACAGGAAAAAAAACCGTCACTTAGAGCGTGGTCAAAAAGAAAAAAAGTGGCCGGAAGAAAGATAAGTATTCCAAGCAGTATCAGCGCAAAGAATCTACCTATCACTCGTGCCAAACTAAAAGCCACGGTCGCTGACGCGAACAGGTACAGAATCTCAATAGCCACCCTTTGCGGCAAACCCAAGCTGGCGCTTAACGCTAGCCAATATGGATAGCCTGCAGGTGCGCCGAGCTCGCGAAGAGAGTCAAGCGACTGGCGAACGTAATTGACCGAATCATTTGGGATGGAAATTATCTCATTCGTTCCAACCAGAACAAGTTTGAGAAAGCAAATTGCCAATATGGAGTAAAGAAAAAGTTTGTGACTGTGGCTTTCATTCTTAATATTCGTAAAGTCTTTCTTAATCATATCCGCTCATTTATCGGTAAGTTAGAAGTAAAATTCCCGAGATTCTTCTCACGCCCAACCAGGTAGAACGGCAGCCCTGTCAATCTCGATAAAACACATAATATTTGAAAAGATAAACCAATTGCTGCTCCGACATGAATATCTAGCAGCCGCAAAAAAATCACATCAAATGCCGCTGTGCCAACACCAAAACCGCCAGCAAAGCCAAAGACATTACTGAATATGGCAAGAGGGAAAACAACAAAACCAAGAATCAGCTGCGGTGACTGAGCAAATGCATAAGTGATACACAAAAGAGCCGCACACCAGCAAATATGGTTCAAAACTGATAATGCAAGAACTGCTATGAGATCACGGGGTTTCTCCCGCAGAGCATTAAAACACTGAATCAGGTTGTAAATACGATGACCGGCAGGAAGTCGCTCCAGAAAAGTGCGCAGCCTCTGGCTATTACACAGGCGCCGCGAACCAACGATTCGAAAAAAAATCAGCGTACCCAGGCACACAGTTATGAGAAAAATCAGTAGATGCCCGCCGCTATTAATTGACAGAACAACCTTCCACCCGACTATGCTGGTTATGCCGGCAAGAAGAAACAAACCTAACAAGCCGAGCACACGATCGAAGGCAACCGCCATGACTCCTTTGGTACGTAGACCCGGGCCAACATGACGTACGATGTACGCTGCCTTGACCACGTCCCCGCCTGAATTACTTGGCATCGCAATATCAAAGAAGGAACCGATCATCGTCCAACGCACCGCGGTGGCGAATGGAGTGACAATTCCCTGGTTGCGCAGAACCAGCCAGAAGCGGTATGACACAATAACGTAGGGTGGCAGCATCAGGACAAATGCCAGCACCAACCAAGTCCAGTTTTCCGCCACTCCTGCAAACACAGTCCAGTCGATTCGATTGAAAGCCACGAGTGCATAGATGACGGCTGCAGCAAGCATTGCTTTCGTCCAGCCCGAAGTCAGAACCCTGGCCCAGAGTGGTCTAACAACGGCCAGAGTGGCAGACTGATTAGTCATTGCGGCGAATCTCATACCAGAGATATCCCAGCAGACGTTTCCCGGTGGGCCATATCTTAAAATGCGTCTCACCGTAGTTTCTCGCTGTTTCTGTGGTAGGGAACTCTGTACGCTTGATTCTCAATTTATATGCGCGCACAACCATTTCTATATCAATCGACAATCCGTAGTCGAGAATTTTCATGCGCGAAAAAGCGCTGCGTTTCCAGCCTTTAAAGCCGTGGAGTACATCCCTGACCCAGCAACCTTCTTTGTGCCACATAACTGCGGCAAGCAATGCCAACCCCCGCACCGCCCATTTACGGGGACGCCAGAGCCCCGCGTCTTCCTCATTGATAGCACCAGCGATTTGTCGGCTGGCAACGATAAGTTCATTGCCCTGTTCAAACAGGGGGCGAAATTTTCTGAGATCTTCGGTTGGCGTGGTAGTTTTAGGGAAGAAAACAACCACGGCATCGCAATTAGAGACATCATTTGCATGCACATAGGCCGCATTCAATCCTCGTTTTGGTTGACGGTGTACAGTGATGCCTTGCGACTGCAAATATTCGACCGTTCCATCTGTGCTGCCACCATCAACAGCATAAATTTCGTCAAACGCGTCCCGTGGAAGTTTAGGCACATCCAGCATGCAACCCTGGAGCTCATTCCAGACAATCAAGCACAACGATATTTTCATTTATTAGTTATTTCAGAAGTAATGCGGGCAGCTTCACCCATGGCTTCCGCAACGGCGATGTCTGAATTCATGTGCTCCCATTTTCCCCAGCGGCCGATGCCTAAAACGCCATGTCCTGCGGCCCATGCAAGCACATGGGCGACTGCTTTCGGTTTACCGAGGGTATTTACTGGATAAGCGAATTCATTATGGTGGCGAAAGCCTGTCGTTGGGCGAGAACGTAAAGCGTTGGTTTCAGTCCAGTACCCTCGCGCATTCGTGCAAAAGTTCGACCGCAGCAAGTAGCGATGATGAGGAATAGCTTCGTCTGGCTCGTATATCCAGTGTGACGGGTTATTCATGGTATCCGGCACATATTCAACATCAATTGCAACTACGCTCAACTGCTTGATTGATTGTAAAACTTCGCGCGGAATATCGCAGAATCCCGGCCAGAGTGTCCATGGGATGGTTGAAATGATCGATTCCGCTTGCCAGTGACCATTAACCGTGTGCGTTGCCAAATCAATCGATTGAACCGGACAATTGATTACAAGACTGTCTCCCAAGGCATCTCCCATCCTCCGCCAAACTTCACCGTATCCGTGGTTTTTCGGATAAAGGAAAGTTCCATGCGCTGGCAGTGCACCAAAAGGACGGCCTTCTAAACAACTTCGGAGTGTTTCTCTAAATGATACGTCAGGCAGTTTATGGAGCCAGTAGGTGCCAAGCATGGCGGGATCCATCGACCATATCTTGCGGTTATAGGGAAGCATGTATTCTTCTGCGATGCGATCACCGAGTTTCCAGGTTACCCAGTCTGCAAACTTTTCAGGCATCAGTTCCCCGCGAATACAACCCGCACGGGCAATAGATTCAAGATAATCAACTTGATCTGATTTACTGAATTGCCACAAATTGGACTCAAGTGGATGATCGATTTCCTGCCCACGAAGACGAATTTTGGAGATGCGATCAAAGCTGCTCCACTCTTCCCTGGGCATAAATCTGAAAAGAAAATCCAGGACTTCGGTCTTGCGAACGTCCAAGAAATGACCTCCGCCAATATCGAGTGGCGAGCCATCCACCTGTTCCGAGCGACAAAGGCCTCCAACCGTGGACTCTTTTTCAAGCAGCACTACCTGATTTTGCGGCACCCCTCTATCAATTAGGGAATGTGCCAGAGCTAGCCCGCTCGGCCCCCCCCCGAGAATCAGGTATTTCACTTTTTTCATACCATGCCTTTCTATTTTCTATCCGGTGCCACTTAAAAATGTTGTTCGTAAATCGCCAGTGTTTCTTCTGCCATTATATTTGGAGTTCTCTCATACTCTGTTTTGGTTGCTAGAGAATAGAGGTTCTCAGGATTATTGACTAGCTCACTGAGATATTGCTCAAGGTGATCAACATTTCCCCGCTCGAAGGCGTATCCGTTGCGGCCCGATTCAAGAAACTCCGTCATACCAGCAACATCCGAAACCAATACAGGTGTATGAGTGGCGAGAGCATTCAGCAAAACTAAGGGACTATTCTCATACCAGCGAGATGGAATGACGAGGAGATCCATGTCACGCAGAACATCGGCCATGGCGTCTTTAGGAAAAGTACCCATGAAATGAATATCGTGCCCTGTCGCTAGCACCTTCAGGCTACTCATATAGCTTGGGTCTTGGTCAGATGGCCCATAAATACGAAGTTCAGCATGATTGCGCGGCAGGCGCTTGAATGCTTTGATAAGGAGATCGGTGCCTTTATGGGGAGCAATCTGGCCGATGAAGCCAATTATTGGTTTGTGTCCCTTGCCTCTTTTTGGTTTCTGACTGCGATCAATATCAACCCCAAACCAGATGTCATGGATCGGCACATTTATTCCATTGTTTGCGTAAGCTTTTTTTAAAAATCGAGTAGGTGCAACAGCCCCAATGTAGCTTCCGTTATACAGACCAGAAAGCAAATCCGGTCGTTGCAGGATGTCTTCAACAAGTCCGTCAATTGGGCCACCTTTCAATGTCGGCAGTCGCCTAGCCCAGTTGGCCCCCGTAGCAATTAACTGTGCGGAAAAGGACGTAGTTGCCCACCGCATCCATGAGTTTGCATGAGCACTACGTGATGCATCCTTTAGATAGCAAGCCAAACAGTTGGTACGCGATGGTGATGGCCCCCCGCAAAGCTCGCCATCAGCGGCCTCAAGTTTATTGTTAAGACAGAAGCCGAAAAAATCGGTAAATGTGGCGTAAGTGGGGATACCCAGTTGCTTGGTTACCTCCAACAAGGCGGACGTATGGTTGATGAGATGGGTAACATGAACCAGATCAGGTCGCAGATCACGCAGCACTTTTTCCAGCACACTCCTCATCTCGGGCTGGTAATAGGTTTCTTTGACGCGAGAATGTGGCAGCCGGTTTTTGTCGATGCAGACTACAGAAACACCTTGATATTCGTATTTCGTCACCAAGTCTACAGCCTGCGGCTCACCCTGAAAAATTGCGGAAATGACAGTTACATTATGTCCACTGGCCTTATAGTAACGAGCCAAATCTAGAGTATAGGTTTCTGTACCATAGAAATGGTCAGGGAAAAAGCAATGGACAAAAAAAACGATTTTCATTCTGGAATATTCTCATTAATACTTCTTGATAATCGTGCCGCAAGGTTTTAATCTCTGCGGGTAAATTCCCAGCCGCTTGCGACGAATAGACAACATCGCAATAAAAATCTGTGATTTTCGAGCAATTCATCTCAATACCCCGCCCCAAAGAGCGGGGCTGTTTATTTCGGGGTATACAACAACAAAATGTAATTTTCCGTGCTTTTCTCGGGACAACTTTTTTATGCTGCTAATCATCAGCCCATCGGTTACTGAAGTACCACTAGTCAGCGGGTTTTCAGTACGTTCGATGATATTCATCACGCAACTCGTTCATATATTTTTGAAGTTTGCTCAGCCATCATCTCTTGGTAAATGGCGCTGTATGCCTTGATCATAGCTTGCACTGAAAAATAGTCTTGGGCACGACATCGTTGAAGCTCGCCGAGCTTTTCGCGTTCTGCTGGTGATTCAAGCAGTCGCACAATAATATCAGACAACATTTCAGGGTTCTCAGGTTCTGCCAGAAGCGCCTTATTGTCCACTATTTCACCGATAGCGCCGATGTCGTAGCCCACTACCGGTATTTGCATGTTCATCGCGAATGCGCTAACTTGGCCAAAACTCTCTTTCCAGACCGGTGCTACAAAAACTGACATTCGGCGATAGAGATCCGGCAACGCATCATAACTGACATATCCTGTAAATTCGAAACTCTCATTCAGTCCCGCCTTTGCAACCGCGTTACGGAAGGACTCAAGCAGGTTCCCCCCTCCCACGATCAGCACACGTGTTTGAGGGCGCTTTTGAACAGCCTTGATAAATGGAACAATGGCGCTTTCATTGAGCTTGTCACGTTCCATTCGATATACCATCCCAATACAATCATCAGCCGGGCGCTCGCCTGATTTTCGGTCAAAGTGTGAGAAGTCCGATCCGGGGTATACCGTGATATGCGAGGGGTGATTCTGACCAAACACATGTCGAACATAATCGCTGACGTAGACGTAGCGCCGAACGGCATCAGAAATATATGGTGTTACAGGTGTGTTGATGTTCTCGACTATGGGGATGCCGAGATGCTCAGCTGCAGCGATTGCTTTCTCGTACCATGGCTCATCGCAATCCCCCCAGTAATGAACGTGAAGTAGATCGGGTTTCAGTTGTGAAAAATGGTCAATAAATAGTTGTTCATTTTCAGGGAAACGAAACTCCGTAATATCAACACCAATGTATGCAGGTGGTGTAGGAATGTAGCTCGTTACTACACTTTGCGCATAATGAGCGCCAAGGTACTCGATCAAGTCAACAACAAGACGCGTGGATCCGCCGGTCATAAAGTTTGCAATAATATGTACCACATGCGGGCGGTTGGGTATGGCAGGTGCTAGTCGCCGAACCAGATAGGCGCCGCTTTCATTGGTGTTTGACAGAAGCACATGCCGCGAGGCATTGAGCCGTGCTCTAATTCGGAACACTAACGGGGAAAGTCTTGAGCGAATCAGTGGAGGAATTGCCATCGCGCCAGCCAAGTACCCAACACGGGCAATTTTTCTGCCCCCCCATGGTTGATGGAGTATTGCGTCCCGCAACCTAAACCATTTGGTTCGTCGAATTGCCTGTAACTCGGCTTCTGCACGTAAGCGTTCCTCTTTGACATTGGCAAGTACTTCTTCCATGTGCCTTCGCAAATTATTCAGTGTCTCAACCGACTGGTCTCGCTGAACTAACAATAATCTCAGAGAGTTGATTTCCTCTGCATGTTGCGCGACTTCATGCCAGGTATCTTTGAGCATAGAAGAAAGTTGCCGAATTTCTTTAGTTTGAACCTCGATTGCGCCATCCTTGGCTAGCACAACCGAACTTAACCGGAGGATTTCCTCAGCCACAGCTTGGTTATTACTAGCGATCTGTTCGTCACGTTTAGCCACAGCTTGGTTGAGGTTGGTGACTTGCCCTTCCAAGTCGACTACTGAACGCAGCTCATAAACATCAAACTTATCGGTCAATCTGATGAAATCCATATAAGAGAAAGAATAAACCTCTAATATTTTGTTTCTACGTGTTTCGTCATGGAACAAGTCGAACAGCAATTTTAAACCAAAATTCCATGCACTTTTTTGCCGACATTCATACAAGCAAGCCATCGCTAGCAAAAACACATTGTCAGCGCCTTCAGTATTTCTAAAACGTTGGAGACTGGGAAATGTCGCAACTATATCTTCGATATTTGAAATCGAAAGATAGTTCTCCCTCAACACATTCCATTCGTTGTTCGCCCTGATGGAAACTTCTATTCTAGAACCACTGGTATTCGACTTGTCCGAAAATAATCGATGACTTGTTAGCTTCTCTTGAATAACGTGTATGGGAAATTTTATTAAAATCCTACTCCACATTTCGGCATCACCCGTCTGTGCCAGGCCATAACGGTACATCCCCACATCTTGGTAGCACTCTCTCCTAATCAAAACACTAGGATGATTTAAATGATTTTTCTCATGAAAAAGCTGATTTAGCCACTGCCATTGGGTTTTATTTTCCTGTTCAAACCAATTGTTTTCCAACTTGGCGCCGTTCTCGTCGATTATTTGCGCCCATGTAAAAACCGCGCCAATTTCACAATGATTATCCAAGTAGGCAACTTGCTTTTCCAGCTTATCGAGTTCCCATATATCGTCTGAATGATGAATGGCGATGTATTCACCTGTAGCCACCTCGGAGATAGCTTTGTTTATTCCGTAAATCCCTCTCTTCGTCGCTTCATTTCGAAATGCCTTAATACGTGAATCTGAATAGCTATTGATGACTGCCCAAGAACCATCAGAGGAAGCATCGTCCCAAATAATCAGCTCGTAATCGGTGAAGGTCTGATTGAGGACGCTATCAATCGCTTCGTGAAGGTATTTCTCATGATTGAACGATGTCAGAATGACAGAGATTTTAGGCATTCTTGCCACCCTGAGGAAAAATATCCAACGAAGTGTTTTTAAGTTCTAGCATAATTTGTTTCGCAATTTCATCGGGCAATACACCTTGCCAACGATCATCGCTCGCCTTGGCGCGAAAAACCGAATATGGATCGGAATCATGCCTTGATTTACATTCGCTGAGGAAGTCTTCTACCTGATCACAAATTTCTAATCCACAAAAATCAAATAACTTTCTAGTTGTCTCAAGTGGCGCTCTATTCAATTCGTCATAGCGTACCAATATAAATCGCTGAGGGAATTGGCATTTAAAACGAAGAAATGCCTCAGCAGATTCCTTCCATTTGTCAAAACCGAAAAACTCTTCCGGCTTATTCAAATTCTTGCTTGGGGCTCCTCGCCACTCCCTGTTAATATCCCACGCCGAATTAAATTCATTTGGTGCCGAAACCCAGGAAGCAAGCACTGCCAGCGGATTTCTGATAATTCCAATGATTTTAACGTCACTACACTGAGCAAGTATGTTCTCAATGATATGAAGATATCGCGTTTCTTTAAAAACAATATGAGTAGGCCGCGCAGTTTTTTGAAATACCGGATAATCCTTTTGCGTCTCAGATGTCATCGTCGCGAAAGCATCTTGGGTATAAAGAATTTCTTCAAAAAAAGTCTGGATATCTTCTGTAGATGAGTACGCGGTCAATCTACCTTTATGTCCATATGAAAAAAGCGGCTGAAATCTTAGCGCTACGTCAGGATGGCTGTTGAAAATATGCCCGAGCCATGATGTACCGGAGCGAGGAGTACCAAATATACCAATTTTCTTCATTGGTATTTTTCAAGGAGAACGCCAAATCGATAATATGCTGTGTACAACGACGTTACCTGGGGTAAAAATGTTGTCTTAAAACTGCGTCCTGAAACAATCCGCTCAATTTCCTCCATTTCCCACCACCGACCCATATGTGGTTTGCCCTCGCGCTCACTCCGCAAGTAAAACGTGAATTTCTCTTCGGTATCATAATACGCGCTCAATTTTTCTTTATTTGGGATACTTCCAAAGAAAACTAATGATCCTGCTGCCAAACTTTCTAACTCATCCAACAGGATGCCAAATTGCTGTTCAGAAAAATGTTGCAGAGCTTCATACATTACAATTTTCTTTAATCCTGAAAAATATTTAGGATCGGGGCGTAATACATCAGAATTAACATATTCAATATTATGGAAACTGCTATATCGCTTCGCTGCATCTATTAGGCCAGATGTAAAATCCATACCTACAACATCCTTTACAAGCGGTGCAAACTGCCTAGTTATAAGTCCATTCCCACAACACAAATCGACAACATAGTCTTTTGTACTTAACCGTAACACGTTGACTATATTTTCAACTATCAACTTTACTTGGAGTTCGGGTATTTCTCGGCCATTTACGGTTTTACCCACCTGCGTCAATAATGAACCATCAAATTGTTTACAAATAGAATCGTAATGATTTTTCCAGTAGCTGTTCATTTATCAACCGTTTCAACGGAGTAATTTTTCAAAAGTCGACTTGTGCCCTCAATGCCATTGAACATCAATACATCGATGATCGACAAGGACGGTTCAAAAATACCTCGTTGAGAATAAACAATTTCTTGTGATTTTAAAAAGGAAAGTTTAATGTTGCTGGATGAAAATTTCACCTGACTAAACAAATCTGCTCCAGCCGCAGGGTTGATATATTCAGACACCCCCATTTGTTCAGCAATCCGAAGCGCCCATTCTCCTGCATCGTTGACATCCGCATAATCGAGATTCTGCTCGGATGAAACAATGATTTCCTTCTTGATATCTAAATACGCGCATAATTTTTTTATTGTGGCAAAGTTAATAGCAGCAATACTTTGTTCATTATTACTAAAGAGAATCTCGCTTACCATCTCATTAGTTTCATCAAAATATCGTGCTTTTTTTTTGTAATGCGCCAATTGTCCGATGATCAATTCTTCCCATTTTTTATCCGGATGCGCTTGTACATTCTTGATTGACTCTGTCATATCATGTTTTTTAAGCGGCACCAAAATATATTGCCAACCGCCACCAGGTTTTAGTATCCGGTTCCTGTTGACCCAGCCATGTCTCATATATTGGGCGTCATCAAATAACACGAAGCGGTCCACGGCATTTATCAATTGCCAGTAGCCAATATAGGGGAAAAAATAAGGCTGCATGATAGCCAGCTTCATTACAGCTTTACTCCGCCTTGCAGGGTGTGTCTGATGATTCCACAAATAACACCAACATCTGCCATACTTAACCCAACATACAAGGGCAGACAAAGCACACGCGAAGAAATATTCTCTGACATCGGACAGATGCGTTTTAGTTCCGGCTTCAAGAAGGGCAAAGTGTTCAGCGATGGGTAAAAATATCGCCGTGGGCCGATGCCGTTATCCATGAGTGTCTGCCGCACTTTCATCATGACATCATGAGACGAAAAAATGACCGGATAGTAACCATAGTTGTATTCGAGGCCAACTGGAGAAATGGGCCATTGTAACAAGCTGCCTTCGAGTTGTTCTCCATACCAGCCTGAACACTCTTTCCGAGAGGCTATGATGTCACTCACCTTCGGCAAGACACAAAGGCCTATTGCAGCATGCAATTCCGACATTTTTGCGTTAATACCGATGTCGAGATACTCATCTTCGCCGATGTGACCGAACTTCTTCATCAGAAAGACACGTTTGCCGACTTCGGCGTCTTTGCTCACTACTGCGCCCCCCTCGGCAGTGTGAAATAACTTGGTGGCATGGAAACTCAAAGTGGAACAATCTCCATGCTGCAAAATCGACTCGCCAAAAAGCTTCACCCCAAAGGCGTGAGCCGCATCATAAATGACTTTGAGCTTGTACTTGTCTGCAATTTTTTGAATTCTTGCCACGTCACACGGATAGCCATAAACATGTGTGGCCAGAATCGCAGAGGTTTTTTCGGTGATAGCCGCCTCGATCAGATCAGGGTTAATGCAGAAGGTTTGCGGCTCAATGTCAACGAAAACTGGCTCGCAGCCTTCCCACAAGATAGAATTTGTTGTGGCGACATAGCTGTATGGTGTGGTGATGATCTCATCCTTAATGTCTAGCACCTTGATGGCAATCTGGAGCGCAAGTGTGCCGTTAGTCACCAACTCTAGATTGGGAACCCTAAGATAGAGAGCGATTTCATCAGCCAACTGACGGCATAGCGGTCCATTGTTGGTGATATGGCCTGCTTGCCAAATTTTATCTAGATAAACAGTGTATTCCTCTATATCTGGTAAAAAAGTTCGAGTTACGGGTATCATTCAGCACTCCACGCGTAACGCTTGCCAAGGAGTTCAAAAAGTCGCTCATTGCTTGAATCATAATAATCGTACAAAAAACGCTTGTCAGTTACATCAATTGGATCACAATATTCACCTTCAAAGACCGGCGCGAGATTCATATTTTCCCAATCACAACCTGAAACATCCAAAAAAGTCTCTATTTTTTGAAGACACCTGACTGTATTTCTTCGCATTTCTAAGTTTTCAAAAATCAGAATCTGGCTTTCGTTGAAGATGGATAAATATCTCTGAATTTGATCATGATAATATCCATGAGAAAGAATTGGCGCCTCCAGAATGGCAGATGAATTATTGATATCCTGAAGCTCAATTTCATCAATTACGTATTGCGAAAAGTTGAATATGCGATCGTCCTGCCTTCGCAATATACTGAAGCAGGTGTCCCCGCAAAAAGAAACCCACTCGTCAAAGAACCAGTTCCGGTTCCTCAAATACATTTTTCTATACATATTCCAAGCTGCATACGCCCTCTCAACTGGATCACGAAGCAATATGATGATCTTGACTTTGGGATTGTGTGCATAAATTCTTTTCGGGGCATTAGCATTGTTCAGATAGCCTGGTGATGCATCAAATGTCAATTTTGAATTTGCACCCAATTGAAATAGTGCTTGATAGAACTTGATGCCCATTTTGTACCGAGCTTCACAGTTGAAATAATGAAGCTCCTTTTCTGTTGTTGATTGAATTTGCGGATGTTTAGACAGGTATTCATAAAGCGCTGTTGTTCCTGCTTTCTGCGCACCAACTATCATAAAATCTGGAAAGCTATCTAGACGAGTAGCTGAAATAAAATTTTTACTCTTAGTTAACATTTTCGGTCAGTCTCTTCAAGTTTAACGTTGGAAACAAATGAATTTTTGACCAAATCCTGCCTCTTTTCCACCGTTCCATCTGAAAAACCACCGCATTCTCGATTACATCCACAAACTCTGCCGTCTCACCGCGCACTATAGGTGCTGTGATCTGTGTTCGAAGTGAATAGCTGCCTTCTTGTAGTGGTAGTCGAAGAGTGTAATCGACCAAATATTGCCCACCAATTTCTGTCGTCAGAAACTCCTGTTCAACTTGAGCAAATCCACATCCTGTTAGATTCCCCTTTTTATCATCACAAATATTGAAATTGACCGAAATACTTTGCTCTGACGATGATTCAACATAAATTCGAATCTTTACTTCTTGGTTGAAATCCAACAACCATATCGGCTCATTACTCATATTGAGTAGTTCAACGTAGGTAATTCTTGCACCCCCAGAGCCATACCGAAATGCAGCTACCCGTTTGTCAAACTCATCCGATCGCTTCAAAATTGTGCTGTCTTTCTCCAAGGTTTGCACATTTTCTTCTTCTATTTTTTTTTGTTCCGTCTTAAATTCAGACGATACACGACTGAATTGGCGAATTTCTGCATTCATTTCTTCTCGCATCGTTCGGATGTATTGCTCTGCCACATCTGACGCCTTTCCGATGGCCTTAAGTATGCCGTGTTCAAGATAAAGCCCCCGCGAACACAAACTTTTTACTGCGCCTACATCATGGCTGACAAACAAAATAGTAGAACCGCTTTCCTGGATGCGAGTGAGTGCGGTCATGCACTTGGCCTGAAAATTCATATCTCCTACCGCCAAAGCCTCGTCAACAATCATGATGTCAGGCTCTGAAATTATGTTTACAGCAAAGGCTAGCCGAACGAGCATGCCGCTGGAGTATGTCTTTACGGGTTGTTCGATAAAATTACCAATGTCGGCGAATGCCGCAATATCATCAAACCGTGCGTCAATTTCCTTTTGGCCAAGCCCTAGCAAGGCCGCATTCATATACACGTTTTCCCGACCTGTGAACTCGGGGTTGAAGCCGGAACCGAGCTCCAGCAGGGCGGCAACTCGGCCGTTGGTTTGAACAGCGCCACTGGTTGGGTTGAGCATACCGCAGATCATTTGCAGCAAGGTGGATTTACCGCTGCCATTACGCCCGATGATACCGACGGTTTCGCCTTTTTTTATTTCAAAGGAGATATCTTTGAGCGCCCAGAATTCGCCAAAATATTGCTTGGGTGATTTTCCCATCATCCTTCTTAGGCGCGGCAAAACGAATTGTTTAAGCCTGTCACGCGGAGTGTCGTAAATCTGATAGCACTTGCTGAGGCTTTGGACGCGAATGGCGATTTCAGAAGACATTTTTTCCTTCACTTCATTTTTGTTCTGCCAGCCATAGCCGTTCCCTTTTTAAGTTCTGCCGGGAGCTCGTCTTCAACGGGCAAAACCTGCCTGTATTTACTGACTAAGGGTTGCTCATTTTCATGCATAACTAAGTAATCTACTACTGAAGCAGCCGGCATGTTTGGCGTGCAACAAAAAAAATTTTTTGCCCAGCTCCAGCAAATTGCTTAGCAATTTATTGATGGCTGATTGTCCCAGGTTGGCCAGCAGGCGATCCGTTTCAAAGTTGATCTTAAACTCCCGCGTTTGAAATTCGCCCGCGAAAAGCAATTGGTCAAAGGACATCTGCAAACCCTTTTCTGGTTTTTTGGAACCAGGCATATCCTACCCAAGCGACTACCGTGGCGGCGAGGGTGTACACGCCCAACCCCGCCCAGTCAGGCAGGCGTCCCCAGATCAGCACTTCTCGCGCTTGCTCGATGATGAAAGTGAGCGGGTTGGCCATGATCCAGGGACGGAATTCTTCCGGTAGGGCAGTTACAGGGTAAAAGATGGGGGAAAGAAACAGCATTACCGAGGTGACGATGCCGATGGTTTGCCCCACATCACGCAGGAATACGCCCAAAGAAGCAAGCACCCATGCAAGGCCTAGCGTGAGGATGACTATAGGCAGCAGCACAAACGGGACGAGAACTGCCGTCCAGTGCAAATAACCGTTAAATAGGGCAAAAGCAACGAGCAGCACGCATAGGCTGATGAAGCTATGGAAGAGTGCTGCCCCCATGGCAATGACCGGCAGCACTTCCAACGGAAACACGACTTTTTTGACGTAATTTACGTTAGACAGAATGAGCGACGGGACGCGATTGAGTACCTCAGCAAACAATCCATGAACAATCATGCCGACAAACAGCACCACGGCAAACTGGGTTTTGCTCTCTTCGTTCCCAACGGCCCAGCGGGACTTGAAGATTACGGAGAAGACAAAGGTATACACGGTCAGCATGAACACTGGGTTGAAGAAGGACCAAGCCAAGCCCATGGCGGAGCCTTTATAGCGACCCACCACTTCACGCTTGGTCATTTGCGCGATGAGCTGGCGGTTGCTCCAGAGGCTTCTGACCAGTGCCACGAGAGATGTGGGTTGAGCTGCGTGGGGGTTGGTTCCCTGATGAGGGGAATGTGAGGAGAGCGAAGCGAGGGGCTTATTAGTAGTGGACACGCGAAGCACTCCACTTCTGCCAATGATTTGGCTTGTTGATTCTTTGCGCACGAGATGGATTCGCCTCCAATTTGTCAATGAATGCCAATGACGGGATCGTTCCAGGCCATGCTGCGCTCGAATTCGGATGCGCTTTGAGTTCCTGCACACAGGTAATGCAGACTGCTTGCTGCGCCAGCCACGGCAACAAATCCTTGCTGCAAACAGCACGAATTCGGTTAAAGTTAACGCTTATGCCGCGCACTAATGTTCTCCATAAGCAAAGCATGTAATTATAATGGCAGTATGTCTAAATATTAGATCTATTTACCATGTCTCATTTTTGCCAGATTTTCATCCGTTTCAACATCAAGCAAGAGGTGTTGTGTTTTGGCGATTTAAATACCAAGACTGTCCATACGGCCCTTATGCTGCTCGCCGCAGGATCGGCCACGCGTGATGACAGGGCTTGTAAAGCATATGCCAAACTATCCTCACATGCTTATTTTTGAAGGGATGAAGGCGCTTTTTGATGCCTAATATTAAAGTGCAAAATATGAAAGTGGCTGTAATTCATGATTGGCTAACAGTCTATGCGGGGGCCGAGCGTGTTCTGGAACAAATATTACTATGCTATCCGAATGCTGATTTATATGGCGTGGTCGATTTTATCCCTTCCCGGGAACGAGGTTTTCTGCTAGGAAAAAAGGCGACAACTTCGTTTGTGCAAAACTTGCCCTTCGCCAGAACTAAATACAGACAGTATTTATCCTTAATGCCTTTGGCTGTCGAACAGTTCGATCTGTCCGGCTATGATTTAGTAATTTCTTGTAGCCATGCTGTCGCAAAAGGGGTTATTACAGGACCGGATCAGCTTCATATAAGTTATGTAAATTCGCCTATGCGTTATGCATGGGATTTGCAGCATCAATATTTGAGAGATTCGGGTTTGGACAAGAGCATAAAGGGGTGGGTCGCCAAATGGCTACTGCACAAAATGCGAATTTTGGATGTGAGAACGGCTAATGGTGTTGATTACTTTATCGCAAACTCACATTTTATTAGACGGCGAATTTGGAAAACCTATCGCCGCGATGCGGCGGTAATTTATCCGCCAGTGGAAATTTCAAAATTTACCCTACACGAAAAAAAGGAAGATTTTTATCTGACAGCGTCTCGTTTGGTGCCTTACAAAAAAATTGATTTAATCGCGGAAACTTTTACAGCTATGCCGGAACGAAAGTTGATTATTATTGGTGACGGACCGGAAATGCAGAAAGTCAGAGCGAAAGCCGGTCCAAATGTATTAGTGCTGGGATATAAGCCTGATGATGTATTACGCGATTACATGCAGCGCGCCAAGGCATTTGTGTTTGCCGCAGAGGAGGATTTCGGCATTACTCCATTAGAAGCTCAGGCTTGTGGTACGCCAGTGATTGCATATAGCAAGGGCGGTGTGCTGGAAACCATTCGCGGCCTGGATGATGAACAACCAACTGGCATATTTTTTGCAGAGCAATCTATCTCGGCCATTAAAGCAGCAATCATTTCTTTTGAACAGGAAGCCGCTCGTATTTTGCCCGTTAACTGTCGTAATAATGCCTGCCGTTTTGCGCCAGAGAGATTTCGCGCAGAGTTCATGACGTGTGTAGAAAATGAGTGGGGTCGATTCCAGCAGACACTGACGACAGCCACGTCGAACGAGGTGTAGTTGCCATGAACTCGCGCAGCCTGCTCAAGGAAAACGCTGGCACTCTTGAACTAGCCCAGCGTTTCCTGGATCCTTTTGTGGTGGTAGCCACTGGAATGTTGCTTTACGCGATCAGGTTCGGATCTTGGGATTTTCCGAGCAATTACGTTTTTGTGCTAATCGGTGTGTTCCTGTTTTGCCTCGCAGTGTTTCCATTTTTCGCTATATATCGCCCCCATCGGGGTGCAAGTCTGTGGGCAGAAATACAAATATTGGCGAGCGCTTGGGCGGTGGTTTGCGCTGGGTTGATCATTGTGTTGTTTGTAACCAAATCAAGTACTTATTTTTCCCGTATATGGATTGGTCAGTGGGCGGTGGCGGGTTTCGTCTCTTTGGTCGCTTTCAGGGTGGTATTGCGAGTCGGACTGCGTTTTTTTCGCAGCCGTGGTTTTAATCTACGATTTATCGCTATCGCCGGCGCAGGGAAGCTGGGGCGTAACGTGGCCCACCGCCTCGCCGCTTCACCATGGACAGGCTTGAAAGTAGTGGGGTTTTATGATGACGATACTCAGATGCAGGGGCAAGTGTTAGAGGGTGTGCCGATTCGTGGTGGCCTGCATTGCCTGCCCCAAGAAGTAGCGGAGCTCGGTATTGATCAAGTATGGATCGCTCTGCCGTTGCAGCAGGATAAGCAGGTCAAGTCACTGGTAGCGCATTTAAGCCGCTTGCCGGTGCAAGTCACCTTCGTTCCAGACATTTACGGGGTTCATTTGCTCAACCATTCCATCGGCGAAGTGGCGGGTTTTCCGGTCATTCATCTGTTGGAATCACCCTTATCTGGAGTACAGGGCATCGTTAAAGCCGTGGAGGACAAAATTCTGGCGGCATTTATTTTGTTGGTAGCTAGCCCCCTCATGTTGCTTATCATAATCGGGGTCAAACTTAGTTCTCCGGGGCCCATTTTCTTCAAACAGATACGTGGCGGATTGCACGGTGAACGTATCTGGGTTTGGAAATTCCGCACAATGAAGCATCATGCCGAACCAACTGCAGAAGTGCCTCAAGCGATTCCCGGCGATCATCGCATTACAACCTTTGGAGCTTTTCTGCGACGCACAAGCCTGGACGAATTACCTCAATTTATTAATGTGTTAAAGGGTGATATGTCGATTGTCGGACCACGCCCGCACGCGGTGGTACATGACGAATTCTACCAGCAGCAAATTGACGCCTATATGATGCGGCATCACGTCAAGCCTGGCATTACCGGGTGGGCGCAGGTTAACGGCTGGCGAGGTGAAACGGGAGAGATCGAAAAAATGGAAATGCGAGTAAAGTACGATCTGTATTACATTAATAACTGGTCTTTATGGTTCGACCTGCGAATTATTTTTATGACGGCTTTTATGATGATCACTGGCAAAAATGCGCATTGAGTATTAAGTTTTGTATATACACAGAATACCTTTGTCGTGTTTTCATTAAAGAAATTACGGTATGTCCATTCAACTTGAACCCCATTCCGCACCCTATAAAAAAATCCTGCGCCAGGATTGGCTAGCTGCACCTCTGCTATTTTTTGCAAGCGCTTTGATTTTGTCACTAGTCTATCTTCACTACAATTGGCCAGGAAAATGGATGAGTAGCACCAAGCCATTAAGCTGGAACGGCGCGGCGCTAACCATGAGTAAGGGCCAAGGTTATAGCGACCAGGACAAGCTGGTAATCAAAGAGCTAACAAATCAGGGTATTGCTGTTGCTGCACTTTCCCCACCCGCTTTTCAGGCAAAGGATTATGCTGCCATTAGATGGTCTGTCTCAGGCGTCACACCTGCCGTTGAAATGGAGTTTTTGTGGCGCACGGCAGAGAATCGAGTTTATGTGCGTCCACTTGTTTGGGCGGCTAATACCTTGGAGCCATTGGAGATGGCTACAGATGAAAATTGGCGCGGCCAAATTTTAGACTTGGCAATTATTGTAAAGGGAACACTGGCTACACCGATTTTAGTTAATGATGTTTCACTTGAGTCTTCATCTTTGCCAGGAGCGCTACCAAATATAGTGAAGCAATGGTTTGCGCTTGACCAATGGCAGGCAACTTCGATTAACTTTGTCGACGGAGATGCCATCCACAAAAATGTCCCTTCTGTTTTAGCCATCGCCGCGATTATATTGCTGGCACTGATCTTGAGCTTAATCTTGGCCTTAGCAAAAGTCGTTCCCCTAAATATTGCCATGGTATGGGGCATGGTTTTGCTCGGCTGGTTCATACTGGATGCACGTTGGCAGGCGAATTTATTTCAGCAACTAAAGCTGACGCACCAGCTATTTGCCGGTAAAACCTGGGAGGACAAACATCTTGCTGTCGCAGACAACGCCTTGTTTGACTTCACAAGAAGTGTGAAAGCAAAACTGCCTACTGCTACTGGCCGTATCCTGTATTTTTCCGATGACGTCTACTCGCGAAGAAAAGGGGCTTACCATTTTTATCCTCAAAACGTTCTAGCCCGCAATGATCTACCCCCGGCATCGCAGATCAAAACTGGAGACTATATTGCCCTGTTCGCAAAAAAGGGCGTGAAATATGATCGTCCGCATCAATTATTAATGTGGGGTGATAACCAATCTCTAAAAGTCGACTTGCTGTTTTGGGCTGAAGGCAATGCTTTGTTCAAGGTGTATTAAATGGAATTACTTACGTTAGTGGCTGGCTTGTGTTTGCCTTGGCTATTGGGGGTAGTGTGGTTGCGTGCATCTTGGTTCAAGGCCAACGGTATCACATGGCCGACGCTCCTAGGGTATGGCTATCTGGGCGGACTATTATTAACCACGCTTGTGATGCGTTTGCTGGATGCGCTGGCAATCCGCCTTGGCTTCTTCAGTATTGGGCTGGCACTATTATTTTTGACAGTTGCCGGTGCTTGGCTTGGCCGTAGAGAACCTTGGCGAATCAGGCGATTCGGAGCAGATTGGCACAGCTTGGCCGGGTGGCGGAAAATCGTCTATGCCGTTGTGCTGGCCGCAATTGTGGTGCGACTGGCTGGGCTGGGGCTGGAGATTGTATGGCGTCCGCTGTTTCCTTGGGATGCCTGGTCGCAATGGGCAACCAAGGCTCGCGTTTGGTATGAACTTGGACACTTGGCGACATTCGTTCCCGCTGACGTTTGGCTGAGCGGCGAATTGGCAGGCGCTTACACTGATGCCGCTCCCCATTACCCTCCAGCCATACCGCTAATACAAGTATGGATGAGCTACAGCTTGGGCAGATGGGACGATGCTCTTATGAACTTGCCCTGGCTACTATGCGCGGTCGCCTTAGGCTTGGCATTTTATGGTCAGGCCAGGCAATGGCAGATATCACCATTATTTGCTCTAATGTTTACCTATTTCCTGCTTTCACTTCCCATTTTGGATGTTCATGTGGCTTTGGCAGGCTATGCGGATTTATTTATGGGAGCATTCTATGGCTTGGCAGCAATGGCTTTTTTCCACTGGACCAGGAAGCGCGATTTCTGGCAGGGGGTCATGGCATTGCTGTTTGGCTTAGGGTGCATCTTAATAAAGCAACCTGGTATTGCATGGACGTTAACTTTCCTTCCCGCGTTATTGATTGTGTTCATGCCGCGCGCTGGGTTAGTGGGGATGTCCGTGCTTGCAGCTGCGGGCACGGCAACTTTGTTTGCTCTTGGAGAAAAAGATTTTTACTTGTTTGGCTATCACGTGCATCTGCGCTTTGCGGCCGATTGGCAGCCGTTTTGGCAAAATATGATAATGATGGACAACTGGCATCTGCTCTGGTATCTGGTAGCGACGGCGCTTATTTTGTCTTTTTCGCGGCTTCTTGCCCCCTCTTTTCGAAGCATGACAGTTCTACTGCTCACCGCTGTTTCATTTCTCGCGGTTGTTTTCTTTTTTACTCATGTTCAAGCATGGGCGGAAGACTACACTACAATCAATCGCGCTTTATTGCATATAGTGCCCATGCTTTTATTTTATGTAATGGTGCTATTCAAGGAAGCTGTCAGCCCCCGACAGTCATGACTACCCAACGAAAGCTATCGTGATTGCCGTGACGAAAATGGTACTCAGTTTAATTCGCCCAATAATAATTGAAAGCATGCGGCACATTGCATAGCGAATACGCTCAAACCTACTAGTGCCGAGCTGACTCTATCTGTTCACATATCCGCTTTGCACCAAGCAGAATGCGTGGCGTGGAGCGGCTGATCAGGTCGGGGTGAATGAAAGCCATTTGACCTTGTCGGGCAGCAATCAACGGCAACCCGCGCCATATTTTTTTTGTCTCTTCTTCCTGTTCACGCGTGGCAGCGACAGCCAGCATCACCTGTGGATTTTCTTTTACCAGTGCCTCGTCCGAAATGGCAGGCGTCAACAAGGGCACAGCGGCAAATACGTTCTGTGCACCACACAAATTCAGAACGTCACTGATGATATGCGCATCGTTCACCGTAAGCATCGGCGTTACGGTAATTTGAAAATAGGCGCGCACCTTAGTGCGTCCGGCATATTGCCGACGCAAGGTATCAAGCTGCTGCACGAAGTCGTACGCAGCAGCTTCAGCTACTGCCTCCATACCGGCGATACGTCCCAGCAAACGCAATACCCTGGGAATGTCATCAAGACGACGCGGTTCCAGCACCAGCACTCTCAACTTCAGCTTTTCAAATGTGGCGCGGTCGCGCGATGACAGGCCGCTACCCCATGCAAGCACCAGATCAGGTTTTAACGCGACCAAACGCTCCCAGTCGAGGCGAAATGCATCGCCAACTTGCGGCAGTTGTTTGGCTTGCTGTGGATAGTTGCTGTATGCCGTAACCGCCACCATTTGACGGCCCATACCTGCGGCATAAGCCAGTTCGGTAAGATTAGGCGCTAAAGATATGATGCGCTGTGGTGATGTGGCAAATACTACTTGCGCACCACTGGCATCGGTGACCGAAAATGGCGTGGTAGCCTGCGAAATTGCACAGAAGAGCAGCAGGCAGAAAAAAATAGCATACTTTACAGTGACAAAATTACTTCCAGCCTCGCTTCTTGCACTCATCTCCAGCAAGCGATAAGTAATGAAGCGAAGGGAGCAAACCTAGCTGAAATAGATGGCCTCCGTTTACTGCGCAAAACGTTGCGCCAATGCCACACGCTTCAGATACGCGTCGCGCGCAATTTGAACATCCTCAAGAAAGTGTGGCAATTCTTTCAGCAATAATGCCTGTGGCCCATCCACCAGTGCTTTTAAGGGAACGGGATGGAAATCCACCAGCACCATATTGGCACCAGCCATCACCCCCTGCGCGGTGATGTGCATCAAATCGAGAATGCCATCGGGCGCGGCACTGCGCGTGCCGACTGAATGAGATGGGTCAATGCATACAGGCATCCGGGTCAGACGCTTTACCACCGGCACATGCGCAAAGTCCACAAGATTGCGGTGAGGATCGCCCATATTGGTCTTCATACCACGCAAGCCGAACACTACATTGCGATTACCTTCAGACGCCAGATATTCGGCAGCGTTGAGTGATTCGTCCAGCGTGATGCCAAAACCACGTTTAAGCAGCACCGGGAATTCCTGTTGACGTCCAACGATTTTCAGCAGTTCGAAATTCTGAGTATTGCGCGTGCCAATTTGTAACATCACACCGGTGGGATTGCCGGTCTGCTGCAATGCGGCACGGATTTCGTTGAGGTGCGACTCATGCGTAATTTCCATTGCAATCACTTTTATGCCGTATTTGCCCGCCAGATCAAACACGAAAGGTAAACAATTCTTGCCATGCCCTTGGAAAGCATAGGGACTGGTGCGCGGTTTGTAGGCACCCATGCGTGTACAAACCTGTCCATTATCGCGTAATGCCTTTAACATAATTTCGACATGTTCGGCGTTATCCACTGCACAAAGTCCGGCAAACACATTAAGCGTGTCCTGGCCAAAGCGGACGCCTTTATAATCGAAATACGTTGGTCTTGAGTCGTCTTTATGCTGCCCAAGGATACGAAATTCCTCCGACACGCGCACCACACGTTCGACACAGGGCAAGTTTTGCATCTCCTTAATGTCTAGTGGCTTGGTGTTACCGATGAGGTAAATTTCAGTTAATATCTGTTCTGTACCGCGCTCAACATGAACGCGCATCTGGACACCAACCAAACCGGTGAGATACTCGATTAGCTGTTGATATTCTGCGCTTTTCTGGTTGGTATTGGACGAAAGAATCAATATCATGATGAAACTCCTGTAATTTAGAAAGCAATCATTTGCGAGCAGGATGGTTCATTGCTGCAATCACTATCCATCGGATCTCGCGTAAAGTGACTCTTGCCTATACTACTGCGATTTGCTCAGGCTGCTCCAACATTTCTGCGGCAATTTGAATTATCTGCAATTCACATCTGATCGGCATGGTGTCCATGTCATTCTTCTTCAAATCAGCCGCGGTAAAATGCGCGGCAACTTCATCACATCACGAATCTTCACATCCACAAAAGGTGGCAACCGAGACGTGGTACTCACCCACACAGTGAGCATCCCCAAGCGTTTTGCGGCCTGCAAGTTGTCTGCACTGTCTTCCACCATTACGCAACGCGCCGGGTTCAGATGATGCTTGCGCAACAGCCGAATAAAACCTGCTAACTGTGGCTTGGGTTGGTAACGCGCATGCTCAATAGCGAACACATCGTCGAATAAATCATTAATACGCAACAATTGCAGCACGGCATGAGCATAGTGCTGCGGTGCGTTGGAAAACACCAATTTCTTGCCCGGCAATCTTTTCAATACATGGCGCAAGCGTGCTTCATACAAAACCATCTGCGGTAACTGTGGAAACTGGTGTGTATGCCACAGAAAATGATCGGGATCGGTGGCATGGTGCCGCATCATGCCACTTAAGGTCGCGCCATAACGTTGCCAGTAATGCATTCTCAAGTCGTTCGCCGTCTGCTTATCCAGCTTCAGATGCTGTTGCAGGTAAGCGGTCATACTGCGGTTGATATGCGGAAAAATATGCGGCACAGCGTTGTGTAATGTGTTATCCAGATCAAAAATCCAGACGATACGACTCATATACTTTTAATCAGCGTACCCACACCTTCGTCAGTCAGAATTTCCAACAACAGCGCATGTTCTACGCGACCATCAATAATGTGTACCGATTTCACCCCTCCACGCGCAGCATCCAGCGCTGAACTGATCTTCGGTAACATGCCGCCGTACAGCGTATCATCTGCTACCAGTTCGTCGATCTGTTTCGGAGTCAAACCGGTGAGCAGCTTGCCGCTCCGATCCAGCACGCCCGGCGTGTTAGTTAATAGCACCAGTTTTTCTGCTTTCAGCACTTCTGCCAACTTGCCCGCCACTACGTCGGCGTTAACGTTCAATGTCTCTCCATCCGCCCCCACAGCGATCGGTGCGATGACCGGAATAAAATCGCCGGAATCAAGGAAAGTTATAATCGACGGATCAATTAAACTGATTTCTCCCACTAAGCCGATGTCCAACATTTTGCCCGGCTCGTCGCGGCTTTCCAGTAGCAACTTGTCTGCACGGATAAACGAGGAATCCTGCCCAGTCAGCCCCACTGCCTTGCCACCATGCCGGTTAATCAAGTTAACAATATCCTTGTTTACTTTGCCCAGCACCATTTCAACCACATCCATGGTTTCTTCATCTGTGACACGCATGCCTTGGATGAACTCTCCTTGCTTACCAACGCGCTGAAGCAGGTCATTGATTTGCGGCCCACCGCCATGAACGACGACCGGATTCATACCGACCAGTTTAAGCAACACCACGTCGCTCGCAAAACTTTCCTGCAACTTGGGATCGGTCATGGCATTGCCGCCATATTTAATTACGATAGTTTTATCAAAAAACCGTTGAATGTATGGTAACGCCTCAGACAGCGTACGCGCTTTCTGGACGGCAGTGGTAGGGGTAAGTGACATGACATTTTCCTTCGCTAAACAGGCGAGCATTTTAACTCAGAAGTCCGCCATCATTGCAGCACAAACAAATGGGCGGCACTTAGCCGCCCATTACACGCACAGTTTGCACTGATTCAATGACGTATCATTGTAAGTCTATAAATATGATGCTCATGACTAATGTCGGCTTCTAGTGAGTGACTTAACTTCGGCATTCACACTAATTTTCTCCTCGTGCTTATCGGCGAACTCCACAGTGATGGTGAGTGGCACATTCTCACCGGCTTTAAGCGGTTTCTTGAGGTCAAGCAACATCACATGCATACCGCTCGAGCCCAGACTGACCTTCTTGCCTGCCGGTAGTGGCAGGAATTCAAGGGCATGCATTTTCATCATGCCGTCATCATGTGTCATGCTGTGAATCTCGACTGAGCCAGCAACCGGACTGACAATCGTCACCAACCGTGCTTCTGTCTTACTGGTGATGGTGAACTGTATTGCGGCACTTTCTTGTCCTGGTGCCGTGGCGCGTGCCGAGGCATTGCTTACGACCACATTTCCTGCCCATGCTTGTGCCGCACAAAACAGCATGATGATTGCAATCACATAACGCATTTGAGTCTCCTTAATTTAAAGTATCTGCAGTAAGATACATGAACTACGCGGAAATAGGCAAGCATACCCAGGTGATTTGGCCTCCATAGTACTCAATGCTTGGAATCAAGCATGGGGGAGCAATTGATGGCTCCTGAAGTACATACACAACCAGATAAAAAAAATTATAAATATACATTTTTATCAAAGCGATAGGATTTCTTTCTCTAAATCTTCTTTAACTTCCTCTGGTGTTTTTGCAGCATTAATCAAAGCGAAGCGATCTGGATTCTTCTTGCAGCGATCCAGATAAGCTTGCCTCACCTTCTCGAAAAAACTATCTTTTTCCTGCTCGAAGCGATCCAGCGTTGTATTCTTCGACAGTCGTTGGCGTGCCACCTCAACCGGTACGTCAAACAATAATGTCAAATCCGGCTGAAAATTTTCATGTACCCAGCATTCCAATTGTTCCAACTTTTCCACCTTCACCCCCCTGCCCCCACCCTGATAGGCAAAACTGGCATCGCTGAAACGGTCGGACACCACCCAGACTCCCCGTTGCAAAGCTGGCTTGATAACCTGCTCGATATGTTCCAAGCGAGCGGCGAACATTAAAAGAGCCTCCGTTTCTGCATGCATGGGTTGATTTAGAAGAATGTCACGCAGACATTCTCCCAAGGGAGTGCCACCCGGTTCACGCGTTACCAGCACTTCCTTGCCGCGTTTGCGCAATGCATCGGCAAACCATGCCAGATGGGTGCTTTTACCTGCTCCGTCTACCCCTTCAAAGGTAATAAATTTCGCCTTATTCATTAAAATTTCCCAAAAAAATTATTTTTCATGAAGTGGTGTGCATTTTCCAGACAGCAAACTGGCCGAAACAATCAACACTGCACCGATCACTTCCCGCAGTCCCATTTCCTCCTCAGCCAAGAAATACGCGGATACGGCAGCAAATACCAGCTCGGATAGAAACAGAACAATAGCCTGATTGGCGGGCATATAAGTCAGTCCATATTGCAAAACAAAACTAATGGCACACAACACCAATCCAATCAGCAATAGCAGCCACCACGCATCGAGGGGGATGCTATGCAATTGCGCTATGAAATTGCCTTGGTACAACAGCAACACGGTGGTAAACAATATTGTGCCTAACCATATGCTGGCTGCTTTGAAATTCACGCTCAAGTGCTGCGCGCGACGCACTATTACATTCATCAAAGCAAAACTAACCCCCGCTGAAAGACCTATCCATTCCGCCTGGCTTTGCGGCAGCGGCAAACCATGCTGTGTATCCCACAGCATAACGAAGGCACCACCCAATGACAGCGCGATAATGGCGTAGCCGTAATAATTTAATTTTTCACCGAGTAGCCAGTATGAAAAGAATACCGTCCACAATGGCGCGAGATAAAACAGCAGCAGAACGCGCATGACTTCGCCGTCCAACATCGCCAGCACATAACCTACATTAGTCCAGCCCGCACTCGCCATCAATGCAAGACTCAGCCACCCGGCAACTCGCAATTCGCGCCATATCGGCCCCAAAAACAGCAGACCTAATACCATTGCCGTAACATAGCTGAGCAGCGTAGATAATTCGCCGCCTACCCCCATATTGTTTAGTGCGCGATAGGGGTACCAAATCAGTCCCCACACCATTGCCCCACTCAAAAGGCATATCACCGACAAAATTTTTTGTTTTGATGCCACTCATTACGCCTTTATGATCGTACTTGTTCAACTGAAGCAAAAGTCACGAATCCTGACCTCAATCGTCTGCAGCCCTACCTTTTTTAGAATCTCACCAATCTACTTCAATCATTTATTCCAAGCACGTCCTGTCAACCTAGCAGCTCGAAAATTAAGTGACATCCTGCGAAAATAGAGCCTCCAACAGCGTTAATAATTCAACCATCAAACAAAAATTACCAGACGGAAGTGCGGTATAGCTGATGGCATGAACATCTGCTCGATGCAGGTAGTGGTTCAGAATGGTGCATGCGTTATAGAAGTCGTATATTTGTGATTAAAGTTTCCGCCATAGGTTGCCATAACGCCAGGAGCTGCATTCTGATTGATAAAATTCTGCACCATGAAGCCTATGGTAGGTAAGCCGATGTAAGTATCGCCATTAACACTTGTTATAGACTGGGAAATATATTGACTAGCTACACCATTTCCATTCATTTGACCTAAAGGCTGGTAGTTATTACAACATTCATCATAAGTTTTAAAGGTCATCTTCAACCAGCCATTCTCAAAAGGAATTGAAATATTGCTTTCGTTGAATGATCCGAGCACGTGGCTGCTGTTGAACGTTACAACATTAGCCCCCCAGCATAGGAATGTTGCGAGTCCTGGTGGTGGTACACCGTACAAATAATGTACCTCTTGTCCTTCACGGTTCCAAAAGGATTGAAATAAGAAAGCGTAATTATCATTAATAGGTTCACACGCACCACCAGTCCAAAATTTATGGGTAAATGGACTATACAGTTGAGTGGTATCCGCCGCCAATGCCGGGTTATGGACAGGAACTTTGTATCGTTTTGTCGGCATTGTTATCACCCAGTCTGTACCAGACAGGGTAGTCTGATCAAAAATTGACTCGTTTATGATACTGTCGTGCATCAACAACGCACTCACAGCATCTTCACCATTATTCCAATTGCTGGTTACAATGGAACCACCGCTAATTACTATGCTGGTGCGATCTGAGGATGTCAGATCTGGGTAAATATGGCCCGGCACATACCATATGTTCTTAGCTTGACTTGGAGCAAACGCTTCAAGCACGGTAGGTTCATAGCCATAATCGGTTCCGCCTGTAACGTTTATCAGGGAGGCTGTACCCGCTAGGCCACCGGTCGGTGGGTCTGCTTTAGCCGATTGACCACCCACCTCCAATACACTGTTTGGGCCCATATCCATGGTTACAGCCTGAACTACTGCGCAGTTAGCAGGCACGCCGCTAGCGTGGGTAATGGATGTGTTGATTGCGGTGTTTGTGACCGTGCCCATTTCGATAATCTCAAAATAGCCTTCACGGGTACGATCAAGTGAGGCTGTTTCGCCATCTCCGCCAATAATCCCTATACCTTCAAGAGCAAAGCCCCAAAATGTGAAGTTCATGAATTCTTTACCATCGGCAGGAATCCGAGGGGCAGTGCAAGATTTATCGGCCGTGACAAGCTTCGCACCATTTGCCGTATTTACAATTGCAGCCGTCCACATATCGTAAGGAGATAGATGGAGGTTAAAAGTTATCACTTCACGGCTGTTTTTGCCTTCATAAAAATTTACTTTTAAGACTTTAGACGAAGCCGTGGTATTCAATACAGACAGATAGGTGTCCATGCCGGCACGTGTAGTGTAATAGGGGAAAATCAGAACCTGACCGAGGCCGTTCCCACTTAGGTGTACAGCAGCATTGACCGTATTCGCGATACCAACCGAACTTACTGTTGCTACCAAAGCAAGGGACAGTGATTTAATTTTGAATTTCTGCATGATCGTCAGGCTCCTAATATCATTCTACAAATTATTTATCACACTAAAAATAGCTACCGCCTTGCTCCATGCATCCGGCTAGTCTGGGGTCCATTTACGATAAATCTGTTAAAATCTTCGATCAATTTTCAGCAATTGCGGACTTGAAGAGATAACAAAATGAACCCTGAACTTAATCGCCTAAGCCCGTATCCATTCGAAAAGCTCGCCAATTTATTTCGCTCAGTTGTCCCCAACCCGGCCTGTCAGGCTATCAAGCTGCATATCGGGGAGCCCAAACATGCCACTCCGCGATTCATTTGTGATGCATTAAGTGCCAATCTGGCGGGACTTTCAAATTATCCCACAACCGCAGGTAGCGACGCGCTGCGTGTCAGCATTGCCAACTGGCTTACGCAACGCTACAACCTCCCAGCACTGGATGCAAAATCACAAGTCCTGCCGGTAAATGGCAGTCGTGAAGCACTATTCGCTTTCGCCCAAGCGGTGATTGACCGTACGTGCGACAACCCCACCGTGGTTTGCCCTAATCCGTTTTATCAAATATATGAAGGCGCCACTTTGCTGGCAGGTGCTACGCCCTATTTCCTCAACACTTTGCCGGAAGATAACTATGCGTTGAATTTTGATCAAATACCGCAGGATGTTTGGCAACGCACGCAGCTAATTTATGTATGTTCACCCGGCAACCCGACCGGTCGAGTAATGAAACTTGCAGAATGGAAGACATTATTTGAACTGGCCGATCGTTACGGTTTTATCATCGCTGCCGACGAATGCTACTCTGAAATCTATTTTGATACGCCGCCGCTCGGTGCGTTGCAAGCAGCACACCAATTGGGGCGCAGCGACTACCGCAATCTGGTATCTTTTTTCAGTCTGTCCAAGCGCTCTAACGTGCCCGGTATGCGCTCTGGTTTTGTGGCAGGCGATGCAAAAATAATAGAGAAATTTACGCTGTATCGCACTTACCACGGCTGCGCCATGAACCCGGCAGTACAAGCGGCCAGCGCCATCGCCTGGCAGGATGAAGAACATGTCGCCGAAAACCGCCGCCTGTATACGGAAAAGTTTTCTCAGGTGATATCCATCCTGAAACCTGTGCTGCCGGTGGTGCTGCCGGATGCCAGTTTTTACCTATGGCTGCGGGTGCCTGTAGCTGACACCCGCTTCTCGCAATACCTGCATCGAGACTATAATGTCACCGTGCTGCCCGGCAGTTTTCTGGCACGTGACGCACATGGCATCAATCCAGGCGAAAATTTTATTCGTATCGCCTTGGTGGCAGAGCTAAGCGAAACTTTGGAAGCCGCGCATCGCATCGCCGAATTTACCCGCAAACTTGACTAGGAAAATCATGGAACAACTGCAACAGATTATCGAACCCGCCTTTGAACGCCGTGCCGAAATTACTCCACGCAACGTTGATGCCAAATTGAAAGATGCGGTGGACACCGTTATAGGCCATCTCGACCATGGTACTTTAAGAGTGGCGGAAAAAATAGATGGTCAGTGGGTGACTCATCAATGGCTGAAAAAGGCAGTATTGTTGTCTTTCCGCATTGAAGACAATGCTTTCATCAAGGGCGGTTTTACCAATTATTATGACAAGGTGCCGTCCAAGTTTGCCGACTACAACTCGCGTGATTTTCGAGACGGCGGCTTCCGCGTAGTGCCGCCAGCTTCAGCACGCAGAGGCTCATTCATAGCCAAAAATGTGGTACTGATGCCTTCTTACGTCAACATTGGCGCTTATGTGGATGAAGGCACTATGGTGGATACCTGGGCGACGGTCGGTTCTTGTGCGCAGATCGGCAAGAACGTGCACTTGAGTGGTGGAGTCGGGATCGGCGGTGTTCTGGAACCGGTGCAGGCCAATCCGACTATTATCGAAGACAACTGCTTCATCGGTGCGCGCTCGGAAATTGTCGAAGGCGTCATTGTGGAAGAAGGTGCGGTAATTTCGATGGGTGTATACATCGGGCAAAGCACCAAAATTTTTGATCGTGAAACTGGCGAAGTAACTTATGGCCGGGTACCGGCTGGCTCGGTGGTAGTTTCCGGCAACCTGCCCTCCAAGGATGGCAGCTACAGCCTGTATTGCGCCGTGATCGTAAAGAAGGTGGATGCCAAGACCCGGGCAAAAGTCGGTATTAACGAGCTGCTACGCGGGATTTAAAGCCAGATTCACCCCAGGAAAGATTATGATCATTACACCTTTTTTACAGTTGGCTGCCGACAAACATGCCTCTGATCTTTTCTTCTCTGCGGGTGCACCTATCAACATCAAAATTAATGGCGTGGTCATGCCAGTGAATACAGAGACTCTTGATAGCGAAACTATTGAGCGCATCGCCTATGAAATAATGACACCGGAGCAAATCGCAACTTTCGAGTCCAGCATGGAAATGAATTTTTCCTATCGTGCCTTGGATACTGGAAATTATCGGATCAATATTTTCCGCCAGCGAGGCAGCATTTCCATTGTCATTCGTTATATACGGTTCAACATTCTCGACATTGAGGAACTGAATCTGCCACCAGTATTAAATCAGCTCATTATGGAAAAGCGTGGCCTGATATTGGTTGCGGGTGCGACTGGATCGGGCAAATCCACCACTATGGCTTCAATGATTGAGCATCGCAATAGTATTACCTCCGGCCATATCCTGACCATTGAAGACCCCGTCGAGTACCTGTTTAAACATAATAAATCCATTGTTAATCAACGTGAAATCGGTACCGACACGCTTTCCTATGGCAATGCCCTGGAAAGCGCTATGCGCGAGGCGCCTGATGTGCTAATGATAGGTGAAATTCGCGATCGCGAAACTTTCAAACATGCGCTGGTTTTTGCCCAGAGCGGCCATTTATGCCTGTCCACGCTGCACGCCAATAATAGCTACCATGCACTGAACCGCATCGTAAATCTCTTTCCACATGATACTCGTCGAGCTGTACTCGCTGACATGGCAATGAGCTTACGGGCAGTAATTTCTCAACGTTTGGTACCCAACGTACATGGCACGTTGGTGCCCGCTGTGGAAATTTTACTCAATACTACGCTTGTCTCAGAGCTAATTAAAAATGATGAGATCGATAAAATTTGCGATGCTATCGATCAAAGTATATCGTCCGGTTCACAGACCTTTGAACAGGCATTATTCAAGCTGTACAAAGATGGTGATATCAGCAAAGAAGATGCTTTGCGCAACGCTGACTCGGCCAGTAATTTATCATCCTTGATCTATTACTCTTAGTTCACCACGCTAAATTGCAGGCAACTCCGGCATCGCCACACTGACAAATATAAAATATTAATTAATTCAATAAGATGAAATTATACGGCATTGCAAATTGCAACACTGTCAAAAAAGCTCGCGTATGGCTGGAACAGCATTGTGCCGAGTATCAATTTCACGATTTTAAAAAACATGGCCTTGAGCCGGAACTGGCGCAGAGCTGGTTGCAACAGATAGGATGGGAAAGTCTAATCAACCGTAATGGTCTGACGTGGCGCGGTTTGTCGGCAGAACAAAAACAAGTCATCCAGGACAACAATAGCGCATTACCCCTGCTACTGGAAAAAACAAGCGTCATTAAACGCCCGCTATTGGAACAGGATGGCAAACTGCTGCATATCGGCTTCGACGACGTCAGCTACGAAAAAATTTTTAATTTCAAGTCTTAATCTATCTATGCCCACCCTTGAACTTGCCAAACAACTTATCACCCGCCCTTCACTCACACCGTTGGATGAAGGCTGCTTGACGCTCATCGGCGCGCGCCTCGAACCGCTTGGATTCAAACTGGAAACATTACGCTACGACAATGTGGACAATCTGTGGGCGCGGCGCGGCAGCAGCGGCCCATTGGTGTGTTTTGCCGGCCACACCGATGTCGTGCCGACCGGCCCACTGGACCAGTGGCACAGCGACCCATTTACTCCGACCATACGCGACGGAATGTTATATGGGCGCGGCGCGGCCGACATGAAAGGTTCCCTGGCTGCCTTCGTCACCTCCATCGAAGCATTTGTGACTGCACATCCCGACCATGCCGGTTCAATAGCCTTATTGCTGACTTCCGATGAGGAAGGCATAGCTGTAAATGGCACAGTGCGCGTAGTAGAAGCATTGCAAATTCGCGACGAAAAAATGGATTACTGTATCGTGGGCGAACCAACTTCATCTACCAAAACCGGCGACACAATCAAAAACGGGCGACGCGGTTCGCTTTCGGGCAAACTTATCGTAAAAGGCGTGCAAGGCCACATCGCTTACCCTCACCTAGCCAGAAATCCCATCCATCTCGCTGCTCCAGCCATCGCCGAGCTGGCTGCAATGGTATGGGATAACGGAAACACATACTTCCCGGCTACGACTTGGCAAATTTCCAACATGCACAGTGGCACGGGTGCAACCAACGTCATTCCCGGCACAGTAGAAATCGATTTCAATTTTCGTTTTTCAACAGCGAGTACAGTGGACGAACTGAAAGCCAAGACTCACGCCATTCTAGATAAACATGAATTGAGTTATGATTTAGATTGGTCACTGTCCGGCAAGCCCTATCTCACACCACGCGGTGATCTGGTAGATGCAGTGGGCGCTGCTATCAAAGAAGTAACGGGTATTGAAACCGAACTTTCCACCAGTGGCGGCACCTCAGATGGGCGTTTCATAGCCGATATCTGCCCGCAAGTGATTGAATTCGGTCCGATTAATGCAACCATACATAAACTCAATGAATGCGTATCCGTGACCGACTTGGATGTATTATCTAAAATATACTGCCGCACATTGGTCAATCTGCTGGTTAATAAAATATGAGTGTCCTGCATCATTTTGACTCCACTAACGAACTTCACACTGTGCGTGACTGGCTGCGCTTTACGGTCAGTGCATTCAACGAAGCAAAGCTCAGCTTCGGGCATGGCTCGGCCAGCGCATATGATGAAGCAGCCTACCTCATTCTACACACGCTGCATCTGCCATTGGACACGCTGGATCCATTTCTGGATGCGCGACTAATTTCAGACGAAAAAAATGCATTACTCGCATTGCTCAAGCAGCGCGTAGACAAACGAATTCCTGTCGCCTACCTGACGCAAGAAGCATGGCTAGGGGATTTTCGATTCTATGTAGACAAGCGCGTCATCGTGCCACGTTCTTTTATCGCAGAGCTGATACAGGAGCAATTTGCGTCTTGGATAGCTGATACGAAGATCGTGACCAACGTCCTGGATCTATGCACTGGTAGTGGCTGTCTCGCCATTTTGGCTGCGCACGCCTTTCCTGACGCTGCAGTGGATTCAGTCGATATTTCTCCAGCCGCATTGGAAGTAGCTAAGCGCAATATTGCTGACTATGGCATGGAAGACCGAATCCAAATTATAGAATCAGATATGTTTACCAATCTGAAAGGCAAGCAATACGACGTTATCATCAGCAACCCACCCTATGTAGATGCGCCATCTATGGCCACGCTACCGTCAGAATACCGGCATGAACCGCAACTCGCGTTGGGCAGTGGTGCAGATGGGCTTGATGCCACACGCGAAATATTGGAACATGCGGCCGACCACCTCAATCCCAATGGATTGCTGGTGGTCGAGATCGGCCATAATCGTCCCACACTTGAAGCCACATACCCCAATCTTCCGTTCATCTGGCTGGAGGTGGCAGCAGGTGACGAGTTTGTATTTATGCTGCGTCGCGAAGATTTAATTCGTAGCAACCTCAAATTAATCTGACATTACAGGGCGCGTCTACAAATCTAATTTTGCAAAGCGGCTGTTCGCAAAACTGGATTGTTAAAGGTACCTTCAGGCAAGCCCTTTTGGAATTGGGAATACAACATTTTCGCTAATACCATCCAATTCACGTACATTTACGGCACCCAATTCTTGTAACCGTCTAATCACGTCCTGCACCAATACTTCCGGGGCGGAAGCGCCGGCAGATATGCCGATATGCAACTTTCCAGACAGCCATTCATATTTCAATTCACTTGCATTATCAACCAGGTAGGCAGGAACATTCATGTTGTGTGCAACCTCGCGCAAGCGGTTTGAATTAGAGCTACTGGGCGAACCGACCACGATTACTACGTCGCATTGGCTAGTCAGATGCTTGACTGCATCCTGTCGGTTCTGCGTAGCGTAGCAAATGTCGTTTTTGCTGGGGCCGGTAATGCCCGGAAAACGTGCCTTGAGCACTTCGATGATAGAGGCGGTATCATCCATGGACAAGGTAGTCTGGGTGACAAAGGCGATGTTACTTGGATCCTTCACCACTAACAGCTGCGCGTCTGCAGGTGACTCCACCAGATACATGCTACCGTCACCCTGCCCCATTGTGCCTTCCACTTCTGGATGCCCAGCATGTCCTATCATTATAATTTCCTTGCCCCGCTCGCGCAGACGCGCAACTTCGCTATGCACCTTGGTTACCAGCGGGCACGTTGCATCAAACACCGTAAACCCGCGTGCCTTCGCTTCGCTTCGCACAGCTTGCGATACGCCATGTGCACTGAAAATGAGGATACTGCCCGCTGGCACATCGGCTAAATTATCAATGAACACTGCGCCTTTTTTTCGCAAGTTAGCAACCACAAACTCGTTGTGTACCACTTCGTGGCGCACATAGATTGGAGCACCATGAAGAGCCAGTGCACGTTCGACCATTTCGATGGCGCGATCAACACCAGCACAGAAACCACGGGGATTTGCGAGTAATAGTTCCATTCTATCTTTTCAATAAGTAATAAATATCTCTAGCAATTCTGATGTATAGCTTGTCTATCAAAATTTTTTGCAGCACTATGAAATTTTTTCCACAACTTGCATTTGGAGAGCTCTGGATTTTTGGCATCACCCTGATTTGCTATTCCCACGAAGGCAAACGTCTTCTAAGACTTTTTTGTAAAACTTTCCCACAGCATCAACCCTGCGCCACAGGTAACTGCTGAGTCTGCAACGTTAAATGCTGGAAAATGATAAGTGTTCCAGTAAAAATCCAGGAAGTCCACCACATAGCCGTAAGCAACGCGGTCTACCAGGTTACCCAATGCACCCCCGAGAATCAAAGTCAGAGCAAAGCAGAACAGCTTCTCCTGCTTATGTTTGTGCAGCAGCCATATTATCCATACCGATGCAGTCACGGCAATGAGACTGAATAACCAACGTTGCCAGCCTCCAGCATTACTTAGAAAACTGAACGCTGCACCACTATTGTGCACTAACACCAAGTTAAAAAAATCTGTCACCGCCACGCTCTCGCCATAGATAAAACTCTGGCTTATCCACAGCTTGGTGATCTGATCGAGGATGATTATTATCGTTGCCAAGCTTAACCAGTGTATCAACCTAACGCCCCCAACTGGCTTCGTCATTCATTCCTCGTCAGAGATAGAGCAGCATTAAGCATACTTCCGCACCTCGCCGTCACCCAATAAATTACTGACGCAGCGTCCACACAGCGTAGCATTTTGAGGATCGCTGCCTACATCGCCGCGGTAATGCCAGCAACGTTCGCACTTGATATTCTGACTCGGCATTACTTCAATGCGCTCTTCCGCTTCAGATGCGACGCGATGCATGGTGACACGCGAAGTTATCAGCACAAAACGCAGGTCATCACCAAGACGGTCAAGTACATCGAAGTTTTCATCCGCTGCGTAAATTTCCACCTCAGCGGCCAGCGCTTGACCAATTAGCCCAGCAGCGCGCACTTCTTCGATATACTTATTTATTTTGGCACGCCAGTTACAGATTATCGTCCAATTTTTAACTAGACTTTGATCGTCTGTTTTCGGCAAATCTGGTAGGGAAAGCCATTCCTGCTGAAACACGCTCACGTCCTGCTGACCACTCAAAGTCTCCCACGCTTCTTCTGCGGTAAAGCTGAGTATCGGTGCCATTAATCTCACCAGACTATGGCTAATATAGTGCAGTGCATTCTGTGCAGAACGTCGTGCGTACGAATTTTGCGCCGTGGTGTAAAGACGATCTTTGAGGATATCCAGATAGAATCCACCCAGCTGCTCGGAACAAAAAGTCTGTAATTTCTGTACGACCAGATGAAACTCGTAGCGCTCATAATCTGCTTTAATCTCTAACTGCAACCGGCTTACCAGCGCCAGTGCATAACGGTCAATCTCCATCCACTCATCCACTGGCAAGGCGTCTCGCTGGATATCAAAATCGGCAGTGTTCGCAAGCAAAAAACGTAATGTATTTCGGATACGGCGATAGCTTTCCACCACACGCTTGAGAATCTCATCGGAAATAGTCATCTCGCCGGAATAGTCAGTTGACGCAGCCCACAGGCGCAAAATGTCTGCACCCAGCGTATCAAAAATTTTCTGCGGTGCGATAACATTGCCCTTGGATTTGCTCATCTTATGCCCATGGCCATCCACCACGAAACCATGGGTAAGCAGCGCGTTGTAAGGTGCACGGTCATTCAAGGCGCAAGAGGTAAGTAACGAGGACTGAAACCAGCCGCGATGTTGATCCGATCCCTCCAGATATAAATCTGCAGGGAATGCTAAATCTTTGCGTCGGTGCAACACCGACGCATGCGTGGTACCAGAATCGAACCACACATCCAGTGTGTCGGAAAGTTTACGGTATTGTGTTGCTTCTTCACCCAACAACTCTTTGGCGTCCAACGAAAACCACGCTTCAATACCTTGCTGCTCGACGCGCTGCGCGACCTGCTCGATCAACTCAAGCGTGCGCGGGTGTAACTGCGTGGTTTCATTGTGGACGAAGAACGGCATCGGCACGCCCCAATTTCGCTGGCGCGACACACACCAGTCCGGGCGGTTTGCAATCATCGCTTTCAGTCGCGCCTTGCCCCATGCCGGATAGAACTGGGTGGTTTCAACCGCATTATTGGCGAGATCACGCAAGTTTGCTCCCTCTCCCGGCTTCAGAATGGAGTATGTAGGGTGAAATTGTTCCATGCCGATAAACCACTGCGGTGTGGAACGAAAAATAATCGGGGTCTTGTGTCGCCAGCAGTGCGGATAACTATGTTGTATTTTTTCCAGGTGCATCAGATGTCCGCTAGCCTGAAGTGTGGAGACCACCACATCATTCGCTTTCCATACGAACAAACCGCCGACCAGTGTCGTATTTGCGAGGAACTTGCCATCGTCGCCCACCGGGCTATCATTAGGCAGCCCGTATTTTTGACCAACAAAATAGTCGTCCAAGCCATGTGCCGGAGCAGTATGTACCAAGCCAGTACCCGCTTCCAGGGTTACATGGTCTCCACAAATAATTTTTACCCCACGTTCATCGAATGGGTGATGTAATGGCAACCCATTCAGTGCAACGCCCTTGCAAGTAGCGAGTATTTCACCTGTCAATTCATAGCGATCCAGGCATGCTTGTTTCAAATCAGCAGCCAATATCAGCAATCCGCGTGGTGTTCGTACCAGCACATAGTCAAAATCAGGATGGACGCTTACTGCCTGATTAGCGGGCAATGTCCATGGCGTAGTAGTCCAAATGACTGCATAAGATTTTTCATTACTCGGCAAAGACACGCCAAAAGCTTTAGACAAAAAATCGAAACTCATTACTTCAAAACCCACATCAATCGCGGAAGATGTTTTGTCCTCATGTTCGACTTCAGCTTCGGCCAGCGCTGACTGACAATCCAGGCACCAGTTCACAGGCTTGCGCCCCTGATAAAGATGGCCTCGCTCGAATATTTTTCCCAAAGCGCGGATTATATCCGCCTCGGTTTGGTGGTTCATGGTGAGATAGGGATTATCCCAATCACCCAGCACGCCTAGACGAATAAAATCCTTTTTCTGTTTCTCGATTTGCTCGGTGGCATATTCGCGGCACAGCTCACGAAAACGATCGGGCGGTATCTCCTTGCCATGTTTTTTTTCCACCTGCAATTCAATCGGCAAACCATGGCAATCCCAGCCGGGCACATATGGCGCATCGAAACCGGATAAAATCTTGCTTTTGACTATAATATCCTTGAGCACTTTGTTTACCGCATGGCCAATGTGGATGTCACCATTAGCGTAAGGCGGGCCATCATGCAGGATGAACTTTGGGCGTCCCAAGCTAGTAGCGCGTATTTTTTCATAGCGTTGCTGTGCCTGCCATTGGGCGAGCATCTGCGGTTCACGCTGGGCCAAATTGCCGCGCATGGGGAAAGGCGTGTCGGGAAGATTGAGAGTGTTTTTATAATCAGTCATATTGTATAAACCATTGCTTTGCATTACTTACATCGAGCTCAATCTGCTGCGTCAAACTTTGCAAATCAAGATACTTCACTTCATCGCGCAGTTTGTGCAGGAAATCCACGCGTAAATGTTTGTTATAAATTTCGTCCGAAAAATCGAACAGATGCACTTCCAGTATTGGCTTGCCATTTTTTTTCACCGTAGGACGTACACCCAAGCTCGCTACGCCCTGCATTGGTGACATACCGTCCCCCTGTACCCTTACGACAAAAATACCGGTAAGTGGTGGCCGATTGTGCTTCAACTGGATATTTGCGGTCGGGAACCCCAGTTGCTTGCCTAAACCGTCGCCGTGAACCACTCGCCCGCTGATACTATAAGGTCGCCCCAAATAACGCTGTGCAGTGCGCAGATCACCTTTACTCAATGCAGCGCGCACCGCCGTGCTGGATATGCGTACGTCATTGTGCGACACCCTGTGCATGACCTCTACTTTTAAACCTTGCTGACCGCCTATCTTTTCCATCAACGCAATATCGCCGCTGCGTCGGTTACCAAAACGAAAATCATCGCCAATCAGCACAAATTTCGCCGCCAAGCTCTCATATAAAACATGAATAAAATTCACTGCGCTCATCTGTGCAAAACTGCTGTTGAAGCGGCATACATATACGCGATCCACATCGAGTGTCGTGAAAAATTCAAGCTTTTCACGCATGCTGGTCAGCCGCACAGGCGCTTCCTGCGGTGTAAAAAATTCACGCGGATGCGGCTCGAAAACCAGCACAGCAGTCGGCAGCCCGAGCTGCTGAGCTGCCATCCTTAATTGCTTGAGTAACGCCTGATGACCCAAGTGTACGCCATCAAAATTGCCGATAGTTAGTGCAACTGGCGTTTTTCCTGTTGAGTAAAGTCCGCGAAAGATCAACATTCAGGCTAGATCGCCAGTAAAAAGAGTGCGATTATACCGTGTGAGAAAAAAATGAGAGCAAGGCATGGAATATATTCTGCTGCGATACCTGCGTTACTCAAATTGTATCCCTAATGTTCTGGACATAAATTTCATGGATGGAAAAGCCCATTAAATATTTATAGTGAAGTACTGCTTGGGAGAATGCTGTCAAATATCTAGAATTGGCAGGTACAAACAGGCCATGATGTAGCAATCGGAGATACTCTTTATACTGCCATTTCAAATTTCACCCAGTAAGCTCTCTCTGATTCACAAATAAACTTAAACCACCCTCTTCCTACCCATGGCAGGAAATGGCTTGCATAATCAAGAATCAGATAAACACGTTGTCACATCTCTCCCAGAACAGCACGCGGTAATAGCTTCCTGGCAAGTTGCTATCCAGAACATTTCAACGGCTAATTGCGTCATTTTCTCGGTTTCCATATCTTAGCACCAGTTCTGCAACTTGGTTTGCTCTTCCATCAAGCGATGCAGCAATATAGTAACGGAACAAGTCGCTAGATCAGTGTATATAAGATACAACGATATCGAATTGAAGTTTGAAGCTAAAAAGTTGTAAATTTATAATTAATAAAACAACTTAACCCATTATTTTCATTATTTATTCGTTCGTAATAATCACCATCCTTGAAATGATCAACCCACTCCTTAAATTCGATCTCAATTTGTTCACTTTAGACTCTGAAATGCATTGAACCAAGCCACAACGGAATAGAGGTGCCCGCTATGACGTATAATCAGAAAATCAAATGAATATGGTCTGACCTGAATGGCACTCGGTTAAACAGAAAACACGTAAATTATGGTGGTAAGTACGTACGCACCGTTGATGGGCTGTCCGGCTCAACCTGCAAGAAGCGTGTTCTATTTCCACGGCGAAGTGGTGTCGCCGAAATGGTTGGAGGAAAGCGCAATTTCTACCCTGATGGTTTTGATTATTTTTGCTTAACCGAGTGCCATGGTGGTCTGACCTAACGTTTAATCAGATCAAAAAATTGATGGCATCTTGCAATAAACGTGAAGCAATGAAACTTGTCAGGATTCGTCTGAAGAACGATGCATTAGACTAAACCACCATTCAGTGCTTTACTTCGAAATTGAATCCTCATCATGAAATCCATAACATGACAAATGTGAACCCCCACAAATTTACTGGTCCACGGCGGTTAGTGAAGACCCTAGGCTGCTCTTTGTCTGGACTATTAGTTGCTTGGAAAGAAGAGGCCGCTTTTCGCCAAGAAGTTATTCTCACCATCGTTCTTGTGCCGGTGGCCATCATGATGCCAGTTGATATGACTCAACGGGTACTGCTGGTAGCTAGCATCATGCTGGTGCTGATAATGGAAATGATCAACTCGAGCATTGAAGCTACCGTGGATCGAATATCTTTGGAGATTCATCCGTTGGCCAAAAAAGCAAAAGACATGGGTGGCACTGCCGTTTTGTTGGCACTGACGAACGCCATTCTGACGTGGGCCATGATTCTCTGGTCTCTGAGGTAAAAATATATATGCTTGGACGATTCGTGCTTTGACCATGCGCTTATTGCGCAAAGACAATACTCTGGTGGAAGGTATGATTAACTAAAACATCTAGTGTAGTGCGCCATTCTGTTTGGAACTTAATCGACTGTTGGCACGAATGA
>NZ_CAKMLL010000029.1 GCF_927797785.1 Candidatus Nitrotoga sp. BS | reverse complement strand
CTATTCAAATCGCTTTGGCGGGTAAGGCTCTTGAGGGATGGGGTGAGTAGTTACGTAATTTTTAGAGATGCCCTTCATTTTTAACACCCGGAGCCGATAAGAATCTAACTGGGGTTTTACTCTTAACTATGACGTTAGCGGCGAATTAAAAAGCTAATAATTCTAATTTTTTAGGGGGGTCTACCTATTCGGAAGTGTCGCTATATTAGGTTCAGCCTTGGAATAGTTAAATTTCTCAAATAAAAGTTCGTTGCAATTCGTACCAAAAGGTAATGCGAGGTATAAGGTGAAGTATTTTAAAAAAACAATATGTTAATAAGTTATTCTATCCCAGGATTACGTCTTTACAGCACACACATCGTCACCGAGGCGGTAATTAATTTGCAGATGGTGTTAGAGCTAGTTGAAGAACACTTCACTACATCGACGCCACAATCGAAGAGAGTCGAGTCGCAATGAACGCGCGCCTGGCTATCGCAGTCTTGCTTCCTTTCGTCGCCTGTGTCGTGCAATGGCTTCTATGGGATATCTTCAAGCCTTACGCCTGGTTCCTCTTTATTCCCACAGTATTTCTCAGCGCCTGGGTCGGCGGTTTTGTCGGTGGTCTTGTTGCGACTGTCATGGGCTCATTATTGGCGTGGTACATTTTCATACCACCTGTTTTCTCCTTTTCGCAGGACAATCCCGCGTCTGTATTTTCCATCGTAATTTTCATTTTTACGGGCTGCCTCTTCAGTTTTTTCTTTGACCAGTTGCAGCGCTCAAAGAGACGGGCCAACGAGGCATTGGCTACTGCTGAATCGGCTAACGAAAAAACCTCGCAGCATTACCAGAAATTGAAAGAAGCGCAGCGACTGGCAAGTGTTGGCAATTGGGCTTGGGACATCCAGAGCGATACGCACATTTGGTCGGAGGAGGTCTATCACATTTATGGTCGCGACCCAGCCTTGCCTCCAGCAATTTACCCGGAGGTACAGGAGTATTTCACTCCAGAAAGCTGGGCAGAACTTTCCGCTGCCGTGGAAAAGAGCTTGTTGGAAGGGGTTCCCTACGAATGCGATGCCGAGATAGTACGCCCCTCCAATTGCCCTCGTCGCTGGATTGCTGCCCGTGGGAAAGCAACCCGAGATGTCAACGGTAACATCGTGAACCTGCAGGGTACGGTGCAGGATATTACTGAACGCAAGCGGGTGGAACAGTCTTTACGTGAAAGTGAGGAGCGGTTGGCGGTCATTATCAACTCGGCGATGGACGGAGTTATCACCGTGGATGAGCAGCAGCGGATACGCCTTTTCAACCCAGCCGCTGCAGAGATGTTCGGACTGTGTACGGCTGAGGCAATAGGCCAGCCGTTGTCGCGGCTTATCCCAGAGCGTTTCCACCTCGCGCACGCGGATGCTATCGTGAATTTTGCGCATACAGGTATGACGGCTCGCCGCATGGGGGGGGTGGGTGAAATCAACGGCATACGCGCCAATGGCCAGGAGTTTCCGATAGAAGCATCCATTTCCCAGAGTGTCACCACCGGCGGCAAATTTTTCACTGCGATCTTGCGCGACATTACCGAGCGAAAACAGAGCCAAGATGAAATCTGCAGGCTCAACGTAGATCTGGAAAAGCGCGTATACGAACGTACTGCCGAACTGACCGCTGCCAATCGTGAATTGGATAGTTTCGCCTATGCTGTTGCTCATGATTTACGCGCACCGCTACGGGCCATGAGTGGCTTCAGTCATGCCTTAGAAGAAGATTACGGGCATCAGCTGCAGGGCGAAGCAATGATGTTCCTGGAACAGATTGGCCTCGCCAGTCGCAAAATGAACGACTTGATCGACGGTCTGCTTACGCTTTCACGCAGCACTAGCGGGGGATTGCACTATGACTTATTCGATATCTCTGCACTGTCACAACGCTTGCTTGTCGAACTGGCGCAAAGCGACCATGGCCGGAAAATGACAGTGGAAGTGGAAGCTGGACTACAGGCTCGATGTGATGCGCGTATGGTCGAAGTGGTAATGCGCAACTTGCTGAGCAATGCCTGGAAGTACACAGCACGCGTGGTGGAAGCAAGCATCCGCGTTTACGCCGAGGAACGGGATAACGCGCGCTTCTTCTGCGTCGCCGACAATGGTGCCGGTTTCGACATGGCTCATGCCAATCGGTTATTCAAACCCTTTCAGCGTTTGCACCGCCAGGAAGAATTCCCCGGTATCGGAATTGGTTTGGCCACGGTGCAGCGTATCGTGAACCGCCATGCAGGAGCCATTGAGGCACGAGGAGAGCCGGGTAAGGGCGCGATATTTTGTTTTACTTTATCTGACACACCCGTGGAATTGGCACTGGATAAAAAGGAGGATTAACTTAATGATGAATGCCAAAACCATTCTGCTGGTTGAAGACAATGCCCAGGACGAAATGCTTACTCTGCGCGCATTACGCCGCGCCAATCTGGCCAATCAGATAGACGTGGTACGGGATGGTCAGCAGGCGCTGGATTACCTATTTCGGGAAGGTGAATTTATCGAACGCGAGGATCTTTGTCTCCCCACAGTAGTGCTGCTCGACATTGGTCTTCCGCGACTGTCCGGCCTGGAAGTGTTGGAGCGGCTGCGTTCAGACATACGCACCAAACTATTGCCGGTTGTCATCCTGACATCCTCCGACGAAGAATATGACCGTCTGAAAAGCTACGAGAACCACGCCAACAGTTTCGTCAGGAAGCCGGTGGACTTCGCCGAATTCGCCGAGACCGTCGGTCGATTGGGTGTCTACTGGCTGGCGACCAACGAACCACCGCCAGGAAGATAAAGCCGTGATAGATCGCCCACTAAATCTCCTCATTATTGAGGATAATCCCGCCGACTTCCTCTTGCTTGAACGCAATCTGCACCAAAACGGTATTTTGGTTGAGTGGCGGCGTATCGACAGCAATGTGGAACTAAATGATGCGCTGCAAACAGAATGGGATGTGGTGCTCGCAGATTTCAATGTGCCAGGCATGGATTTCCGCAAGACCTTGCTGCGTATCCAAGCACATCATCCTGATCTGCCGGTGATAATGGTGTCTGGTAGCGTAGGCGAGGAAATGGCGGTGGAATTGCTGCGCCTGGGCATGGTGGACTTTATCCTTAAGGATCACCTGGCTCGCCTGCCGAACGCCATCCGACGGGCTTTGGTCGAAGTCAATGAACAGAGAGCCCGCCAAGCCGCCGAAATGTCGCTGCATAAGCTCGCGCAGGCTGTAGAACAGAGTCCGGCGAGTATCGCCATCATTGACCTCAATGCTAACATCGAATATGTAAACGAATCTTACTTGCGCATAACTGGCAACAGTCGCGAAGAGGTCATCGGCCAGAATCAATGTGTGCTGCATTCAGACAAAACCCCGAAGAGTACTTACGATGCTCTATGGACGTGCGTGACAGAGGGTAGAACATGGCAGGGAGAGTTCTACAATAAGCGAAAAAATGGTAGCGAATTTATCGCCCATGCCACCATCGGCCCTATCCGCGAGCCAAACGGTCGCATTACGCATTTCGTGGAGATCAAGGAAGACATCACGGAAAAGAAACGAGCCGAGGTCGAAATGCACCATTTGGCCTATTACGATACGCTCACTGGCTTGCCTAATCGCGCTCAGCTGTTGGAGCGCATGACGCAAGCACTGGCTCTGCCCTGTCGAAATCGTCTTTGCAGCGCATTGATATCGTTCAATATTGATCGATTCAAAACCGTAAACGATGCGGGTGGCCAGACATTGGGCGATGCGCTACTCAAGGCGGTGGGCGAACGGTTGGTCTCCAACCTACGGGAAGGTGATGTCGTGGCACGTATCGCAGGAGATGAATTTGGTATCTTGCTGGTCGGCCTCGCGCAACAGCAACACGATGCCGTAAATTTTGCACGCCAAATATCCATGAAGATACATGACAGCCTGCACAAACCTTTCCGCCTCGGTGACGAAAGTATCACCCTCAGCACTTGCCTTGGGGTCGCGCTTTTCCCGGGAAATGATGAAGACTCGCCATTGGACATCCTGCGCCGCGCTAATACCGCTCTTCACCACTCAAAAACAAGAGGAAACGGACAGACCGCGTTCTTCGAAGGGAGTCTGGATGAGATTGCAAAACAACGCTTCAAAATCGAACGCGAACTACACCATGCCATCACGTCCAGCGAGTTGCGCGTGTTCTTGCAAACACAAGTGGATGCAACGGGTTATGTTGTCGGCGCAGAAGCGCTGGTGCGCTGGCAACATTCTCAGCGGGGGTTAATACCGCCAAGCGAATTTATTCCGATTGCAGAAGAATCGAATCTCATTGTTGAGCTAGGTACATGGGTTATTTCCGAAGTATGTAGTTTGCTGGCGGGTGAAGATATGGCCTCCTGGCCGATACGAATTGCTATCAACATCAGTCCACGCCACTTCCGCCAATCCAATTTCGTTGATCAGATCAAACACTGCCTTGCCATTACTGGGGCCGATCCGACGCACCTTACACTGGAAGTAACGGAGGGGGTGGTAATCGACAATATCAATGATGTGATCGCCAAAATGACCGAGTTGAGCGCAATGGGCATCCATTTCTCTATGGATGACTTTGGTACCGGCTATTCCTCACTATCTTACCTTAAGCAGTTGCCCATACACGAAATCAAGATCGACAAAACATTCGTGCAAGACATGACGACCAACGCGAATGACGCCTCACTAGTGGAAACTATCCTGTCCGTGGCTCAACATATGCACCTCAGAGTAGTTGCGGAAGGCGTTGAGACCGCCGAGCAGGCCGCATTTCTGAATCAACGTGGGCAGGTTATCCACCAAGGCTATTTTTTTGGCAGACCAGAGTCGGCTGATACTTGGATAAAGAAAACCCAATCTTTGTTGTGATTTTTCACAACAGGCATTGGACTTTTCCCCAGCTGGCTTCAGTCAGGTTGCGGTCAGTATGGAATATACTCACTGCGTTGCACGATTAAACCAACATAGAAAATCCACCGGCTTTGTCGGGGGGTACTTACTAAATAGCCTTTGTTCGACATTTCCTAAAATATATAGGTGCTTGGATTCACATTCGAAGTGCAATATCTCAAGGATATTACTATTTAGTAATTTAAATAAAAATTAATCGATAAAATATGATCGTTCCTGTTTGTTGAGGTATGTGGCCTATTAATATATTGGTTCATATAACCGATTTCAGCTTTAAATTCTTTGTCGAAATCATAGCCCATTCCTATGAATGCTCTATTTTGATCGAAACCTCTACGAGGTCCCCAGTCAGAGTTGTTAAGATTTAGGAAATACTCATCACTAGCCACTACGCTGTAGGCTGGGGCAGCAGTCAGTGGTATCCATACTTTAAACATTTGCCGTAAACGCAAGCTGGTATCATCACCCAAACTAGGCGCCAAACGCTCTTCCAGACGAGTCCGACTGCTGGCTGTGCCGAACGAAAATTTATCGTTCAAAGATAATTGTTGCCAGATTCTTCGCTCGTTGAATGTGGTTTTTGAAAATGGCTCTGCAGTGTGCACTAACGCATAACCCAACCAGACACTAGTAGTAGTGTTAATGACATATCCTATGCCAGGACGGATGATTGCCTGAGAAAAACGCGACGTGTTATCGCCAAAACGACCTTGAAACTCTGCCCAATATTTAAAATTCTTTAATGCTGGATTTAAAGAACTCAAACTACCGACAGCCGTTATATTGGCCCAAGTTTGGTTATCATTTATATCCGCCATAACTGAACCTGAAAGTAATAAACCAAGTACTATTATTGCGGTAATCCTATTCATTTTATGTACCACTTTTTTCTTATCCCCAAACTATATTTAGATATCAGAATTTTAATCTGAGTTACTGAATCACGTTGACAAAAATGAGAATGAATTTGATTGGTCTATCATCAGACAAGTGTGCATCATTTGCCTACGTTAGCTTGAATTTTCAGCGCTTCTTTGAATGCTTTTTGCCAGATCGACTGCCTTGCCCTTACCCCAGTAATGCAGGAATAGGTAGTGCGGCTGCTTATGAGTCATATGCTGGTGAATCGCCACAATATTGATATCTTCGGCTCGCATGGTCTTTAGGATAGGTTGTAGTTCGTCTTCGAGCACTGCGAAATCGCCATCGACAACCGCTTCATCATCGGAACCGGCAAATGCAGCCCAGGTATTAACACCCATTTGATTGGCCACAACGATGCCATGCATTTTGGCTTCACGACCAATTACGACTTTGAACATCCCATTGTTTGTCTGTCCCTTCATGCCAAATACCGCTTCCAAAGGAGCGGAGGTGATCTTGTTGTCATTGGCGATTGTTCCCGGAAATGTTGTAGCAGGCGGAGGACGAGAAGCACGAATTTCGGCAATCTTGTCATAGACTTTCTTTACCCCGGTTGCCAACTGATCGACACTGCCCATGCCGCTGATGTGCATGAAGTAGACCTTGGGTTGATCGAAGAAGAAATGATTGTGGAGTGCGGTAACTTCAAGACCGGCATTCAAGGCGGTGCTTATGACCGGATTGACTTCATCCTCAAACACAACCGTATCGCCCATCATCATTGCTTGTCCATTATGGGCCGGGGTAAAGGCAGTCCATGACGTGAGACCCATGAAGGTCGGCATGGACCATTTATCAACCTGGATTTTTACGTCGCTGCGCGGCTTGGATACTTTGAATACATTTTCTTCTTTGGAAAAACTTCCTTTGAGCCCGGTCAGCTGCTCAATCTTTGCGGTATCCAAAACGCTCGCTGCATCTGTGTATGAGCCGTGGCCAAATTGAGAGCGAGTGCTGTCGCAAGAATGAAGCGTCTACAGCAAATGAAACGTAACATGGGAATCTCCTTGTATTGTGTATATAGGGAAGCGGGGGAAATTAGCGCATGACAGGGGGACAGTTGTGCGTTTCCTTCTGGCAGTCATTCGCTGGTACATACAAAAACTCCGGCTCTGTCTCGGTAAATTTCCCGAACAACCACGGGCAAGCAATACGATCGGACTTCCGGCACTCACGAATAATCCACTTCATAATTCACCTTACAGAATTAAGGTTTTCACTATCAGACCGATCACCGCGCAAGCGACGATCACCTCGATGACATTCCGCTTGAAGCGGAACAAAGCGACGGCTGCTGCCAGTGCGATGACGGCCGAAATCCAGTCGAAAGTTCCTGTAAATCCTTGCGGCCACAGAACGTGGTATAGAAAAAACAGTGCCAGATTGAGAATAACGCCCACCACAGCGGCAGTGATTGCCATTAGTGGCGCTGTGAATTTGAGGTCACCGTGCGTGGATTCGACCAAAGGGCCACCAGCCAATATGAACAAAAATGAGGGCAGGAAGGTGAACCAGGTCACCAGCGTGGCCGCCACCACACCGGAGAGAAACAGGGAGTCCGAACCGAACAGTATTTTCACGTAACCGCCAACAAAGCCGACAAAGGCCACCACCATGATGAGCGGCCCTGGTGTCGTTTCACCGAGCGCTAAGCCGTCGATCATCTGCGTCGGCGTGAGCCAGCCGTAGTATCCGACAGCACCCTGGTATACATAAGGCAGCACCGCATAGGCTCCGCCAAAGGTCAGCAATGCGGCCTTGGTAAAGAACCAGCCCATTTGCGTAAGTGTGTGATGCCATCCGTATAAGACATTCAGCAGCCCCATCGGCACAGCCCACAGTAAACCAGCAACGACGGTCACCTTAACCAGCTTGGGCCATCTGAAGCGGGCGTGCTCAGGCGTTGGTGTATCATCATCAATCAACGCTGGACCAAAGGATTTGTCGGTCTTGCCATGGACGCCGCCTGCCTGGAATTTGTCCGGTGTGACACGACCTCCGAGGTAGCCGATTATAGACGCTCCTGCCACGATGGCAGGGAACGGCACATTGAGGGCAAAGATCGCAACGAAGGATGAGGTGGCAATTCCCCAAAGCACGTTGTTCTTGAGTACTCGCGAGCCGATGCGATACGCTGCTTGTGCCACGATGGCTGTTACGGCGGGCTTGACACCATAGAACAGCCCCGCGACCAGAGGCACGTTACCAAAGGCAATATAGATCCACGACAGCGCAATCAGTATCAGCAGCGAAGGGAGCACGAACAGAACTCCAGCGACGATACCACCCCAAGTGCGGTGCATCAGCCAGCCGATGTAGGTAGCGAGCTGCTGTGCTTCCGGGCCCGGCAAGAGCATGCAGTAGTTCAGGGCATGCAAGAAACGCCGCTCGGAAATCCAACGTCGGTTCACGACCAGTTCCTGGTGCATGAGGGATATTTGCCCAGCCGGACCGCCGAAGCTGATGAAGCCAAGCTTGAACCAAAAGGAAAAGGCTTGTCGTAAACTTACCGGCTGAGGTTGGGCTTCGATGCACTCAATGGTGTGCGCATCAGGTTGGTTCATGAGTTGGCACTCCTTTGCCGAAGGCGATGAGTAAACCGTCGAAAACGCCGCTTGCGCTCGCCAACAGCTGATCATCGTCGAGGATGGCATCCCGCAACCCGGCAAGCAAACTTTCCGCACCAATACCCTCGGGTGGCTGAACGCCACCGACATCAAGGCCCTGCAGCGTGGCACCTGTCTGTTTTTTGGCCTTACCGAGAAAGAAATCAATTTCTGAGAAACTAGTAAAGGTCTTGCGCGGCTTGCGGGCTTGTTTGACTGACTTCTGCACCTCGCAGGTAATTAGCGAATCATGCGTCATTGCTAAATTTGCCAGTAACACCGTGAAGCCCTCGCTACATGCAAATAGATGAAGAAATTTGCACCATTCGGTTCCTCAATGCGCGACACGAACGCTGTTCCTCCACCAGCCCGTACCTCAGCAGCGATGGCTTCCAATGTGTCGCTGCAGGCGTGCATTCTGGCATCAATAGACTGCATCACGCCACTGCAGCTCCAGACACATTGAGTGCATGCCACACTCTCATCCGAATGTAGCGTTCTTGGTCGGAAGGTTGGTGATAAATAAGAGCCAGTTGTTCATGCATCGAATGCTACATATTTTTGATGAGGAAGGGCAGGCGAGAGACTGCTCTCTGATTCTACCCGGTATTCTATACAATTCAGTCGTTGTTCCAGTTCTAGCAGGGGGATGTGGTGTTGGTCGACTGTCGTCACTTTTTTTGTTATTGCTCATGACATTCCCTTCGCGAGCTGTTCAGGCATGAATGCTGTGTGAGGCAAGCTCACCCTATCAGCGCAGCATGTGTAGAATAAACTCATTTTATCCGACCTGGAGAATCTGCATGGACACCCTTTTCCTGATCTACAGCAAACTCAAGGAAATCGTTCTGTTTCCATGGTTCAATATTGCGGATACACAGGTCAGCCTGCTCAGCATACTCGGCCTGATCGTTATTTTTGTAATCGTCTGGCGCGTGGGTACTGTGTTCGAACAGGCCATCGTCAGGGTGGGGCGCAATCAGAGCAAGGAGCTCAACCCGGGTTGGTACGCCCTGAGCCGTATCAGTCGTTATGTCGTCTGGATCATCGGCTTGGTCATCGGGCTGGGTTATCTGGGTTTTAGTATGGCCAGCTTTGCGATGATCGGCGGCGCAATCGGTGTCGGATTGGGGTTTGGTCTGCAGAGTCTCTTCAGTAATTTTGTGGCGTGGATCATTATTCTGATCGAGAAGATCGTCAAAGTCGGTGACTTCGTTGACCTGCAATCCGGAGTGATGGGGAAAGTGACCGAAATCAATTTGCGCTACACCCGTGTTACCACAACGGACCTGATCGATATCATTGTGCCCAATTCGGAATTTACCAGTGGCCGTGTGATCAACTGGACACTGGGTGAGCGTGTTCGCCGCTTGCATGTGCCATTTGGTGTTGCCTACGGATCGGACAAGCATTTGGTCAAAGAGGCTGCGGTTGCGGCGGCATTAAGTATTGCAGGGACAGGACGTGGCCAGGGTCGTGACCCCGACGCTTGGCTGGTCAAGTTCGGGGAGAGCAGTCTGGAATTTGAACTGGTGGTGTGGGTGGGATCCGAGCTGATCATCACCCCTGCCAAGACACAGGCGCAGTACCTGTGGGCGATCGAGGATGAGTTAAGAAAAAGGAAAATCGAGATTCCATTCCCGCAAAGAGATTTGCATATTCGATCTGGAACGATTGCGGTCAATCTGAAAAAATCGGCTTGATGTCCATACGGAAATTAATATAGGAGTTCTTCTTTGGAAGGAAATCCAGAGAATTAGTTTAACCGAATTAATGTTATTGTAGAACAGTACGTTACTTAATTAATGTGTGGGCGTTAGAAAAGCAACTTGATGACAACAGCTTGTTTAAGGGTTATGCTCACTGCAGGTTGATAGAGATTAACTGTATGTTCGTTATCGACTCTTTGTTGAAAAATATCATTCTTCAGCATCACCCTGCTACTGCACTGAAACCCTAATTCATAAAGAACCCATTCCTATGCCTTTAGATTTCAAGTTGTACGATACGGAAGGCTTTTACGATGAGCTGATCCAGCCTACAGGTGCTCCCCGTCCAGGTGCAAAGATTCTGGTCGGGCGCATCGAATCTCTGCAAGACGGAGAGATTATTGCACGCCAGAAAGCGGCTGAAGCTGCAATGTACAACATGGGTATCACGTTCACTGTTTACGGCAACGATGAGAGTACCGAGAAAATATTTCCTTTCGATATTGTTCCGCGCATCGTGGAAGCCAAAGACTGGGAATATATTGAGCGAGGTTTGAAGCAGCGTATCCATGCTCTGAATTTGTTCCTTGACGACATCTACCACAAACAAAAAATCCTCAAGGACAAGATTATCCCCGCAGATATGATACTTTCGGCGAGTTCATTTCGACCACAGTGCGTCGGGTTGGATGTGCCACGTGGAATCTGGTGTCATATCACCGGGACTGATTTGATTCGCGATCGAGATGGCCAGCATTACGTGCTGGAAGATAATCTGCGCTGTCCATCCGGCGTGTCTTATGTGCTGGAAAACAGACAGGTGCTTAAGCGGACTTTGCCGGTTGCATTCGAAGCTTCACGGGTGCGGGCCGTAGACGATTACCCGGCAAGACTGCTGGAAACGTTGCAATTTCTTGCGCCTGACAATATTTCTTCGCCCACCGTTGTGGTACTTACGCCGGGCATGTACAACTCGGCCTATTTCGAACATTCGTTCCTTGCCCAGCAAATGGGCGTGGAGTTGGTGGAAGGTAGCGATCTGGTGGTGATGGACGGTTCCGTTCATATGCGTACCACGAGAGGTTTTCAGCGAGTGGATGTGATTTACCGCCGGATTGATGACGATTTTATCGACCCGAAAACTTTCCGTGCAGACTCGGTATTGGGTGTGCCCGGTCTGATGGACGTGTACCGAAATGGACGTGTGGCACTTGCCAACGCTCCCGGTACGGGCATCGCAGACGACAAGGCGGTATATACCTATTTGCCGCAGATCGTTAAATATTATTTGGGTGAGGACATGATTCTGCCTAACGTGCCTACCCATATCTGTGCGGATGAAAAAGAACGGGAATACGTGCTAGCCAATCTGGACAAACTAGTGGTGAAAGCTACCAACGAGTCGGGTGGGTACGGCATGCTGGTGGGTCCGCATTCCACTAAAGCGCAGCAGGCCGAATTCGCGGAGTTGATTCGTAAAAATCCGCGCAACTACATTGCCCAGCCTACCCTTGCGCTATCCCGTGCACCAGTTTTGGTAGGGGACCATTTTGAGGGGAGGCACATAGACCTGCGGCCCTATATTCTTTACGGCAAGGATATTTACGTGGTGCCCGGCGGCCTGACACGTGTTGCGTTGAAAAAAGGATCATTAGTAGTTAACTCATCACAGGGTGGAGGCAGCAAGGACACTTGGGTGTTGAGCTAATGACTATCCCGGAAATGGATAAGAAAGGGAGTATGTCCGTATGTTAAGCCGAGTCGCCAATTCTATTTACTGGATGAGTCGCTATCTTGAACGCGCAGAAAACGTCGCGCGTTTCATTGGCGTCAACCTCAACTTAAGCCTGGATATGCCTGGAGAATACGGCGAGCAGTGGGGGCCGTTGGTGAACATTACCGGAGACGGGGAGCTTTTTGCAAAGCGATATGGAGAGCCTACACGCGAAAATGTCCTGCATTTTCTGACTTTTGATCGCGATAATCCCAATTCGATTTTGAGCTGTGTCCGCCACGCACGCGAGAATGCACGATCAGTCAGGGAAATCATCTCGTCTGAAATGTGGGAGCAGGCAAACCATTTCTATCTGATGGTCAAGGATGCAGCCGCCAATAAGTCATCACTCAAGAATCCACATGATTTCTATATGGCCGTAAAAATGGAAAGTCATCTTTTCGACGGCATTACCGAAGCCACCATGTCCCACGGTGAGGCTTGGCATTTTCTGCAAATGGGTGAGCTTCTGGAGCGAGCTGACAAAACGTCGCGTATCTTGGACGTGAAATATTTCATCTTATTGCCTGATGAACAGGTTCTCGGTGCAGCCATTGACAATATACAGTGGTCGGCGCTCTTAAAGTCGGCAAGTGCGCTGGAAATGTACCGAAAACATTCCAAGCAGATTACGCCATCCAAGGTGGCTGAATTCCTGCTACTGAACAAGGATTTTCCACGCTCGGTGCAGTCATGTTTGAGACGTGCTGCTAACTCTCTGCGTTCCATCACCGGTTCGCAACAGGATGATTTTAGTAACGTGATCGAGAAACGCCTTGGGAAACTGCTTGCAGATTTGAATTACACTCATATAGACGAAATAATCTCCTGCGGACTGCACGAGTTTCTGGATAGTCTGCAAACTCGGCTGAATCAAATTGATGATGCCATCTTCGAAACTTATTTCACGCTGCGTCCATTGACCGGTAGCAGCTCCCATCTAACTTAAATATCAATAAAACAACATGACATTCTGTGCAGCATTTAAGATCGAAGAAGGCCTCGTTGGTGTCTCCGATACCCGCCTTACTTCGGGTGCCGAGCGCACCACTGCACGCAAGGTGACGATACATCAGCACGGTAATCATTCCATGTTTTTGATGACTTCCGGTTTACGATCGGTGCGTGATAAGGCACTGACCTATTTCGAAGAAGTATTGGAAGAGCAAGACAGTCACTTTGATAAGCTCTATAAGGCCGTGAATGCTTTTGCGGGACAAGTCCGCGTTGTGGCCAATGAAGACAAGGAAGCGCTCAAGGAGGCAGGGTTGGATTTCAACCTGTTCTCGATTATCGGCGGGCAGTTGGAGAAAGACAAGGAGCACAAGCTTTACATGCTTTACCCTCAGGGAAACTGGGTGGAAGTGGGGAAGGGGTCGCCTTATTTCTTGATCGGTGAGTCCAGTTATGGAAAACCAATCCTTGATCGAGTTTTACGATATGAATCTCCAATGGATATGGCACTAAAGCTGGCTTATCTTGCCTTCGATTCAACGCGCATCAGCGCGGTAGATGTAGATTTTCCAATTGATGTGGTGTTATACAAACGAAATTCTTTCGATATAGTCCAGCATCGATTTGAGCGCGAGGATCTTCAGCATTTGCCTGAGTTGTGGCAGGAAAGTCTGCGTAAGTCGGTGGCGGAGATGCCGGACGAATGGGTGGATGTGGCTCTATCCAAGTTATTGTCGAAGTAGCTTAATCAAACACATGTTGTTAAAGATTATCCATCGCACCCGCTACCACTACAGCCAGCCGGTATTTTTGGAGCCCTTCACTGTCCGGCTCAGGCCTCGCAGCGATGCCAGCCAGACTTTGCACAACTATAGTATCAATGTTACGCCCACTATTGGTGGAATCACCCACTGCACCGGGCTTTACGGAAATAACACTGAAACGATCTGGTTCAACGGATTGCATGAGAATCTGTTGATAGAAGTACAGATGTTGGTAGAAACACATCGTGGAAATCCCTTCGATTTTTTTGTTACCGACCATCAGGCGCTGACTTTACCGCTGGAATATGAACCGGAAATTTCAGGGGCACTTGCGCATTATCTGATTCTCGAAGGAAATGATCCTCATTGTGCTGTATTTGCTCAAGAAATAATGCTGGCAGCTAAACATGAAACAATTCCTTTTCTGACGATGCTCGCTGAAGCGATTTACCAACGTTTTGAGTATATGCTGCGTGAAGAGGGTGATGCGTGGACATCCGCTGAAACGATGAAGCAGGGGAAGGGATCCTGTAGAGATTTCGCGATACTATTCATTGACATTTGCCGCAGCGTTGGTATCGCAGCCCGTTTTGTCAGTGGCTATTGCCTTGGGGATGATGCGGCCAACAGTGGGGATATGCATGCCTGGGCAGAGGTGTACTTGCCAGGTGCCGGCTGGCGAGGATTTGACCCAAGTCGTGGTCTGTCCGTCAATGACGATTACGTTACTGTGGCTGCGGGTCAGCACCCTCGTGATGCTGCACCCACATTTGGAAACTTTCGTGGGGATGCTATTTCTTCAATGGATGCTGAAATTTTGATTACCTTGCAGGAAAGAAAAATCAACGCGATTTATCATCCTGCGCTGCAACTGTGAGGGGAACCACAGAGTCTAGTTTTTTGAAATACAACATTCCAGCAAAATTGTCTTACCAAAACCTTGATCAAAGCACATGGTAACGTGACGAAAGCTGTAAAATTAGTTGGCAAGGAACGACATGCGTTCGGTAAGCTGCAAAATCTAGGGTGTAGATAAGCAGCTTTATTGCGAATAATCATTTTGCCCCTACATTTATTTCCTCTTTTTTCTTTTGATGATTAAGTTTATCGTGCTTGGCACGAGAAATGCTTGCTATTAAAAGTGTGTGGCCTAATTATTCAGTCAGCTTTTCTGGCTATCGAAGGCTCAGAATTCAGAATCATATAGCACCGAGTAGCATAATAATGTTCTACATTATTTCAAAACAGCCCGACCGCAGCCGATTCGCTGTAAGGGTTGTGACTTGGTGGATCTCACAGGAATATAAAAGGGTGATGCATAAAGACGTAAACAAGGCCTCGAACAATTAAAGGGCACCTCTAAAAATCCAATTTTCGTCACAATACTGCGTTACTCGAAAAAAATTATCGCTTACATATCAACTATATGCCTCGCTCAAATTTTTTACTCGCGCCTTGTCTTGTCTAGAAAATTGAATTTTTAGAGGCGCCCTAAATGCTGAAAGCCTGATTAGAGAACAATAACTGATAGGCGGGAGACCTAATGAAACGGGTGTTGGTATCGGGGAGAAGGCTGCAGGTCGGTTACTAAAGTACTTGTGACATATAAAGATCCGGCGTTTTATTTTTAAACTGTAAGAGGTTGTTCCAAATACATTAGAGAAATAAGAGACAGACATTGAAGCGGGGGGCGTTATAGCGAAATCTAAACAAAAATCAAAAAAAGAATTTATTGCAAGCGCCGAAATTACGGGCGTATACTTAATTTCGGTTTCATTGCTGGTCGGTCAACCCAAAGTGGTTCCACAGCCGGAGTTGGGGTTATGGTCCAGCGGTGTTATTGGATTGCTGATCCTGGTCATTCTATTTCTGATGGGCAAGATATAGCGCGTTGCTTTGATTTTGCCTTGCGACGATCACTCAACGGTCTGCAAATCTGAGTTTCTGTTTTACAACGCAACGAAGATTGCGGACACAAGCCTCTTGAGGCTGTTCTAGTTCAAGCATCGAGAGGCAATTTTGCATCATGATTAAACTTAAACTTAAACTTAAACTTAAACTTGGAGGGTATTGCCATGACACAATTTAAACGGTTTTCCACTTTTTTTCTGACTGCCCTGTTGGCTTTTTTTGTGGGTTGTGCAGCTACGCCTAAGCAGGAAGGAACCGGAGAATATTTCGATGACACCGTTCTGACCACCAAGATCAAAGCGGCGGTTTTAAAGGAGCCGTCCCTGAAATCCGCTGAAATCAACGTCGAAACCTTCAAAGGTGTAGTACAACTGAGCGGTTTCGTCAGCTCCCAGGAGGAGATCAATAAGGCGGTCGAAGTTGCACGTGGCGTCAAAGGGGTGACATCGGTCAAGAATGATATGCGGGTCAAATAAGAACAGCGGTCGGTCTTCAAGCATGGCCTGTCTGGTTGACCGACCATTCATGAGAGGAAGAAATCATGCTCCATTATACCGTTGTGTTTTTAGTCATCGCGATTGTCGCTGCGCTACTCGGCTTTACGGGTATTGCGGCTGGTGCTGCCGAGATCGCCAAGATCCTTTTCTTTATCTTCATTATCTTGTTTGTCATCTCGCTCATCATGGGACTGATGCGTCGCAAGTAATATGGAGTACGTCATGACCCAATTTTCAAGCCAAACAATAAAAGAATGATTTGCTCAAAGACTTTAATGCCGCTGTACTCGCAGGAGCATTAGTCGAGCATATCTTTGGGGCAGGTCACGTGCTCTTCAAAATCTTTATGTTTAAACCCTGATGTAGTTTTTTACTGCCTCGTCAGCGCTTTGAACAGATTTAGTAAGGATGGAAGTTATTTCAATGAATAGGCATGGATGAAAGTTTATTAACATAAATTTATCCGAGATATATCAAGGGCACCTTTAAAAAAGGAACTGACATGAAAACGATGTATAAAGTTGCAATAAACGCGTTAACCGTAGCTATGTGTCTTGGCTTAGGCGGATGTTCCGGCATGTCTGCACAGGATAAAAGTACAGCTATCGGTGCTGGGGTAGGTGCAGTTGGCGGTGCGGTACTGACAGGGGGCAGTACTATTGGAACGGTTGGCGGTGCCGCAGTTGGGGGAGTTGTCGGTCACGAAATCAGTAAGTAGAAAATTTACTATCAATTCGATGCATCTATAAAGTTGCTGAATGTAAAGATGTATTTTTATCAAATATACAATTTATTCAAGGAGATTCACTAAAATGATGAAATTTAAAAAACGTACTGCTGCGGTATTAACAGTAAGTGCTTTAATGTTGGCACTATTGGGTTGCCAGAAAGAAGAAGGTCCGGCCGAGACTGCTGGTAAGAAAATTGATCAGGCAGTCCAAAAAACCGGAGAGGGGTTTGATAAGGCAGTCCAAAAAACCGAAGCGGGATTTGATGAGGCAGTCCAAAAAACCAAAGAGGGATTTGATAATGCAGCTGAAAAAGCCGGAGACAAGATTGAAAAGGCTGGAGAAAAAATTGAAAAGGCTGGAGCTGAAGTTAAAGACGCAGTTAAAGGCGATTAATAATGCGCCAATCCTTGCTAATTAACCGCTGACAATCCGTCACAAATAAATAGGAGCAGACTCGAAAGGCACTAATTTAGTGCCTTTTTGGTATGGTTAGATTATTGTGAACAGCTGCGCCTGTTTTATCTTAAGCTATTGTTTTAACAACCCGCATCGTTTTTATCCCATCACAGTATCTTTACTTTTATGTTATTTTGCGATGCACAATCCTGATCTGTTCACATTTCGACAAGCTCAATGTGAACGACTCCGTGGATAAATGCTGTCAGATCAATTGAATGCAAATAGCTGAGTGGGATGGAGTTGTACTGCAGCAATTGAATTCACCGACCAACACGAAAAACAATAAAACGATGACACAAAACACCAACAACCTCGCCGCTTACATCTGGTCATTAGCCGATTTACTTCGGGGCGACTTCAAACAAAGCCAGTATGGCCGCATCATTTTGCCTTTTACCCTGTTGCGCCGCCTTGAAGGCGTATTGGCGGACAGCAAAGCCGCAGTGGTTGCACAAGTTGATAAAGTGCAACAAATGCACGTGCCGGAAGAAGCGCAAGAAAAATACCTGCTACGCGCGACCAACGGCCTGACATTCTTCAATACCTCTAAAATGGATCTGTCCAAACTGGGTGAAGCGGGTATTGCCGCCAATCTGGAATCGTATATTCAGGGGTTTTCCAAAGACGCGCGGGAGATTTTTGAGCATTTCAAGTTTACCGAATTTATCGGGCAGCTCAACGATGCCAACCTGCTCTACAAAATCGTGCAAAAGGTTCGGCAAACCGACCTAAGCCCCAAAGCCATTTCCAATCACGACATGGGCTTGGTGTTTGAAGAACTGATCCGCCGCTTTGCCGAAGGTTCAAACGAAACCGCCGGTGAACACTTTACCCCGCGCGACATTGTGCGCCTCACCACTTCACTGGTGTTTATGGAAGATGATGACGCCCTTACGCGGCCGGGGCTTATCCGTACCATCTACGATCCCACAGCTGGCACCGGCGGATTTCTGTCAGCGGGCATGGAATACGTGCACGAGTTAAATCCCGATGCAAGAATGGTGGCATATGGGCAAGAGCTGAATCCCGAGAGCTACGCCATCTGCAAAGCCGACATGCTGATCAAAGGCCAGGAAGTCAAAAATATCAAGCTTGGTAATACCCTGTCGAGCGATCAGCTTTACGCCGACAAATTTAATTACATGTTGTCCAATCCGCCGTTTGGTGTGGACTGGAAAAAGATCGAGCAAGACATCAAAGACGAAAACACGCAAAAAGGCTTTGCCGGACGCTTTGGCCCCGGCTTGCCACGGGTTTCGGATGGCTCGCTGTTATTCCTGTTGCACCTGATCAGCAAACTACGCGATCTATCCAACGGCGGCGCACGTATTGGCATTATTCTCAACGGCTCACCGCTGTTTACCGGCGGTGCCGGTTCGGGGGAATCCGAGATTCGTCGCTACATTCTCGAAGCCGATCTGCTGGAAGCCATCGTTGCCTTACCCACCGACATGTTCTACAACACCGGCATATCCACCTATGTGTGGATACTATCGAATAAAAAATCCATCGAGCGCAAAGGCAAGGTTCAACTCATCAACGGCGTAAACCTGTGCGGCAAAATGCGCAAATCGTTAGGCTCCAAACGCAACGTCATGGATGAAGCCGATATCGCCACCATCACCCGCGTCTTTGGTGAGTTTGCCGTGGTCGACGCGCGAGAACTTGATAAACCCGCCGAGCAAAAAAGCAATCGCGGTCGCCAGTCAGCCAACCCCAAAACCGAAGCCCCCAAAACTTTCGCCAGTAAAATCTTCAACACCTTTGAGTTTGGCTACCGCCGCATCAGCATCGAGCGTCCCTTGCGTGAATCCTGCCAATTCAATGATGAACGATTGAACACCTTGCGTTTTGACACCGGCGCCTTAAATGCGGCGATGCAGTGGGTTTATGTGGCCTACGGGGCAGGAAGCCCGGACGACAACACACACGGCTGGTCGGATGCGCCGGATTGTGGCAGATACGGTGATTTAACCGCACACGCTGACGCAATTCGCAAGCACATCAAGACCCACTTTGGCGAACTCAAAGAGAAACAAATCAAAGACCTGCTGGATCGTAACACCTGGTTAGAACAGAAAGCGCTTTTGCTTAAAGCCCGGCAACTGCAACAAACTATCGGCACCGCGCAACACGATGACATGAACCGCTTTGATGAAATGCTCAACGCCGCCTGCAAAAAAGCAACGCTTGCCCTGGACGCCAAAGAGAAAAAAATGATTAAAACGGCGGTGAGCTGGAAAAACCCTGTTGCCGAAAAAGTCATCAAAAAAGTCCACAAAGGCAAAGCCAACCCGCTTTATGGATTGTTTGAAGTGAATGGCCAAGTGGTGGAATATCAGCCTGACACGGAGCTGCGCGACAATGAAAACGTTGCCCTTGACCCAACCCAAAGCGTCAACGCCATTAATGAAGCCTACTTTGTCAAAGGAGTGCAGCCGCATGTGCCCGATGCCTGGATCGATGCCAGCAAGAAAGACGACAAGGATCAGGAGATCGGTATCGTCGGCTATGAAATACCGTTTAACCGGCATTTCTATCAGTATCTGCCACCCAGGGATTTGGCGGAGATTGATGCGGATTTGGATAGGGTGAGTGGCGAGATTATGGCTTTGTTACAAGAGGTACATGTGTAATGGCTGGGAAATATCAAGCATATCCTGACTATAGAAAAACTGGGGTTAAGTGGTTGGCGGAAATCCCTGCAAATTGGGATTCTAGTAAGCTACGCTATATGTTCTCATTTAGTAAAGGGTTGACTATTACGAAAGAGGATTTGTTAGATGAAGGGGTGCCTTGTGTAAACTACGGTGAAGTTCATTCAAAGTACGGTTTTGAAGTTGATCCTGATAAACACCTCCTTAAATGCGTAAGTGGAGAGTACTTAAAGTCTGCAAAAAATTCTATATTGTTTCAGGGGGATTTGGTTTTTGCAGATACATCTGAAGACATTGAAGGCTCAGGAAACTTTACACAGTTAACTAGCGACCAAGTTGTTTTTGCTGGCTACCATACTATTATCGCCAGACCAATGGATAGGCAAAGCTGTCGCTTTTATGCATATCTTTTGGACTCTCAGGAAGTTAGAACACAGATTAGACATGCCGTTAAAGGTGTAAAAGTATTTAGTATTACTCAGTCTATTCTTCGGGGTGTGGAAATTTGGATACCAACTCTTGAGGAACGTAAAAAAATCGCCAATTTCCTCGACCATGAAACGGCCAAAATCGACACCCTGATCGAAAAACAGCAACAGCTCATCAAACTACTAATAGAAAAACGCCAGGCAGTGATTAGCCATGCCGTAACCAAAGGCTTAAACCTCAACGCCCCTATGTGTGACTCAGGTGTTGAGTGGTTGGGTGAAGTGCCGACGCATTGGGTTGTTGCCCAGTTAAAATTTAACACATTAGAAATGCAAACAGGTCCATTTGGCAGTCAACTACATGCAGAAGATTACATTATTGATGGAATACCCTTAATTAATCCTGCCCATATGATTAATGGAAAAATAATACATGATTCGAAAGTAACAGTAGATGAACAAACTCAAGAGCGTTTGAAACGTCACAAATTGAGTGAAGGCGACTTAATTCTTGCTCGCAGGGGCGAGTTAGGGCGTTGTGCGATCGTTACGAAAGTACAAGAAGGTTGGTTATGCGGAACAGGCAGTTTAAAAGCGAAGTTAAATGAACGGCTTCTTCCTGAGTATTCATATCTGCTAATTACTTCTGAAGGTGTTGTCTCTGAGTTAGCCTTGGAAACAAAAGGTTCGACTATGGATAATTTGAATACAGAAACGCTTGGAAGAATAAGAGTTCCTGTCCCACCTATTAATGAACAGAAGGGAATATTGAATTACGTTCATGAAATCGGAGAGAAGTATAAATTGCTTACTCGTAAAGCTGCGCATCAAGTGGTGTTTTTGCAAGAACGCCGCACCGCCTTAATCTCCGCCGCCGTCACTGGCAAAATCGACGTTCGCGACTGGCAAACGCCCAATGTCTAACGAAAGCAACAACATGGCTAAAAACATCACGCGCGTGATTCATGCCCATGCAGCTATCGATGCTATTTATCTTTATGGTTCACGCGCCAAACAAACGGCGCATGAACACAGTGATTGGGATATTGCCGTTGTATTCACCGATTTTGAGACGGATGTGAGTTTACGTTTATTGCGTCCGCAATTGTTGGAAGCTGCGATTGAACGTGAATTAAAGCTTTACAATCAAATTAGCGTGGTTGATCTGGAAACCGCACCGATTTACTTGCAACACAGCATTTTAATGTCCGCAGTGAAATTGTTTGATCGCAATGTGCCGCATGTTAAGCGGGTTGAGCAGAGTATTTTGTCGAAATGGGAAAAGGATTATGAGAGATATTGCCTATGAGCAGGCCTTGCTCCGGCATCAACGCAAAATGTTGCGCATTTTGGATGAATACAGTAATGAAGATGGGAATACCTGGACAGAGCGCGATTTTCTGGCGATACAACGCGCATTGCAGATTTATATTGAATCGTTTATTGGCATGGCGCGTTACTTTGTTCAGCAAAAATATCACTTATCTGTCAGTCAATCCCGCGAAGCGTTAGACGAATTAAAAAACCGGGGTGATTTGAGCCTTCAACATCATGAGGAACTGTTAAAGATTGTCGGTTTTCGCAATGTGTTGGTGCATGATTACCTTGAGATTAACAACGCCATCGTGCAGGCGATAGTCGCTAAAAAGCAATATGCCATTATCGAAAACTTAATGGCGGAATGGCAGCGAGCGTTGGGTCTAGCATGAACATATTGTCTGAAGCGCGTAGGGCGCAATAACCAACGGGCATTGCGCCGCATGTTCGCGAGACATCCGGTGCAATGCGCTACGCTTATTGCACCCTACGGGGCTGGAATAAGCGTCTGGTTGGCAATTAGAGGGACGGTTTGAGTATGGGTAAGGCAAATGAATTAACGTTTCAAAATGACATGCTGAAACATCTGCTCGCCAACGGCTGGTTGCTGGGCAAAGCAGAAAACTACAACCGTGAACTGGCTTTATATCCTGAAGACTTGTTGGGTTTTGTGCAAGAAACCCAAGATGCCCAATGGCAGAAATTCTGCGCTCTTTATCCCGGCAATCCTGAACAAACTTTTTTAGAGCGGGTCGCATCACAGCTTAATAAAGCTGACCCCAATGCCGCCAACAAGGAGATGCGTACCTTTGGCACGCTGGGCGTATTGCGTCACGCGCTGCGCGACCGGGGCACGCGTTTCAGCTTGTGCCAGTTTAAACCCGAGCATGAATTAAACCCGGATACCCTCTCCAAATATAAAAAAAACCGCTGCCGTGTGGTGCCGGAGCTGGTGTATTCGCCGTGGGCAACGGACGAGCATTTGGCACAGATGGGAACCAAAGCCAAGGCGTGGCGCATTGATTTGGTGCTGTTTGTGAATGGCTTACCGGTGGCGACACTGGAATTAAAATCTGAATTCAAGCAGGCTGTATTCAACGCTATCCGGCAATACAAAACCACCCGCTTTGCGACAGACCCTGTCACCAAAAAGGCCGAACCGTTGTTGACTTTCAAACGCGGTGCGCTGGTGCATTTTGCGGTAAGCCAATATGAAGTGTATATGGCCACCCGACTGGCAGGCGAGGATACTTTTTTTCTGCCGTTTAACAAAGGTACGAAAGAAGGCGGTGCCGGTAACGATGTGCCAGAGGAGGTGAACCAGTACGCCACCGACTATTTATGGAATGAAGTGTTGCTGCCGGATAATCTGTTAACCATACTCGCGCGCTATGTGCATTTGCAGATTGAAGAGAAAGAAGACTGGGAAGGGCGCAAGTCTAAAAAAGAAACGCTGATTTTTCCCCGTTATCATCAATGGGATGTGGTCAGCAAGCTGGTCAATGCAGCCTGCAGTGACGGCCCCGGCCATAAATATCTGATCCAGCACAGCGCCGGTTCGGGCAAATCCAATTCCATTGCCTGGGTCGCGCATCAGTTATCGTCACTTTACAACGCGCAGGGCAACAAGCTGTTTGATTCCGTCATTGTGGTGACCGACCGGACGGTATTGGATGACCAGTTGCAGGACACGATCAATCAGTTTGAGCACGTGGAGGGGGTAGTCGGACGCATCAACAATCAGGAAGGCGATGGCTCCAAATCAGAAAAACTGGCTACTGCACTGGAAAACTCGCAGCCGATTATTATTGTGACCATTCAAACCTTTCCTTATGTATTAAAGGCCATTGAGAACAGTGTCAGTTTGAAAGCACGTTGCTATGCGATTATTGCCGATGAAGCGCATTCGTCGCAAAGCGGCTCCACCGCGCGCCAGTTAAAAGAAGTGTTGATGATAGACACGAAAGAAAATGGGGAAGAAGAGCTGAGTAGCGAGGATATTCTGGATGCTGCCGTGGCTTCGCGTCGTGCTTCCAAAAACCTGAGTTATTTTGCCTTCACGGCCACGCCCAAATCCAGAACGCTGGAATTGTTTGGTCAATTGCCTAAACCGAATGAGCCATCATCCAAAACCAATAAGCCGGAAGCCTACCATGTGTACAGCATGCGCCAAGCGATTGAAGAAGGTTTTATTCTGGATGTGTTGAAAAATTACACCAATTACAAGGTGGCTTATAACCTGGCACAGAAAATCCGGAGTATGGATCAGGAAGTCGAAAGTAAAAAAGCCAAGGTTAAGCTCAACCAGTGGGTACGCCTGCATGAATACAATATTGCGCAGAAAGTGCAGGTCATCATTGAACATTTCCGTTGCAATGTGATGGGGTTGTTAGGCGGACAGGCAAAAGCGATGGTGGTTACCAGTTCGCGCAAGGAAGCGGTGCGGTACAAACTGGGCTTTGATAAATACATTACGGAAAAAGGCTATAAAAAGATCCATGCCATGGTGGCTTTTTCCGGCGAAGTGGAATTTAACGAAAAAGATCCGAACGCCGCCGCCTTGCTCGGCGAGAAATTTACCGAAAACAATATGAATACCAATCTTAAAAGCCGCGAACTGCGCAAAGCCTTTGATACCGATGATTATCAGGTGATGATCGTGGCCAACAAATTCCAGACCGGTTTTGACCAGCCCAAACTTTGCGCCATGTATGTGGATAAAAAACTCGGCGGCGTGGAGTGCGTGCAAACGCTGTCACGCTTGAATCGCACCTATCCCGGAAAAGCGGAAACCGGCACGTTTATTCTGGATTTTTTCAATGAGCCGCAGGATATTCTCGATGCGTTTCAACCCTATTACCAGACCGCCGAACTGGCCGATGTTTCCGACCCGGACTTGATTTTTGATCTGTTCGATAAACTCCGTGCTGCCGATATTTTTACCTGGAACGAGGTGGAGCAGTTTTGTACTGCCTTTTTCATCAAAAACAAAAGTAACGCCGCCATTGCCAATATCTGCAAGCCCGCCATAGAGCGCTGGCAGAAACGCTATCAATCAGCGGCGGAGGCCTACAAACTTGCGAAGGATATGTTTGAGCGCACCAAGAAAACTAGCGATGCCGTGTTAATTGCCAATGCGGAGAATAGCTTTAAAGAGTGCAAGAAAGCGAAAGATGCGCTCGACATCTTTAAAAAGGATTTAGGCACTTTTGTGCGTTTTTACGAGTTCATGTCGCAGATCGTCGACTACGATAATAAATCATTGGAGAAGCTTAGCTTGTATGCGCGGCACTTGCGCCCAATGCTGCGCGAAACGTTAATGGAAGAAGACAGTATCGATTTAAGCAGCATATTACTTAGCCATTATCGTTTATCCATAATTCGCCAGCAGGATTTGAAATTACAACAAGATACCGCCGAGTACAAAATTCAGCCCGGTGATGGCCTGGGCACGGCCAGTGCTAAAGATAAACAGGAAGAATTTTTGTCGCAGATTATCAGCCGTTTGAATGAGCTTTTTATTACCGATCGTCTAACGGAAAAAGATCTGGTGAATTACGCCTACACCATCCGGGATAAAATCAGTGAGAATGCTTTGGTCATGAAGCAAATCGCCAATAATTCTACCGAGCAGGCAATGCTGGGAGATTTTACCAAGGCCGTGGATGATGCTGTTATGGATAGTAGTGAGGCACATCAAAATCAGATGATGCAGTTACTGTCCAATCCTGCCAAAGCTGCTGGCTTTGCCAAAGTGGTGTTTGATTTGTTGACGTTGACGAAATGAGTAGACTGACTTTGGCTATTGGAAGATTAGAAAAATCGTTGCCAAATGGTGTGGTTATGATTAAGTGTATGGAATTACACGCGATCAAATATTTTTGACTAAATCATGGTTAAAAGTTTGTTTTTGTTTCAATCGAGGCTAACCCCATCGATCTCAAACTGGTTTGTTGCCAAGATCATTATAAGTCAATGAATTTGACCCGTTCCATGGTGCCACTTTTAAAAGCAATAACATTCCCGGCATTGCCAGCAGAGCGCACAGTAAAAAGAATCCAGACCAGCCGATTGTTTCCACCAACCAGCCAGTCGCTGCATTGGCGAAGGTGCGTGGCATAGCTGCGAGGCTGGTGAACAGAGCGAATTGTGTGGCGGTGTAGGAGGGATGGGTGGTGCGCGCAATGAAGGCAACGAACGCGACTGTACCTAGTCCCACGCCCAAGGCTTCCATGCTAATCACTATGGCGAGTTGAGTGAGTTCAACGACGGTAATTTCAGCATGATATCCCACAGATGCCAGCCAGTAGAAACCAAAGATTGTTACCACCTGAACCACGCCAAACAACCATAAGGCACGGTTGATGCCGATCTTTATCATCCATAATCCGCCAAGCAATCCACCAATTACAGCGGGCCACAGGCCCGCATTCTTGGCGATCAGTCCAATCTGTGTTTTGGAGAATCCCATATCCATGTAGAACGGGGTGGCCAGCGCGGTGCACATGCTGTCGCCGAGTTTGTAAAAAATCAGGAAGGAGAGGATGAGCAACGCGCTGCGCCAACCATGTCGGGTGGTGAATTCGTGAAAAGGTTCGACAACCGCATCACACAGGGATTTCGGCGAGTTAGTATTCGATGGCTCTTTCACCATTAGCGTCATCACCATACCGGGCAACATGAACAACGCTGTAATAAAAAATACGACGCTCCACGGTATAAAATCTGCCAGAATCAGTGCTAGTGAACCTGGCACCAAGCCAGATATGCGATAGGCATTTACATATACCGCATTACCCAATCCCAGTTCACTGTCATCTAACAATTCACGTCGATAGGCATCAAGCACGATATCTTGAGTAGCGCTCAAAAATGCCAATAGCGTTGCGATATAGGCAATCGTTCGTAAATCGCTTTGGGGAGAAAAGGCACCCATCGAGGCAATTACGATCAATAGACCTATTTGGGTGAGCAACATCCAGCCGCGCCTTCGCCCAAGTATAGGCAGGACATAGCGGTCCAGCAGTGGTGACCACAGGAACTTCCAGGTGTAGGGAAACTGAATCAGCGCGAATAGGCCGATGGTTTTGAGATCAACTTGCTCGCTGCGCAGCCAGGCGGGTAACAAATTGAACAACAGGTACAACGGCAGGCCGGAACTGAAGCCTATAAATACGCAAATCAACATGCGCCGCGTGAACAGCTGCGCGATTACGCTCATGGATTAGACAGCACGCTTGAAGCGATACACCGCTGTACTACCTAACAGATTAGGTAATAGCTTTCTCTCGCTGGTGCCAGTCATGACGCGACGGTCAAGAATATATATTTTATTGTCATGGCAGAATGTCTCAAAGTCATGCAGTGTGCATAAATGAATATTGGGCGTGTCATACCACTGGTAGGGCAGATCTTTAGATACTGGCATATTGCCTTGCAATATGTTCATACGGTTCCGCCAGTAGCCGAAATTAGGAAAACTGACGATACCCTCACTTCCCACGCGTAGCATTTCCTGCATCAGAGGTTCTGTGTGGCGAGTGGCTTGTAGCGTCTGTGACAGGATGACATAATCAAAAGCATTGCTTTCAAAGCCGGAAAGTCCAGACTCCAGGTCGCCTTGAATTACATTTACTTGATTACGGATGCATGCCACGATATTGTCATCGCTGATTTCCACACCGTAGCCATGCACCTTGCTCGTACCCCGCAAATAACGCAGCAAGCTGCCGTCACCGCAACCCAAGTCCAGCACAGAAGCGCCCTGCGGAATCCATCCCGCTATTGCAGCAAAGTCGGGCCGGATCGCGGCGAGAGTAGAGTGATCGAGCGTACTCATACAGTAAACTCGCTGGCAACATTGTCGAAGTAAGCGCGCATTACATTATGGTAATGCGTATGCTTCATCAGAAAAGAATCATGCCCATGCGCCGAGGTAATTTCAGAGTAGCTTACCTTAAGACGGTTATGGAGCAGTGCTTTGACGATGGCGCGCGAAAGCGCCGGTGCAAAGCGCCAGTCGGTGGTAAAAGACAGTACTAAAAAGCTTGCGCGAGCATCAGCGAAAGCTTTATTCAGGTCATCATTGTATTCCCGGGCGGGATCGAAATAATCCAGCGCCTTGGTCATAAGTAAATAGGTGTTTGCGTCAAAATGTGTGGCGAATTTGTCGCCCTGATAGCGCAGGTAAGACTCGATCTCGAAATCGATATCATAGCTGTAGCTGTACTTGCCGGAGCGAAGCATACGCCCGAACTTATCCGCCATCGCATCGTTGGAAAGATAGGTGATATGCCCTAACATGCGTGCCAAGCGCAAGCCACGGGTAGGTACCACGCCGTGCTCATAATAATCTCCGCCGTAGAAATTTGGGTCTGTCAAAATCGCATTGCGTGCCACATCATTGAATGCGATATTCTGTGCGGTCAGGCGAGGTGCCGAGGCAATCGCCAGTACATGGCGCACGCGCTCAGGATAGGCTCGCGACCATTGCAACGCTTGCATCCCGCCCAGACTGCCGCCAATCACTGCAGCAAATTGGTCAATGCCGAGCTTATCGGCTAGGTGCGCCTGCGTTATTACCCAGTCTTCAACTGTCACCAAGGGAAAGCTCGCACCGTAAGGTTTGCCAGTTTCCGGGTTGGTGCTGATAGGACCCGTGGAACCATGGCAACCACCTAGATTGTTCAGTCCGATCACGAAAAATTTCTGAGTGTCGATAGGTTTGCCGGGACCTACCATATTGTCCCACCAACCAACGTTTTTCGGATTATCCTCATAATAACCCGCTACATGATGATTGCCGGAAAGTGCATGGCAGACCAGGATAGCATTGGATTTATCGCTGTTTAGCGTGCCGTAAGTCTCATATATCAGCTCGTAACTCGGCAACACAGCCCCGCTTTTACATGAAAAAGGGGTGTGAAACTGCGCGTGCTGTGTACTGACGATGCCGATGCTATTTGATGCGTTCAATTAAGAATCCCCAAAAACAAAACCCGCTCAGCTAAAGCGGAGCGGGTTGCTTCGCTTTAGCTGGAATTTTTAAAGTGCCCCGCAAGCTGATGTCAAATCGGCACTGGTATGTAGTTTCCGTGTTTTGCCTCGGACTGTCAATTTCGTTGCATGGTTATGTCAGCGCAAAGTAGTAATGTCCGTTATTTTCCCAAATGGAAATGTCCCCTTGAGTTTGCGTTGAGCAAACCCAGTGCCTGCTAAAACCATAGTGGCGTGCATGTTGAAATGAACATGATGATGAGTTAAAAGAAAGCAAAACGTGGCGGGTCATGGCGTTACTGTCGGCAGGAAGAATCGAGCAGAAGGAAGCTGACAAAATACGAGCTGTCAGTATGCGTCAAATCAAGCGTATCTTGCGACGTTACCGTACATTTGGTTTGCCGGTGCTGATTAGCAAGCAGCGCGGACGCGTCTCGAATCGACGGATGAATGAAACAATCAGGACAGCCGTGATAAAGATGGTCGGCGAACATTATCACGACTTTGGGTCGACCCTCGCAAATGTGCGGGTAGCAAAGGCAAACACAAATCGGTGTACAGCAGATATCAACAGGCGCAAGCCAGCAGCGGGTCACCCTTGAGAAAAATGCACATTTGCAAGTCCGCCACCGATAACAAAACCGTTATCACATAACACCGATGACGAAAGGAGTGAGACATTTCTATTGATCGTTGACAATAGCTGGCAGCCTGTCAGACTTAAAGTAACTAGGCTGCACATTTAGCTGAGAGCTTATTATTTCGCCGGTTTTTGGGGTAAGAGTGAAACTATTATTCTGCAAAATCGTCAAGTGGGAGTAAGCAGACATTTTGCAGCTAGCTGAAAGTTCGCAAAATTTACCCTCGCTCAGCTTAAATTTTCGCTACGATTCTTTAAGTACGACAGGCTGCTAGAAACTTGAATGTTTAGAGGCGCCCTAAAGGAGCTATTTATTCAACAGAAAGAGGAGATAAAACCGTGCTACAGTCAAGAGAAGGTCATGAAGTTCCTAAGGTTACTTTCCCGGTGAGAGTCAACAATGAATGGCAGAAAGTAACCAGCGATGAATTATTCAAAGGAAAAGCCGTGGTGCTGTTCGCACTGCCCGGAGCATTCACCCCCACCTGTTCCAGCGCCCACTTGCCACGCTACAACGAGCTTGCAGAGGTATTCAAGATGAATGGCATCGACAGCATCATCTGCCTGTCGGTAAACGACCCTTTCGTGATGACTGCCTGGAAGGAGGATCAGCATGCTGAAAATATCTACTTCTTACCTGATGGCAATGGTGAGTTCAGCGCAGGTATGGGTCTGCTGGTGGATAAATCGGATATTGGCTTCGGAAAGCGGAGCTGGCGTTATTCCATGTTGGTGAAGGATGGTGTGATTGAAAAAATGTTTATCGAAGCGGAAGAGCCGGGCGATCCCTTCAAAATTTCTGACGCTGATACTTTATTGAACTACATTAACCCCAAAGCCAGCCTACCGCAGCAGATAACCCTGTTCAGCAAGCCTGGCTGCCCGCATTGCGCCCGCGCCCGCAAGATGTTGATGGAAAAAAGCTATCGCTTTGAAGATATCGAACTGGGCAGCCACGGCATCAGTTTCAGTTCCCTGAAAGCGGTGACTGGGCAGGGTGCTACACCGCAGGTTTACATCGATGGTCAGCATATTGGTGGGGCGGATGAATTGGAAGCTTGGTTGGCGAAATGAATTTTCCTGGTTTGGGCTGAAACCCGAGCTACGTTTGCCTTAAGCTGTTGCGAAAAGCCGAATATTTGCTGAGGAGCGTTTCATCATGAAACCAATCAATGTCGATGTCGCCATTGTCGGCGCCGGTACCGCCGGCATGGGGGCCTACCGGGCTGCCCTATCCCATACCGAATCTGTTTTATTGATTGAGGGTGGGGTCTATGGTACGACTTGTGCCCGTGTCGGCTGCATGCCCAGTAAATTGTTAATTGCCGCGGCTGAAGCCGCTCACCATGCCCGCCATAGTGATCCATTTGGGGTGCATGTGGAACGCGTATCAGTAGATGGTGCGGCGGTGATGGCGAGAGTGCAGCGAGAACGGGATCGTTTTGTCGGTTTCGTGCTGGAGGCCGTCGAATCCATTCCGCAAACTAATCGTTTAAAAGGCAAGGTGCGTTTTCAAAATGACAATACTCTGGTGACGCAGCATGGTCAGTTGATCCATGCCGAGCGCATCGTGATCGCCAGTGGTAGCACTCCGGTCTTGCCGCCCTTGCTAAAAGGTTTGGGCACACGTCTGCTGACCAATGAATCTGTGTTCGATTTGCCCACATTGCCAAAAAGTCTGGCGGTATTTGGTCCGGGGGTTCTCGGTATGGAGTTGGGTCAGGCCATGAGCCGTCTGGGGGTAAACCTGAAAATTTTTGGCATCAGTGGTGGTATTGTCGGCATTCGTGATGAAACCATGCGCGCTTATGCCAATAAAACCTTCAATGAAGAGTTTTATCTGGATGCATCGGCTCAGGTGAAATCGGTCACCGAAACCGCTACCGGAGTGGATATTCATTTCTTGCATCAGGACGGCACTTGGAAAACCGAGTCGTTCGACTATGTGCTGGCGGCGACCGGCCGTTCTCCTAATGTCGCCGGATTAGGGCTGGAAAACACCGGCCTGGAATTGAACAAAAGGGGTGTGCCAATATTCGACAATTTTACTATGCGGTGCGGTATTAGCGCGATTTTTATTGCTGGCGACGCCAACAATGAAATTCCACTGTTGCACGAAGCTGCCGATCAGGGGCGCATAGCCGGTGATAATGCCGGACGTTATCCCGATGTGCGGGTCGGCTTGCGCCGAACGCCGTTGGCCGTAGCGTTTACCGAGCCGCAAGTCGCGTCAGTGGGGTTGAATTTGGAGGAGATTCGCCAGATCTACCAGAGTCACTATGCTGTGGGTCAGGTATCTTTCGAAGACCAGGGCCGCAGCCGCGTGATGCTGCGCAACAAAGGCATGCTTAAAGTCTACGCTGAACTGGGCAGTGGCTTGTTCCTGGGGGCAGAAATGTTCGGTCCGTCCGCCGAGCATATCGGGCACCTGATGGCTTGGGCTGCACAAAAACGCATGTCGGTTTCGGAGATGCTGGAAATGCCTTTTTACCATCCGGTCATCGAAGAAGGGCTGCGCACCGCTTTGAGGGATCTCAACCGTAACCTGCACATGGGCCCGGAAATGGTCAAGCGTTGTTTGGATTGTGGGCCCGGTGCGTGACAGTGTCCCCTACATACTTAGAATCGGGGCTGTTCCTGCCGTTTAACAATGCCGAAAATAAGCCACTTGATTCGCTCACGCATAAGCTATTGATCTACAAATGAGTATGAGTAGCGCGGTTTCGAACTTCTCAAACATGACAGATCTGCTTCGCTCGGTTATCACTCGAATTTATGCGGAATCACCCTACTTGCTGCACGTGTTGTATGCATTGCAACGGAAGTTCCTGCATATCTCCGATGAAGCGGTTCGCGAAGTTGCCGCACATCTTGATCTGCCGACCAGTCAGGTGGATGCGGTGGTCGAGTTTTACGCCTTCTTTCATAAAATCCCGCGCGGTCGATACGATATTCTGTTCAGCAACTGCACCAGTTGCGGCTATATGGCCGGGGGTGTGGACCTGATGGCTATGTTCGGTCGGCGGCTGGGCATTGCTGTCGGCAAAACGCGCGGCGATGGGCTGGTCAGCATGGACCAGACTTCCTGCATCGGCATGTGCGACCATGGCGCGGCATTACTGGTTAACGGCATGCCGATTACCAGTCTGGATGGCCCCATGATAGACAGTATTGCCGCTCTTGTTGAGGCTGCGACGCCGCTTGAGGATTGGCCAGCCGAGTGGTTTTATGTTGAAGGCAATATTCGTGTTAGCGGCCTGTTGCTAAAAGATGATCTTTCAGAAGGTATTAGTTTGCGCGCAATGCTCGCACTGGGCGCTGTAGGCTCGTTAAGCGAGATTATCCAGTCGGGTTTGCGCGGTCGGGGCGGTGCGGGATTCAGTACCGGTATGAAGTGGCAGCTCTGCCGCGATGCGCAGGGTGCTGCGCACTACGTAGTATGCAATGCCGATGAAGGTGAGCCCGGCACATTCAAGGATCGTGTGCTCTTACACAGCTATGCAGATAGTTTGTTCGAGGGTATGACTGTATGTGCCTTTGCGATCGGGGCAAAACAGGGCTATCTCTATCTGCGCGCAGAGTACCGATACCTGTTGTCTCATCTGCAATCAGTATTGACCCGCCGCCGCGAACTGGGTTTGCTTGGTGTCGGCATTCTCGGTCAGCCTGGGTTCAGTTTTGACATTGACATCGTGGTGGGCGCTGGAGCCTACATCTGCGGTGAGGAATCGGCGCTGATAGAATCGCTGGAAGGTAAACGTGGTATTCCTCGCGTGCGTCCACCATTCCCGGTGACACATGGCTATCTCGGCCAACCTACCGTTGTTAATAATGTCGAGACGTTCATCGCAGCTGCCCATATTGTACTGCGCGGCAGTGCCTGGTTCAGGGCAGTGGGTACTGGGAAATCGGTTGGCAGCAAGATTCTGAGCATCAGCGGTGACTGTGCTGCACCGGGAATTTATGAATATCCATTCGGTGTCACTATTCGACAGGTGCTGGACGACTGTGGGGCTAAAGATGTTCTAGCGGTACAAATCGGTGGCCCCTCCGGGACACTGATTAATAGGGCGGAATTTGATCGCAGACTGGACTTCGATGATTTATCCACCGGAGGTTCGCTAATGATTTTTAATCAGGCACGAGACCTGCTGGCGGTCATAGTCAATTTTGCGCATTTTTTCGCGCATGAGAGTTGCGGCTTTTGCACCCCTTGTCGGGTCGGTACCACGCTGCTCAAGAACGGGTTGGACAAGATCGCCGGCGGCCATGGCACGCAATATGATCTGGATGAAATGCAGCGCATCGCCGCATTGGTTAAATATCGCTCGCATTGCGGGCTGGGGCAAACCGCAGCGAACCCCATTCTGGATGGTTTACAGCGTTTTCCGCAGGCGTTCGAGCAACGCTTGGTGCATAGCGACGAGCCGCATTTTGATCTGGACGCAGCACTTGAAGAAGCGCGCCAGGTCAGCCATCGCGATGATACGGCAGCTCACATTAAATGAGAGTGACGACATGAGCGCGGACACAAAACAAAATACCATCACGATAGACGGGCAGGAGATCCCGTTTCTGGCTGGGCAGACCATCATGGATGCGGCACTGGCAGCCGGTGTCTACATCCCACATCTGTGCCACCGACAGGGGCTCACGCCACATGGCAGCTGCAAGCTTTGTGTGGTCGATATCGCCAGCAAGAGTGTAACGGCCTGTACCATGCCCGCAATGGCCGGACAGCAGATCAGCAACAACACGCCTGCGCTGAACGAGGCGCGCAAGACCATCACGCAAATGTTGTTTATTGAAGGCAATCATATTTGCCCATCCTGCGAAAAGTGTGGTGACTGCACGCTGCAGGCAATGGCCTATCATCTGGGAATGCTGGACGGGCATTTTCCGCAGTTTTTCCAGCGCCGCGAAGTGGATGCCTCGCATCCGACCGTTATGCTGGACCGCGACCGTTGCATACTATGCGAGCTGTGCGTGCGCGCCAGCCGCGAAGTGGATGGTAAGAACGTATTCGATATTGCAGGGCGTGGAACCAATGCGCATCTGATCGTGAACTCGACGAGCGGCAAGCTGGTGGATAGCGATCTTGAAACCAGTGACATGGCGGCACACATTTGCCCGGTAGGTGCGATCCTGATCAAGAAAAGCGGCTATAAAGTGCCCATCGGACAGCGCACCTTTGACCTGCACAAAGTCAGTGAGATTGGTTTGGAAAAAACCATACTGACTAAAGTGAGGCAACCCGATGAGTAAAATTAGAATCGCCACCACTTCGCTGGCGGGTTGCTTTGGTTGCCATATGTCCTTCCTCGACATGGATGAACGACTGGTCGCCTTGCTGGAACATGTCGAGTTCAATCGCTCGCCGTTAACCGACATCAAGCATTGTGGTCCTTGCGATATCGGTCTTATCGAGGGCGCGGTATGCAACGCGGAAAATGTGCATGTACTGCGCGAATTTCGCGATAACTGCAAGATACTCATCGCGGTCGGAGCCTGTGCCATCAATGGCGGAGTACCCGCCATGCGTAACCATTTCAACTTACGCGAATGTCTGGAAGAGGCTTATGTAAATGGAGTGGGCGTGGAAAATCCTCAGATCCCGAATGACGTGGAGTTACCGCTGCTACTCGACAAAGTGCACCCTATACATGATGTAGTGCGCGTTGATTACTACCTGCCTGGTTGTCCGCCGTCGGCCGATGAATTTCTCAAGATACTGGGGGATCTGTTGGCGGGTAAAGCGCCCTCACTCCCCTATAATCTCCTGCATTACGATTAACGGTACGCGGCTATGGAACAGAACCTCGGACCCTCATCCGGCATTGAATCTCCACCCACTCTCAGGCGGGTTGCCATTGACCCGGTCTCCCGTGTTGAGGGGCATGGCAAGATCACGCTGCTGCTCGACGCGGATAACCATATTCATGAGGCACGTTTCCACATCGTCGAATTTCGAGGTTTCGAAAAATTTATTCAGGGGCGTCCCTACTGGGAAGTGCCGTTCATCGTTCAACGCCTGTGCGGAATCTGCCCTGTTAGTCATCAACTGGCGGCGGGCAAGGCAGTGGATCAGCTGGTTGGCGTGGAACGGCTCACGCCTACGGCCGAGAAGCTGCGCCGCCTGCTGCATTTCGGTCAGACCTTGCAATCGCACGCGCTGCATTTTTTTCATTTGTCTTCCCCCGATTTGCTGTTCGGCTTCGGCAGCGACCCGGCGCAGCGCAACATCATCGGCGTGCTGGAAAAGTATCCCGATCTCGCGTTGAAAGGCGTGAAACTGCGCAAATACGGGCAACAGATCATTGAGGCGATCACAGGCAAGCGCATCCACGGCACCGCCACCGTGCCGGGCGGCATGAACAAGCCGCTCACCGTTGCAGATTGCGAGGCCTTGTTGGTCGATATCAAAAATATGCTGGCCTGGAGCCAGGATGCGCTGGCACTGAATGAGCAGATTCATACCGCACATCCCGAGCATCACCGCTTCGCCACTATTCGCAGCAACTTTCTGAGTATGGTCGGAAGTGGTGGGGAGTTGGAGTTGTATCACGGCGGATTGCGCGCGCGTTCGGCGACGGGTGCGATGATTTTCGACCAGTTCGACTATCGCGGCTTTCAGGATATCCTTCGTGAAGAAGTGCGCTCATGGAGTTATATGAAGTTCCCGTATTTGGTCGAGCTGGGCAAGGAGCAAGGCTGGTACCGTGTCGGTCCATTGGCGCGCGTGAACAACTGCGATTCCATTTCAACGCCTTTGGCGGAAACTGCGCGTAAGCGCTTCAAGGAATTTGGTCAGGGCGGTTTCGTGCAAGACACGCTGGCTTATCACTGGGCGCGCGTGCTCGAAATTCTGCATTGCGTTGAATCGATTCAGGCGTTGCTGCATGATCCAGATATTACCGGCACCGATCTGGTCGCAGATTTGGGCCAAAAGCGCAGAGTAGGAGTTGGTGTGATCGAAGCGCCACGCGGCACACTGTTCCATCATTATCAAATTGATGAGCAGGGGCTGATTGTTAAAGCCAACCTGATTGTCTCGACGACCAGCAACAATCAGGCGATGAACGAATCGGTGCGCTCGGTCGCCAATGAATATCTTGAAGGTCACGAGATCACCGAAGGCCTGTTGAACCATCTGGAAGTCGCGGTGCGCGCCTACGACCCCTGTCTATCCTGCGCCACTCATGCCTTGGGCAAGATGCCATTACAGGTGGAGTTGCTTGATGCCGACGGTACGCTGCTTGATCGGCTGGTCAAAGGCAGCAATGGCGTGATCGGACGAACGGCCTGAGCGTCATGGTCAAGCTGCTGCTGTTCGGATACGGTAATCCCGGGCGCGGAGACGATGCTCTCGGCCCGGAGCTGATCGGGCGCATTGCGCAATTGCATCTCGCCGGTGTCGAGTGTCAGAACGACATGCAACTGCAAGTTGAGCACGTCACCGACCTGGCTGCTTGTGACCGGGTGTTATTCATTGATGCCGATATGTCCTGCGCAGAACCTTGCGATTTTTCTGAAATATCAGCCGAAAAAGATGGCAGCTATACCAGCCATGCGATGAGCCCGACGGCCTTGTTATTCGCCTATCGACAGGTGTACGGGAAAGATGCACCACCGGCATTTCTGTTGCGCATACGCGGCTACGATTTCGCGCTGGGTGACCCATTATCCGAACAAGCTGCGGCCAATCTGGATGCGGCAACAAAACTGGTTCATGAGCTGTGTATGGATGTGAGTCTGCAACTTTGGCGGCGGTGTTTGGTGAATAATGGAGATGCGGCTGCGTGAACCGAATATGGAAACGGATCATCTAAGTCATGCATGAGATGTCGCTGGCCGAAAACGTACTGCAAATCATTGAGGATACAGCGCACAAGCAAGGGTACACGCGGGTCAAGACGGTGTGGCTGGAGATAGGTCAACTGGCTTGTGTGGAACAGGCGTCTATGCGTTTTTGTTTCGATTTGGTGATGCGCGACAGCATTGCCCATGAGGCGCGTTTGGAAATCACCGATACAGCAGGGCAGGGGCGGTGTGCGCAATGTTCGATTGAAATGCCGATTGCTGCGCTTTATGAAGCTTGCCCAAAGTGCGGGAGCTACGAGATACAAGTAACCGGTGGCGACGAGATGCGAGTCAAAGAACTTGAGGTTGAATAGAAAGATTATTGTATAAGTCTTTGGAGGAATTTAGATATGTGTACAACGTGCGGATGTGGAATCGGCCAGACGCTCATCGCAGGACATGCGCTTAAACAGCCGCGTAAACCGGGTGAGGTTATGCGTTATCGGGTGCATGAGGATGGTGCAGCACTCGCACATCCTCACACGCATCAACATAATGGGTTGAATGGTGTGTTTAATGGTGCGCTGGATTTTGGCACAGGCGCGGCAGGCACGCATGCACCGGGCATCAGTCAATCCAGAATGATCAAGATCGAGCGCGACATCCTTTCCAAAAATAATGATTACGCCGCTGAAAACCGTGACACCTTTTCGACGCATGGCATTTTCGCGCTCAATCTGGTTTCCAGCCCCGGTTCAGGCAAGACAACCTTGCTGGTAAAAACCATCGCAGCCCTGCATGGCACGCTGCCAATTGCGGTGATCGAAGGCGACCAGCAAACCGACAATGATGCGGCACGAATTCGTGCCGCCGGTGCGCCCGCTCTGCAAATCAACACTGGCAAGGGCTGCCATCTGGATGCGTACATGGTCGGTCAGGCCATGCAACAACTGCACTTGCAGAATCACAGTCTGCTGCTGATAGAGAACGTCGGCAATCTGGTTTGTCCGGCCAGCTTTGATCTGGGCGAGGCGCACAAGGTCGTGATTCTTTCGGTGACCGAAGGGGAAGACAAGCCACTTAAATATCCCGATATGTTCCGCGTCGCCGATTTGATGTTGCTGAATAAATGTGATCTGTTACCGTATCTCGAATTCGATGCCGAGCTCGCTGTTGATTATGCACGCCGCATCAATCCAAAATTGAAAGTGATCCGCATATCCGCCACCAGTGGCGAGGGAATGACGGAATGGCTGGACTGGATAGCAGAGGGTTGCCGCAATGCAGTCACCGCTGTAAAGCGCTCCGCTGAACCGAAAATCCTGCTTGAATAAACTCATCCTCCTGCCAGTTTCCGGCCCGTCGATATTGGCCTGCGGCGCGTGGCTGAAAAATACTGTCTGCGTTACTCGCGGCAATCAGGCTTATGTCTCCCAGCTTATTGGCGATCTGGATAGTGCCGAAGCGAGGCTGATGCTGGAGCAAAGCGTATTGGGTTTGTGCGCAGACCTTGATGTGCAACCCGAAGTGGTGGCGCACGATCTGCACCCCGATTTTTACAGTACACAATTTGCGCAATCCTACGCCGCGCAGCGTGGGTTACCGATAGTTGCAGTGCAACATCACCATGCGCATATCGCCGCCCTTTGTGCTGAACACGGTGTCATCCAGCCGGTGCTGGGATTGGCTCTGGATGGCGTGGGGCTGGGCACTGATGGCACGCCGTGGGGCGGTGAACTGTTGCGCGTGGAGGGAGCAGATTTTCAGCGCCTGGGGCATTTGGCTCCACTCGCCATGCCGGGTGGTGACCGTGCCGCGCGCGAGCCATGGCGCATGGCGGCGGCGGTGTTGTTCCAGTCGGGGCGTGGCGACGAGATTGCGCAGCGTTTCCCCAATCAGCCGGGGGCGAAGACGGTGGCAACCATGCTGCAACGCGGTTTAAACTGTCCGGCCACCTCCAGCATGGGCAGATTGTTCGATGCCGCCGCAGGATTGCTGGGCGTGAGCGAGATTCAAACCTTTGAAGCCCAAGCCGCGATGTTGTTGCAGAATTTGGCGGAGCGTCATGGCCAGATTGCACCGCTGGCTGAAGGCTACCGGATTGCTGATAATCGCGTGCTGGATTTTTCGCCGTTACTCGCCGTGTTGAGCGATTGCCGCGACGCTTCATATGGCGCTGCGTTGTTCCATGCCACGCTTGCCGCAGGTCTGGCCGAGTGGGTGGAGCGCGCTGCCAGCGAGCACAACATTGCCTATATCGCGTTGGGCGGCGGCTGCTTTTATAATGACATCTTGTTGTGCGCACTGTCTGACAAGCTTGCTCAGCATGGGCTTCAAGTGTTAACTGCGCAGCAGATGCAACCCAACGACAGTGCGATTTCATTGGGTCAGGCGTGGGTTGCGCTGCAATCTATTAAACGAGGAATTTGAAAAACAAAGGTCAACTAAAGAGGCCAAAGCCATTTAATTTTAATACTTTTCCTGTGATGTTGGGCTTCATTGCATTTAACCCAACTGTCTGCCGGGCTACCGGGCTTAAATACTGCGGAAGAAATGATGAAACTCATTCCAACTCAAATCTTACACAAATGCAATTACTGACACCTTTTTTAAGAAAGAACGATCAATCTAATGAATAAAAGCCTTTTGACTAACTTGCTGTCTGCCCTTGCTTTTATGCTGGGCTGGACGTTACACAATAATTTAATCATGATGGTGGGTCTGTTTGCCTTGTCGGGCGCATTAACCAACTGGCTAGCCGTATACATGCTGTTTGAGAAGGTGCCGGGCCTGGTAGGGTCGGGAGTGATTCCGGCCCGTTTTGAAGAGTTTAAAATGGCCATCAAGGCTCTGATGATGGAGCAGTTTTTTACTCAGGAAAATGTCGATCGTTTTGTTTCCGGCGGTGCTGCAAAATCAACGCTTCAGCTTGGGCCTGTGATTGAAAAAGTCGACCTCTCGCCATCATTTGATAAATTAGTTGAAGTGATTATGCATTCTTCATTTGGCGGCATGCTCGCCATGCTGGGGGGAAAGGAAGCTTTAATGCCATTAAAAGAGCCATTTATTGCCAGCATGAAAGAATCGATTGTGGAAATCACTGAAAAGGAATCCTTTCATCAACTTCTGCAAGATGAGATTGACCAGCCAGAAGTAATGGCCGACATTCGCACAAAAGTTGCCGAGATTATTGACGCCCGTCTGGAAGAGTTGACGCCACAACTGGTTAAAGAAATGGTTCAAAAAATGATTAAGCAGCACCTTGGTTGGTTAGTCGTCTGGGGCGGTGTATTTGGCGGGGCGATCGGTCTGGTATCAGCGGTAATTGTTTTATCATAACGGTAAAGGGCTTTGACCCCTTAAGGGCACCTCTAAAAATTCCCTATCTCTGTAATCGAATTTGCTGTGTTTTGCGTTAATGCTAAGGATACATAC
>NZ_CAKMLL010000028.1 GCF_927797785.1 Candidatus Nitrotoga sp. BS | reverse complement strand
CACGAAATGGGACGCGCTCCATTCATCAGAAATATTGGATTTTTAGAGGTGCCCTCTAGATTTTTCTTCAAGCTTCCACACTGCAGCGCAACTTACCGTCATATGGCGTATCCCGAAATGGCCCCCGATCTCTGCCATCGTATAAGCACCGGACAGGACAGATAGGTATGCTTGAGCTATCGCCTGATCTGTATTCGGGTGGCGCATCCGGTATTTACCCTGTAACAGTTGATGGCGAGTATCCAGCATGGGACTAACTGCCTGCCATCACGAACGGGCGATAGCTCTTGAGCGCTTTGCTCCGCTGTGAATTAAACTGACCAAGTAACCAGTCCGCATTCAGTAACGGAGGGAGTGTATCCTCCTGTAATAAAAAGGTAACTTTTCAGCGCCATTCCTCTAAAGTTATCGAATTTGATGAGTTTACATTCTTTCTGAATTAGAGAAATTTTAGGTAAGTCTTTGGTGTTTTTCACCGGCCCTCATTGTGCTTCATTGATGGTTGATACAAGGAAGGTGGGGTATAGATGTAGTTCACTTCATCACCCATTCTAATCACCCCGGATTTAATCACTCGTGCATTTATCCCGCCGTGTCCGCGAACCGCATTGTAGCCGCCGGGGCCGAAGGTTTCTTCCATTATCGAGCAAGGGTGGCAGAGGCCAGTGTATTCGAGTATCACTTCGCCGATCTGAAATTGTTTATCCTTAAGAGCGAGTAAATTGATGCCGCTAATGCAGATATTACGACGTAATTGTACCGGGTCTACGGATGCTAAACCGAGGGTTGATGCGATTACTGGGAGGTGTTCTTCCTGAATAAGGGTTACTTGTCGATTACCCGATCGTCCTGCGTAACGATCTCCGGTTAAGCCACTTTGAGTTTTGGCTTCGACAGCATCGACTACTAGCATTTCTGCACGTCGTTCGGGTCTAACGCCTATCCACGTGACTTTGCCTTTTTGCGGTAGTGTTTTGAATAAGGTGTCGAGTGTTTTCATTTTGATAATATGGCAGATTTACTAAAAAGTACTTAGCCGAGGTGAAGGCGAGAATAAAGGAGACACTGTTGGATCAAAGTGACGACAGCCAATAGGGAGTGGTTTACATCAATAACGATAGAAGCTCCTTAAAGTAGGAGATGTTTTTTCAATTAAACAAACCTATGAGCCTGCCCCACTAGTTTGTTAAGTGCTTTCTGTTCTTGTTCTTGCAATTCTTCATATGCTAATCTTCCAGCCTTTTCTGAAACTGCTCTGCAGTTAAGGCGCAGTCATATTCGCTATCTATAAACGCGAGCCTGGCAGAATGCTTGCTATTGTTTTTGTTCTTATTTTCTATCAAATGGTAAAAACCACCAGCTTTAGCTGGTGCATTTAAGATTTTAAACACTACGAGTTACATCATACGTTCTGTGAATATAGTTTTAGCGGAGTCCGCCACGGTGTGCCCACTTTTAGTGGACGGCGTTCGGAGCCTCAACCCACCTACTTTAGTAGATGGTAGTTGAGTTTGACAGATTGTCTGACAATTCAAAAAATTCTTGGTGGCGTTGTCAATAGGAGACCTGAAATAATGCACTCCGTTATGTTGTCACT
>NZ_CAKMLL010000027.1 GCF_927797785.1 Candidatus Nitrotoga sp. BS | reverse complement strand
ATCTCGCCCCATCATTCTGTTAGAAAAAGTTGCACTTCGTTGTTGAATCCGCGGGTTAAATCTTTCCTCAGCAATGCAAAAAATAAACTGAACAAAATTTCCTTAAGAGATACGAAAATTCGGTTTTTGTATCTTTTTAATTTCCCCCTCTTATTTTATTGACTGATTCGTGCACCTTGTTTTGCTTTGGTTTGTTCGTCATTTAGGAGACTTAGATCGAGGATCTCTTTAGCTGCATCCGGCGGGAAGCCTTCCCGCGGCACAGCACGCGTGTGTAACATCAGATCAATGAAATATTGATCAATTGCCGGCAAACCCCATAACTCCATGATTTTGGTAAAAACATGTGGAAATTTCTGTTCCAGAGCATGCGGATATTTATCTTCAGCACCATCCAATAGCTGCAAAAGTTTTATATTCATATTGGGATTCCTAAATAACAATCAGCGGCGTATTTTGATCTAATTAACTAGAAAACACAATTCAGGGCACCTCTAAAAACCATAGTTTTCAAACTTTCCGGCCTGAACTTTATGACCGCGAGCAAACCCGGTTCAGATGCTTCGATGGATTGCATATTGTTGCGCAGTTCCACTCCATTTTGTATCTAGAATCGCTCATTTTTTAAGCAATTCGGACTGTTGTGAACGTCTATAGGCCTCAATTCCAGCCCGCTTAAGTTAAACCAGACGCTTAAAGTTGTAGCTGGCCGCTATCATGGTCATGACAAAATTCGCCTGTGCCGAAAGGGGAAGGTTGCGCGCACCCTTGAGCTGTTTCTTGTCGTCCCGGGTGAAGTGCTGCTTCGGAGCCGGAGCCAGAGTAGCGTCGATGATCTGACCACCGCGGGCGATGTAGCCTTGCTTGAGCAGTTGTTGCTCCATACCATCGATAAAGCCTGGGCACCCACTTCGCTAATTCGGTTTTCAAAAGTCCAGACGGTGGTTCGATCCGGAATGCTCGCTGAATCAGTCAGACCGCAGAAGCGCTGGTAGCTCAGCCGGTCAAGCAGTTGATACTCCATCTGTTCATCCGAGAGGTTGTTGCACCGCTTCAGAAACAGAATGCGCACCATCGTCTCGGTGGGGAACGGTGGACGATCACCTTGCTCGCTCTTCTCAATATTACAAAGCTATGTCTCGTTAGATGTTGATTTCCATCATTAGATAACCGATTTTTTGTGCTGACTGATACGAGCCGTACCAATGAAAATCAATGATTCTGACGGATAACGGGAATCACTTTACCAGCATGAATGAACGCCTACAGGCAGGCTTGTGTTGATGTCAGTTGTACCGAGATGGGCCTAGAGTATCGTCCGTCTGCCACCTCATCATCCTCAAGCCAATGGCATGGTGGAGCGCTTCAACGGGTGCATCAGCAGCGTGGTGATGCACCCCTGCTTTTGACTCATCTGACTCCCATTCAGTCATTGAAAAAATGGTACACAAACCCCTCAGATTTATTTGTTGAGTGCGTTAATAAACAGTTGAGCTTTAACAGCTAAAATCAGCCCCTTTCTTCAATTCGACTTCAATTTGTTCGCTTTAGGCTCATTCTTCGTTGAAATAATGCGTTCAACCAATCGCTACTACATTGGGCAAGACTCGCGTTTGAGTTGATTGGGCGCTTAGGTTACAATGTGCGCCCTGCTTATTCTGCATAGGCTTAAATATCAGGAAATTCACACACTCGTTCATGTTGGGGTGCCTGTAAAGGTCGATCTGGCGAGTGGAAGACTTAACCCTTAACACATGGAGTAATTATGGCTGTAATCATGCGTCAAATGCTGGAGGCGGGCGTCCATTTTGGACATCAAACTCGTTATTGGAATCCGAAAATGGCTCCTTTTATTTTCGGCCATCGTAACAAAATTCATATTATCAATCTGGAAAAAACCGTTGTTATGTATAACGACGCGTTGAAGTTTGTACGCAAAATTGCTGCTAATAAGGGCACGATATTGTTTGTTGCGACTAAACGTCAAGCGCGCGAAATCCTCAAAGAAGAGGCACTTCGTTGTGGCAGTCCTTTTGTTGATCACCGCTGGCTGGGCGGTATGCTCACTAATTTTAAGACTGTACAGCAATCCGTAAAGCGTCTGCATGAGCTGGAAGCTTTGATGCTGGATAGCGTAGCTATGGAAAAAATTTCCAAAAAGGAAGGTCTTATGATGCAACGCGAGCTGGAAAAATTGGATCGCAGCCTCGGTGGCATCAAGAACATGCAGAGTCTGCCTACCGCGATTTTTGTGATCGATGTTGGTTACCAAAAGGGTACCATCGTGGAAGCACAGAAATTGAATATTCCAGTGATAGGCGTAGTGGATACCAACCATTCTCCATTAGGTGTGGATTATGTCATTCCGGGTAACGATGATTCCAGTCAGGCTATACGCTTGTATGCGCGTGGAATGGCCGATGCAGTGCTGGAAGGTCGCGAACAGGCGCTTAACGAAGTCGTGGCGCAGGTCGAAGAGCAGGCGGTATAAGCTTCTTTTCGATTGGATAAAAGGGGCGAGAGCCCCTTTTTTTAGGTTGTTTTTTCAAGGAGTTTGGGATGGCGGAAATTACCGCAGGTATGGTTAAGGATCTGCGTGAGGCAACTGGTCTCGGCATGATGGATTGCAAAAAGGCGCTAGTTGAAACCAATGGCGATCTCAAGGCAGCTGAAGAGCTATTGCGCATTAAAAGTGGTGCCAAGGCAAGTAAGGCGGCTTCGCGTATAGCGGCTGAGGGCTTGGTGAGTGCTTTTATCAGTACTGATGGTAAGGTTGGTGCGCTGGTGGAAGTGAACTGTGAAACGGATTTCATGGCAAAGAATGATGATTTCATGGCATTTGCGAGTAATGTGGCGCAAGCCATTGCACAAAATAACCCAAGTGATATTGTGGCTCTGTCTTCCGCTGTATTGGGGGGTGGTGACAGTGTGGAAGATGCACGCAAGGCGCTGATCATGAAGGTGGGTGAGAATGTCAGTGTGCGTCGTTTCGTGCGTTATAGTACAGCGGGCAAGTTGGTGACTTATTTGCACGGCAGTAAGATAGGTGTGCTTTTAGATATCAGCGGTGGTGATGACGCATTGGGTAAAGATTTGGCGATGCACATCGCTGCGAGCAAGCCGATTTGTGTTTCTAAAGAGCAAGTGTCTCAGGAGTTGCTTGATACAGAACGGAAGGTTTATACCGCACAAGCTGCAGAAAGCGGAAAGCCGGCTAACATTGTGGAAAAAATGGTGGATGGACGTATTGCCAAGTACTTGGCTGAAGTTACTCTGTTGGGCCAACCATTTGTGAAAGATCCTGACATTTTGGTAGAAAAGTTATTGTCTACCCATGGCGTTAAGGTCAATGCGTTCCAGATGTTCGTGGTGGGTGAGGGTATAGAAAAGGCGGTAGTAGATTACGCTGCCGAAGTTGCTGCAGCCGCGAAGGTATAATAGATGTCAGTTGCTCCAGCATATAAGCGCATTCTGCTCAAGCTTTCCGGGGAAGCCTTGATGGGCGATGATAGCTACGGCATTAACCGTGCTGTGATTGAGCGTATCGTGAGTGAAATTGGCGAGGTAGTTAGGCTGGGAGTGCAAGTGGCGGTGGTGGTCGGCGGCGGAAATATTTTTCGCGGAGTTGCTCCGGCCGCTGCCGGAATGGATCGTGCCAACGCCGATTATATGGGAATGTTGGCCACCGTAATGAATGCAATGGCCTTGCAGGATGCTATGAAACGTTTCGGTTTGGATTGCCGGGTGCAGTCAGCTCTCAACCTGGAGCAAGTGGCTGAGCCATTTATACGAGGCAAGGCATTGCGCTACCTGGAAGATGGCAAAGTTGTGATCTTTGCTGCTGGTACGGGTAATCCATTTTTCACCACTGATACCGCCGCTGCCTTGCGTGGCGTTGAAATGGATGCAGATGTTGTCATTAAGGCAACCAAGGTGGAGGGGGTGTATACCGCCGACCCGAAACTGGATTCCGCCGCTACTCGTTATCAGAAATTGAGTTTTGATGAAGCGATTAACAAAAATCTTAAGGTGATGGATGCCACTGCATTGACCCTGTGCCGTGATCAGAGCTTGCCAATCATTGTATTCAGTATCTTCAAGCATGGCGCGCTTAAGCGCGTAGTGATGGGCCAGGATGAAGGGACGCTGGTGCACTGTAACTGATGGAGAGTAAATGTAATGATTTCTGATATCAAAAAAAATTCTGAACAGAAGATGAATAAGACGCTGGAAACGCTTAAAGTGGATTTCGGCAAAATTCGTACTGGTAGGGCACACACGGGTATTCTGGATCATGTGACTGTGGATTATTATGGTAGTCCCACGTTGATTAGCCAGATTGCTAATGTGACTTTGATTGATTCGCGCACCATTGGGGTACAGCCATGGGAAAAAAATATGATAGTGCCGGTGGAAAAGGCGATACGCGATGCTGATCTGGGGCTGAATCCAGCAACCAATGGGGATTTAATCCGGGTGCCCATGCCGATGCTGACCGAAGAACGTCGCCGTGACTTGATTAAGGTTGTGCGTAGTGAGTCGGAGAGCGCTAAGGTGGCTATACGCAACATACGTCGCGATGCCAATGAGCACCTTAAGAAATTGCTTAAGGATAAAGAAATTGGCGAGGATGATGAGCGCCGTGGGCAAGATGAGATACAGAAACTTACTGACCATTTCGTAGTAGACGTAGACAAGTTGCTGCAAAAAAAAGAAATTGACCTGATGGCGGTTTAACTGCACACCATATGGGGTGGTATATCATGAGAAAGCGAGTGCATTGCTCGCTTGAGCGACCCAAATGGTCGTTGTCCTCGCGAGATTGCTTCAGGGGTTCATGATGGCGTTATTTCAAAGTTCCACTCGCACCGATCCGGCAACACCTCAAGTGCCACGTCATATTGCCATCATTATGGATGGTAATGGTCGCTGGGCTAAGCAGCGCTTTCTGCCACGTGTTGCTGGACATCAACGCGGCGTGGCAACGGTACGCGAGATCGTGAAAGTCTGCCGCGAACTGGGGGTCGAATACCTGACCCTGTTTGCCTTTAGTAGCGAGAACTGGCGTCGCCCAGCAGACGAAGTTTCCTTTCTGATGCAGTTATTCTTGAAGATGCTTGACCGTGAAGTATCCAAGTTGCATGAAAATAATATTAGGCTAAAAATAATCGGTGATCGTAGCCGTTTCGATGCCAATCTTAATCAATGCATTTTGGACGCGGAACAATTGACTGCAGGCAATGCTAGCTTGACGCTTACCGTTGCCGCCGACTACGGTGGACGCTGGGATATTATGCAAGCCATGCAGTCGATGCTGCAAGCGCGACCTGATCTGGCTGGCGGTTTTAAAGATAAAGACCTGGAAGTGTATCTTTCCATGCATTATGCGCCTGAGCCGGATTTATTTATCCGTACTGGCGGCGAACAACGCATCAGCAATTTCCTGCTCTGGCAATTGGCTTATACCGAGTTATATTTCACCGATACGCTGTGGCCAGCCTTTGATGGCGAAGCATTGAAATTGGCTATTCAGTCTTACTACGCGCGAGAGCGTCGCTTCGGCCGAACCAGTGACCAAGTACAGAGCGAGCGAATGCAGGATGGAAAAACCAATGCTTAAGCAGCGAGTGATCACGGCCGTTATTCTGCTGTCACTGTTCCTGTTAGCACTTTTTTTATTGCCCACTTTGGGGTGGGCTGCGCTGGTAATGATCCTTGTGATGCAAGGATCATTGGAATGGGCGCACTTATCCAAACTGTCCAAAAAGTCGGTTCATGCTTATTTATGGCTGACTTTGGCTGTGATGTTGGGCATCGTTTTTCTTGATACGCAATACCCTGGACAGCTTGAGTCATTGCATATGCTGATATACGGTATGTCGGCGTTGTTATGGCTAATTTTGGTGCCACTTTGGCTGATCGCTCATTGGCAAGTGCGCCAACCGCTGTTAATGATGCCAATTGGTTGGATGCTATTGATTCCGACTGGCGTGGCGATGATGGACTTGCGTATGCAAAATCCTTGGTGGTTATTGGGAGTGATGGGGCTAGTATGGATGGCAGATATAGCGGCTTATTTCAGTGGACGTAAATTTGGCAAGCACAAGCTTGCGCCCAATATTAGTCCCGGTAAAACTTGGGAAGGCGTGTTCGGCGCGTTGCTCGGCGTTACTGTGTATGTGCTGCTGATTGTTTGTACAAATGACCTTTTCACTAACTATGCAGCACTGTCTGGCATGCTTTTAGCATCTTGGGGATGGGTGGGACTGGCGGTGATCGGAGATTTGTTTGAGTCGGCCATTAAGCGTCAAGCTGGGGTCAAAGACAGCGGCGCATTGCTTCCCGGTCATGGTGGCCTGCTGGATCGCATTGATGCTCTGACATCTACTTTGCCATTGGCTGCACTAGGGATTCTACTTCAAAGGGTGGCATGAAAAGTATAAGCCATCTCACCATACTTGGTTCTACGGGTAGCATAGGGACAAGCACATTGGATGTGGTGGCGCGCCACCCTGGGCGCTACCGTATCACTGCACTCACCGCGCAGTGTCAAGACAACACTCTATTTGAGCAATGTATTCGTTTTGCACCACGCTATGCTGTATTGATGGATGAAGGGGCAGCTATGCGTCTGGAGCAGCGCATCGCTGGAGCTGGCATGGATGTTGAGGTTTTATGTGGAGCATCAGCGCTGGAGCGGGTTGCGTCATTACCGGAAGTGGATACGGTAATGGCCGCTATTGTCGGTGCAGCAGGGTTACGGCCGACGTTAGCTGCTGCACGCGCTGGCAAGAAAATTTTGCTGGCGAACAAGGAAGCACTGGTAATGGCAGGGCGAGTGTTTATGGATGTGATACAAAAGCATGGCGCTACGTTGTTGCCCATTGACAGTGAACATAACGCCATCTTTCAGGCTTTGCCTCATGACTATTCTCGTCATCGCACGGATAGTTTAGCTGCCAGTGGGGTAAGTAAAATTTTGCTCACTGCATCTGGTGGACCTTTTCTTAATGCCACTTTATCTGAATTACAACATGTCACGCCAGAACAAGCGTGCGCGCACCCTAATTGGATAATGGGACGCAAGATTTCGGTAGATTCCGCCACCATGATAAACAAGGGGCTGGAAGTCATTGAGGCACACTGGTTGTTTAACGCGCCAGCCGATGCGATTCAGGTCGTGGTGCATCCGCAAAGCATTATTCATTCGCTTGTGCAGTATGTAGACGGCTCGGTGCTGGCACAGTTGGGTAACCCGGACATGCGCATCCCGATTGCTTATGCGTTGGCTTACCCGGAACGGATTGAAGCGGGTGCAGAGCCGCTGGATCTGCTTAAGGTAGCGACACTTGATTTTGTCGCGCCGGATTTTGCACGTTTCCCAGGTTTGGCACTGGCCTATCAAGCTTTACGAGCCGGCGGTACAGCACCTGCCATGCTAAATGCGGCCAATGAAGTAGCCGTGGCCGCATTCCTAAATAAACAACTTCCTTTTCTTGCCATTCCACGACTGATAGAAAATGTGCTAGCTGATGTGCGGATAACTACGGTTAACACGCTGGAGGATGTGTTAGAGGCGGATGAAGCTGCGCGTGTAGTGGCAAATGATTTAATTAAAAATACGATTTGCTAATCATGATTACTCTACTGGCTTTCATAGTTGCTATAGCAATATTAGTAGTGATCCACGAGCTGGGTCACTACTCGGTAGCACGATGGTGCGGTGTGAAAGTGTTGCGTTTTTCAGTCGGTTTCGGCAAGGAAATTTACAGTAAACGCTTCAAAAATAGCGAGACAGATTGGGTGATCTCCGCTATTCCCTTAGGCGGTTACGTGAAGATGCTGGATGAGCGTGAAGGTAAAGTGGCAGCGCATGAGCTACATTCTGCATTCAATCGTCAGCCCGTTTTACAGCGCATAGCAATCGTGGTGGCGGGGCCGGTGGCCAACCTACTGCTGGCTATTTTACTGTTCTGGGCGTTATTCATCTATGGTGTGCCGAGCCTTAAGCCTGTGCTGGGCGAAATATTACCAAATACCGCTGCAGAAGCCGCATCCATGCAAGCGCAGGAAACTATCGTCAGCATTAATGGGCAAGTCATTCCGAGCTGGGAGCAAATGAGCTGGGTATTATTGGATCTCGCTCTGCAAGGTGCTACCGAAGCACGGATAGAAGCGCTTACTACGCAAGGAGATATAGTCCAGCATGTGCTCAGTCTGAAAGCGCTCACATCTGATGATATGGATGAAAATTTTTTGCGCGTTCTCGGTTTGCAACCTTATCAGCCGCTGGTGCGTCCTATCATCGGAAAGTTGGAAGAGGGCGGGATTGCTCAGCGTGCTGGGCTACTCCAGGACGATAAAATCCTGAGTGTGGATGGGCAGAGTATCAAATCCTGGAAAGGCTTGGTGGAGGTAGTGCGCAGTCATCCGGGACAGTTAATGCGGCTGGAGATTGAACGAAGTGGCATGCTACGAATCCTTGATCTAACACCTGAGGCAACCAACGAAGGGAATATTACGGTAGGCAAAATTGGAGCTGCACCGCACATAGATCAGCGTGAGTTCGACGCTTTGTTGACTAATGTGCAATATGCGCCGTTTGCAGCATTCGGCAATGCCTTACGCAAAACTTGGGAAATTAGCAAGGTGAGTTTGAAGGCGCTGGGCAAAATGGTGACAGGCGATATGTCGTTGAAAAACTTGAGCGGGCCAATTACCATTGCCGATTATGCTGGACAGTCTGCACAGATGGGTATGATCTCGTACCTAAATTTTCTGGCGCTTATCAGTATTAGTCTCGGAGTATTGAATTTACTGCCCATACCCTTATTAGATGGGGGTCATTTGCTGTATTATATAGTCGAGTTAATCAAAGGTAGTCCGATGCCCGAGAAGATTTGGGAGGTCGGGCAAAAAATTGGTATTGCGCTACTCGTTACGTTGATGGCACTTGCGTTGTTTAACGATTTTAGCCGTCTGTTTTAGGTTGAAACAATACATGAAATTAAAAATTCTAGCGGGGCTTATCCCGCTGTTGTATGCCGCGTCCGCCATAGCTATCGAACCCTTCGTGGTAAAGGATATTCGTGTAGAAGGCATACAGCGTACTGAGGCAGGGACTGTATTCAGCTATTTGCCGGTTAAGGTTGGTGACAAGCTGGATGATGAGCATGCTGCTGCGGCAATCCGTGCACTGTTTGCCACTGGCTTTTTTAAAGACGTGCGCCTTGAAATGCAACAGGGAGTCTTAATTGTAATGGTGCGCGAACGTCCGTCTATCGCCAGCATTGAAATTAATGGTGTAAAGGACATTCCGAAAGACACGCTTCGCGACAATCTTAAATTGGTGGGGCTGGCAGATGGTCGTATTTTCGACAAATCTGCAATGGACAAAGCGGAGCAAGAGCTCAAGCGTCAGTATGTTGCGCGCGGCAAATACGGAGTGAACGTCAACACCACTGTCACCGAGTTAGAACGCAACCGAGTCGCTATCGTCTTTAATGTGGTAGAGGGTGAGACTTCTAAAATAAAGCAAATTAGCATTATCGGTAACCAAGCTTTCAGCGAAAAGGAATTGAAGGGTTTGATGCAGCTTGATACTCCAAATTGGCTAAGCTGGTTTACCAAAAATGATCAATATTCTAAGCAAAAACTGTCTGCCGATTTGGAAATTTTGCGTTCACGTTACCTTGACGCAGGCTATCTGGAGTTTTCCATAGATTCTACCCAAGTTTCTATCACACCGGACAAGGAACACATTTACATTACCATTAATATTAGTGAAGGAGCCAAGTACACAGTTTCCGATATTAAGGTATCTGGGCCTGAGAATATCTTGTCTCATGCAGAGACACGAAAATTGATTAAAGCACAAACGGGTGATGTGTTTTCTCGCAAGGTACTGACCGAGTCCACCACGAAAATAGGCGACCGCCTTGGTGAGGATGGTTATGCCTTTGCCAATGTCAATGCGGTACCGGATGTAGATAAAGAAAAGCATCAAGTGGGATTTACCTTTGTGGTTGACCCTGGTTCGCGAGCCTATGTACGACACATCGACATTACAGGTAACACTAAAACCCGAGACGAAGTGATCCGACGCGAATTTCGTCAGATGGAGGGTGCGTGGTATTCCGCATCTAAAATTAAGACCTCCAAACAAAAAGTTGATCGCTTGGATTTCTTTAGTGAAGTAAATATTGAGACTATTCCAGTGCAAGGTAAAAATGACCAGATAGATGTGAGTTTGGCTGTTAAGGAAAAATCCACTGGGAATTTCTCGATCGGTGCCGGAATATCCAGTAACGTTGGGCTAGTGTTTACTGCTTCTGTCACACAGCGAAATTTGTTCGGTACCGGCAACAACCTGTCTACACAGATCAATACCGGTAAGGTTAATAAAGTGTATTCAGTGTCTTATACCAATCCCTATTACACTGATAATGGGGTAAGCCGAGGTTTTGATGTATATAAACGCAACGTGAATACCGCCTCCACGGCGATCAGCTCATTCAGCTCTTCAACCATTGGTGGAGGAGTGCGTTTTGGTATACCAATAAGCGACTTCGAGAGTACAAATTATGGCTTGTCGGCGGAACAGACTACTCTGACACTGACCGACACCAGCTCGTTACAACTAAAAGAGTTCGTCAATATATTTGGAGCCACCACGAGTAACGTGTTGGGCTCTGTAGGCTGGAACCGAGATAATCGCGACAGCGCTATTTACACTACGGAGGGGACGGTGCAGCGTGCGTTCTTGGAAGTCGCTATGCCGATCAACAGCCAGCAGTTTTACAAGCTTACATATCAGCATCAGTGGTTCTATCCGATCAGTAAAAATCTCACCTTCTTTCTGAATGGTGAAATGGGCGGTGCGCAGGGCTATGGTGGTAAGCCAGTGCCATTCTTCAAGAACTTCTATGCCGGCGGGCCAGGCTCGGTGCGTGGTTATAGTCCGTTTTCAATCGGGCCACGGGACGTTAACAATCAAGCCCTGGGGAGTACCAGACGTATAATCGGAAATGCTGAAGTGTTATTCCCTATGCCTGGAATGAGCAAGGACAGATCAGTGCGCTTGAGTGCTTTTGTGGACGCGGGCTCAGTGTTTGGTCAAGGTTTGTCAGCATCTGACAGCTTACGTTATTCTACTGGTGTCGCTGTTACTTGGGTCTCACCAGTTGGTCCACTTAAAGTTAGTATGGGTGTGCCGCTAAACAAGCAGTCTGGTGACAGGGTGCAACAATTTCAGTTTACCTTGGGTTCGTTATTTTAAATTAGGTCGGGAGGAAAAAATGAAAATTTTGATTATGAAGTTTATGCAGCTATTGCTAATGGTCAGTTGTACTCAAGCATTGGCGGCGGATTTTCGGGTTGGCATAGTAAATACCGAACGCATTTTGCGTGAATCGTCTTCTGCTGTGCAGGCCGAGAAAAAAATTGAGAAGGAGTTTTCTGGACGCAACCAGGAAATGAAGAAGATCGTCAAGCAGGTAAAAGATATCCAAATCCTCATGGAAAAGGAAGGTCTGACTCTGTCAGATGCTAAAAAACGCGACAAGGAACGTGAACTGGCCAATCTGAACATGAACCTGCAACGCATGCAGCGTGGTTTCAGCGAAGATTTGAATCTGCGCAAAAATGAGGAAATGTCAATTGTTCTAGAACAAGCTAATAAGGCCATTCAAGCGCTTGCAGAAAAAGAAAAGTATGACTTGATATTACAGGAGGCAGTGTATCGCAACCCAAAAATTGATATTACCGAAAAAGTATTGAAATATATGGACAATGATAAATAAAGCGCCAGGTTCAGTTCAAATTGTATGAAGCGGACAGACTATAGTCTTAAAGAAATCACAGCACGTTTCGGTGGTCAGTTGCTGGGTAATGCCGAGATAACTGTCAATCAAATAGCTACACTGGAAAATGCGCAAGTCGGGCATCTTACTTTTTTGGCGAGCGTAAAATATCGCTCGTTGCTTGCCGTTACGCGTGCCAGTGCAATAATTGTAAGCACGGCAGACGCTGAGACAACACCACTCCCCCGCATCGTATGCGACAACCCTTATGTTTATTTTGCCAAGGTTTCTGCATTTCTGAATCCTCCAACTTTCGTTGTTCCCGGAATACACCCCAGTGCCGTGATTGAGGAAGGTGCTCAAATTGATCCAGCCGCATATATTGGTCCACATGTAGTGATTGGTGCAGATACCAGGATAGGAGCTGGCTGTGTGATTATGGCAGGTTGCTGTATTGGTGCCGGGGTAACTATAGGCATAGACGCACGCTTATACCCACATGTCGTGGTCTATCACAATTGCATTTTGGGAGACAGACTGATAGTGCATACCGGCGCAGTGATCGGCGCGGATGGTTTCGGCATAGCGATGGATGAAGGCCGCTGGCTGAAAATTCCGCAGATCGGCCGTGTGGTCATTGGCAATGATGTGGAAATCGGCGCGAATACCACTATAGATCGTGGTGCGCTGGATGACACCGTGATTGAGGAAGGCGTCAAGTTAGATAATCTGATTCAGATTGCGCATAATGTACGCATTGGTGCACATACTGCTATTGCTGGATGTGTGGGCATTGCAGGTAGCGCGATTATTGGGCGCCATTGTCGAATCGGTGGCGGAACCGGTATTTTAGGACATACACAAATATCGGATCATGTGGAGATATCTTCTTATACGATGATCGGAAAGTCTATTCGGGAGCCCGGAACCTATACTGGTATTTTTCCATTCAGTACGCACGAAGTGTGGCGAAAAAATGCTGCCCAGCTGCGTCATCTGGATGAATTGGCAAATAAAATAAAAATGCTGCAACAAGAGATTGAGACTATAAGGAAAGAAGGTTGATGAGCACTGATACCCAAATGGACATCTATGAGGTTCTGGAATATTTGCCGCACCGTTATCCATTTCTACTAATCGACCGTGTGCTGTCATACGATCCCGGCAAGAATATAGTGGCACTGAAAAATGTCAGTATCAATGAACCTTTCTTTGGCGGTCATTTTCCGCATCATCCGGTCATGCCCGGTGTACTGATCATTGAAGCCATGGCGCAGGCTGCGGCCATCCTGACATTTAAAACTTTGGGTACCAAGCCAGACGATAAATCAGTATATTATTTTGTTGGCATTGATGGCGCGCGTTTCAAGAAACCGGTGAGCGCGGGTGACCAACTCACCTTAAAGGTAGCTATTCTTCGTAATTCGCGCGGCCTATGGAAATTTTCTGCAACTGCTGAAGTAGACGGACAAGTTGTGACAGAAGCTGAATTGATGTGTACCGTTAGGGCATTATAGTGCGTCACCCGACGGCTATCATCCACCCCAATGCTAAATTGGCAGCTAACGTTGAGGTGGGTGCATATTCAATCATCGGTGAGCACGTTGAGATCGGCGAAAACACACATATCGGCCCACATGTAGTGATCAGCGGGCACACCAGTATCGGCCAGCATAACCGCATATTCCAGTTTTGTTCACTGGGTGAAATCCCGCAAGACAAGAAATATGCAGGTGAGCCGACGCGACTGGAAATTGGTGATAACAACACTATTCGTGAATTTTGCACCTTCAATTTAGGCACCTCACAAGATACTGGCGTGACGCGTGTTGGAAACCACAACTGGATTATGGCCTATGTACATTTGGCACACGACTGCCAAGTAGGTAGTCACACTGTTTTTGCCAACAACGCGCAACTGGCCGGGCATGTAAAGGTTGCTGATTATGCCATTCTCGGAGGATTTACCGTGGTGCACCAGTTCTGTCAAATTGGCACGCATGCGATAACTGGAATGGGGACTATATTGCTGCAAGATATTCCGCCTTATGTAACTGCTGCGGGCAATCCTGCCGCACCCTACGGTATCAATTCTGAAGGATTGAGACGGCATGGTTTTTCAAATAATGCGGTGCTGGCGATTAAGCGTGCCTACAAGACCTTGTACAAAGCCGGGCTGACGCTAGAGCAGGCTAAATTCGCCATAGATGAACAGGCTGTAACCTACCCAGAATTAAATGCACTGGTTGATTTTATCGGTGGTTCGCAACGCGGCGTTATTCGCTAATTTGCGGTCATGATAAAACCAGTAAAAGTGATCGGCATAATCGCCGGTGAAGCTTCTGGTGATCTACTGGGCAGCCATCTGATGGAAGCGCTCAAACGGGCAATGCCTGACGTGCGATTTATCGGAATCGGTGGTCATAAGATGCAGGCAGTGGGTATGCAAGTATTATTCCCGATGGAAAAACTCGCAGTGCGCGGTTATGTCGAAGTATTAAGACATTATTGTGAAATTGTCGGCATACGCCGCAAGCTGCAGGCGCATTTCTGTACTAATCCACCAGATTTATTCATTGGTGTTGATGCGCCAGATTTCAATCTTGATCTAGAACTTAAGCTCAAGGAACGCGGTATTCCCGTCATACATTACGTTAGCCCATCTATTTGGGCGTGGCGCGGCGAACGTATCCACAAAATTAAACGTGCGGTATCGCATATCCTGGCCCTATTCCCATTCGAAGCGCCACTGTATAAAAAAGCCGGCATCCCTGTAACCTATGTAGGACATCCGCTGGCTGACATGCTGCCAGCAGTGCCCAATCGAGCCGCCATGCGCGTACAAATGCGTTTGTCCATGCAAAACAAAGTGTTCGCCTTCCTGCCTGGTAGCCGACAAAGTGAAGTACGTTTTCTGGCTGCAACCTTTATCGAAACCGCAAGACTTATTTTACAGAAGCTACCTGAGGCAATATTTCTGGTACCGCTGGCCAGCAGTGAAACGCGCCGTATCTTTAAGGAGGCTTTGTGGCAATGCGATGGACATGATTTGCCTATTACGATCTTATTTGGCCATGCGCACGATGCGATTATAGCGGCAGATATTGTACTCGTTGCATCGGGTACCGCTACGTTGGAAACTGCGCTGTTAAAGCGCCCCATGGTGATTACTTACAAGATGCCAGCCTTATCATGGTGGCTAATGCAGCGTAAAAAATACCAACCCTATGTCGGTCTGCCCAACATACTTGCCGGGAAATTCGTAGTGCCGGAATTGTTGCAGAAAGATGCGACGCCAGAAAACCTTAGACAAGCATTGCTGAACTTGCTGTTCGACGATCAGGCAGTGGCTGAACTGGAAGCAATCTTCACCGATATGCATTCCACGCTTAGGCAAGGCAATGCTCACAAGGCGGCGCAGGCTATCCTGCCGTATTTAAGCGGTCAAAATTGTGCCATCAAGTGAACAATACCCTGCTTATTTGTTGTGTGGATGAGGCCGGGCGAGGCCCGTTAGCCGGGCCAGTTTATGCCGCTGCAGTAATATTGGACAACTGCCGACCAATCGAAGGGCTGAACGATTCCAAGAAGCTCAGTGAAAAGCGGCGCAATTATCTGGCATTGGAAATAAAGCAACATGCTTTGGCGTGGGCGATTGCAGAAGCTTCAGTCCAAGAGATCGATTCCATCAACATTTTGCGTGCCAGTCTATTGGCTATGCGCCGTGCAATTGAAATGCTGCAGATCCGACCGCATGAGGTGTTGGTCGACGGCCTGTATTGCCCGGATACGGGACTGCCGAGCCGTGCCATTGTGCGAGGAGATAGCACGGTTGCATCCATTTCGGCAGCCTCGATATTGGCTAAAACCGCGCGTGACTCAGCCATGCTGCTGTTGCATGATACCTATCCACAATATGGTTTTGCGGCGCACAAGGGCTACCCGACTAAGGCACATCTGCTGGCATTGAGCAAGCATGGCGTTACCCCCGAACACAGAAAAACCTTCCGCCCTGTACGAGATGCATTGCAACAGCAGAAGGGATGAAGCGAATCTGTTCAAGCTGATGCTGCACGCCCGTAGCAGTGATTTTGTCACCTTGATGTTGCGCCCTAAGCAAGGCAAGGCAAAAGTAAAAAATTTGAACGCGGCATAGAGTTGATATGTCAGCGATAATTTTTTCGAGTAACGCCGTACTGTGACGAAACGGGGTAAGCAGGCAAGCCGCAAAGCGGCGGCTTTCCAAATTGGATTTTTAGAGATGCCCTATTGGTAATACAAGCGATTATTAACTTGGATTTCCCGCATTGATTCACTGCCTCGTAATTTAGCCTCCCGCTCTGCTTCTAATTTCTGCAGCATCTCCTTGATCGACCTGACTTAATCCATCGCTTCCAGCGATGTTTCTATCTGGCCACGTTTTAAGAGATGTCAGGCCAAAAATATCCGGTCAGAAAATCCTCACAGGGTTGCTGAATTGAGAGTCCCGACATCTTAATCCCGTTGTGAAATCCGGTCAGAAAATACATTTTAACCTTGTGCGCCATTCCGGCTTTTGCAGTCTTAATCCCGTTGTGAAATCCGGTCAGAAGATACCGTGCGTAGCTGGTCTGTTGTGGAATACACAAACGTCTTAATCCCGTTGTGAAATCCGGTCAGAAAATTCTCAAATGAGACGCGTAACATTTACAGACGGTCGGTCTTAATCCCGTTGTGAAATCCGGTCAGAAAATACTAAAAATGCATGACGTAGAAATGGTAATTATTGAGTCTTAATCCCGTTGTGAAATCCGGTCAGAAAATACCTTTTGAAAATGGTTTTATTGGGCTGATTATGACTGTCTTAATCCCGTTGTGAAATCCGGTCAGAAAATACCGATAAAGAACTTTCACCATGGACCAAAAAGTAAGGTCTTAATCCCGTTGTGAAATCCGGTCAGAAAATACTTTAATCTGGATGGATGTGTAGTATTGACAAGTCTTAATCCCGTTGTGAAATCCGGTCAGAAAATACGGTTTTCACCACAGCCAGCGTACTGTACTCAAACGTCTTAATCCCGTTGTGAAATCCGGTCAGAAAATACAACGGATGGGATTGCAAAATACAATCTTGTCTAGTCTTAATCCCGTTGTGAAATCCGGTCAGAAAATACCATTTTTCACGGTGGATCACAATTGTTGAACGAGTCTTAATCCCGTTGTGAAATCCGGTCAGAAAATACACTCTGTCACTTCTATGCCCCGTCCCGCCTTGTGTTGCAGTCCATTTAGCGGCGCACACTACAGCAAGCGCACCTCTGAACTTCAGCAACATGGATATTATAGCGAATTCTTCAAATAAATCATCATGCTGCGCAAATTTTATTACCATAAACGCAACCCTTTGTTTTGCTTGCTTTCCGTATGTTAAAGAACAATAAGCCACTTCATCGCCGCTAACATAGCCAATAGGCAATATCCTGAGTTTCGCTTCCGTTCCCCAGCACTTGCAATTTGCCGCGATCCTTGCCGCAAAGCGCATAGTAGCGCACCTTATCTTGTTCGGCATCAATCAGAGACGCTATATCGCGGATGATCTGGCGTTGCTGACGCGCCGTTATATAGCATTCGAATAGACTTTCCTGCACGCGTTTCCCCCAGCCTTGCAACAGCCGCGCCACTTTGTTACGGCGGCGATCATCAGCGATGTCATAGCAAATCATGATTAGCATGGTATAGGGGCATTTTAAAATAGGTAGTAATCAACATCTTCTGCACGGCGACCTTTTCCCTGGCTTTTGATAGCACCTTCGCACCAGTGACACAATGTATACAGACGGATATGGTCATGAACCGTATCCATTTCAGCGTGCAACTCACGTTTGAGCTGGCGCAGCCTGGAATGGCTGATCCAGCCTTCAAAGACGCTTTCTTGCACGCGCACTGCATAATTCTTCAACACACGGTCTATGCGCGCCCGGCGGCGGTTGTCGGCGATGTCGTAGGCGATGATCCAGAATGCCTGCATGGTTGTTTAGCGCATTACGCACGGCCGATAGGTTTCGTAGGGTGGGCACGCTTCTGTGCCCACGCGGTAAGAGGTATTTCTCTTGGGTACACACCGACACCCATGGGGAAGCAAGAACCTCTACGAGGCAGAGTGGTACTCACCCTGTTGTTTCAGTTACGGCCTTAGCTGGAATAGCGACATCGGAAAATGAAATGAATTGCGGAAAAATATTTGATGGACAGCTGACATTAATAGTACGCAGTTCCCTTCGGTCGATCGTGCGAAAAATAAACAGAATCTATCTGGGATCGAAATAATCTGTCCAGGTTTGGAAAGCGCACCTTTCCGGTTGTATTTCAGACTTGGATTCCAATGATCGTTTCAGGCGGACGATAGTAAACCTCGACATGCTTATTCATATCGACGGCAGCTATCGTTAATGGCGGTAAAACAGCTTGCCTTCAGGCAAGCGCTGAATACCATCTGGTCAACCGACAGGCCGAAAATTCTTCCGTCAGGTCTAAGGTCAGAGGCATGGGATTATTTTTCATCAGTAAGCGGAACATACATCTCCCCGACACCAGAGTCTTTACTCTGCAAATCGCGTCGATATTCCATGAAAACGATATTCTCCATCACATGAAGTAGATTCGCTCCCAGCAAAGGCAATACATGAAATGGGAGAGTGGTGAATAGGTAAACGGTACGCACACCATGTTCTCTTTTTATTCGCAACAACAATGCAACGATGTCTGCAACATAATTCATGACCTGTTCATTGGTGGAGAATAGATCATGTTGCACCCAATAGCTATTCGACGGATATGTGGAGGCGTTAGCCTGCAAATAATCAACGATTGGTTGCACATAATTTGCGCTCACTAACAGGAGAGATATAGCTTCCAGCTTATGCCCAGAGGGGGCGGAAATAACCTCAGGGTGATTGGCCTCACAACTGGCATTGCCCCCCTCTAGTGGTGCGTGCCGATCCTGATCCTTATTGTTGAAAATATCGCCCCGGTGGTTATAACAGTAAAGATGGGCAGCAGTGCTCCTGTTGAAATATCGGCCCAGGAAGAACGCAAATCCCAATTGGGCATTGCCAAGAATCCTGATTTTTTTGGGATCGTGCCACCTCATGCTCCCGATTGAGCGACCAAGGGCGCACTCCATGTCACGCCACATCTTCTTCCACGCATCGCCATATAGCACTTCATCCTGTCGACGTTCTTCAATGTCAGGACGAAAAACCAGAGCGGGAGCATCCAACTTTGTCACGTTTGCAGGAATGTCTAGAAGTTCACCACAGCGCCTGCCGTTGCCGCGTTGGTCCACGTAAAGAATGATGTCGTTCTGGGTCGCAATCGTCAACTCAGCATAAATACCCCTCGCAATCTCATCCGCAATTTCACAGACTTGGGTTGCGGTATCCGTTTCTGGTTTTAGGCGAATTCCAAGCTGTGTGACCCTGTCTCCATCCGCGTGCAGCCAGCGGCTTTTCAATAGAGGATGGGATTTGACCAGCTTAAGCGGTTCGCTAAGGTAGACGGGAATAATCCTGTCAGATTTTTCCACGTTAGCGAGAGCGATGGCAAGTTCATCTTTAATCCATTCCGATTTTACGGCCTGTTCAGATAAAAAGATGCAAATCGTGGCCTGCCGTTGAATCGCCTCTTTGAGCGCGTTACAAAGATCGAGGCCGGGGGTCAGATCATTTTCATCCAGCCAGGCAATAATTCCACGACGCCCCAATTCATTTGCTACAGCTTTAACGAGGGATTTATCGGAAAAGCTATGAGACAGAAAGGTGGAGGCGTATATCATGATTATTCTCGATCGCTAAAAAGTTTTATGTTACGGTTATTCTTGTATTGATCTGGTGAAGCTTTTCTCAAGTGAGCCGGATTTATTTTGAAAAATTAATTTTTGCAGCCTTCGCACTATTTCCGACTGGGTTATTCCAATCAATCCCAAGCTCTTTCCATTTTTCTTGGACTAGCGGTAATGATTCTTTTTTTATCTCAGCGCTGGCCAACAAATATTTTTCAGAAAGTGCTTTTTTCCATAATGTCTCTTCCGGTTGTCCTTTAAAATCTTTGTCATTTCTAAGCTCGTCCATGATCTTGTCAAGCCATTTTTGAGCCGTGTTTGTCGGGTTGACCATACGCCCGTAGCCCACAGCCGTCTTGGCACCCGCACCCAGCCATTCGAGCGCGCTTGCCAGTGCTGCCATTACGTTGGTTAATTCCCCATTCGTTTTCCCGTCGCGCGGCGCAACGGCGAACATTAACTTTGGCTTGTCGGCCACCAGAAAAGGGACGGGAACAGGATTATGCCAATCGGCGGGTGTGCCCTCCGAGTTAATGACATATTGCGTTGTTTACGCATTGTCGTAAAGCACATTCAGATTGAGTTTCTTAAGTTGATCCTTGTCAATCCCAGTGACAACCCTAGGTAACCAACCGGAGATGGCACTTGCTACAGCGTATTTTTCCTCCACATTCCAATCCCCGCTTCCCAGTGCATCTTTGGCGAGTGACCGTGCGGCTGTATGAAATGCAGCGTTAAGATTTTCTTTTTTTCCAAGCAGTTGCTCAGTTCGTTGTTTTGCGAGGTTGATAAATTGCTCCACACGCTGCATATTTTTTGACAGAGTAGCAAGTCGTGCCTTGTACTCTTCTTCTTCCTGTATTTTGCGTGCAGCTTCAGCAGCAACCAGCCTGGTTTTGTCTTCTTCTTCGCGATGCCTGGCTTCCTCTAACATGCGTGCATGTTTCAGTACAGCCTGCTGTTTAGAAATTTTTTCGGCAAACTCGCGAATGGTGGAAAGATGGGGTTCGCAAGTTGTTTTGAGCTGCATCCATTCTTCCGCTGGTGCAGCCAGCGGAAGAATTTCCACCAGTAACCAACCGAAGGGCAAAAGGTTTTGCAATTGATCTTTTTCGTCAGCGGCAAGCCAAAAGGTTTTGGCTGTTGCTTCACGTTCAGCTGGCTGTCCTTTCCCCTTCATGATATTAATGCTTCGTACACCGCGTAAGGTTACAGATTCTGCGCCAGAGTGCCGCCCCACTCTCAGCAAGAATACTTCGCCATTTTGCATTTTTGATTTTGCCGCCGTCAGGAATTGCTGTATGGAATTTCTCCATGTTTCATTCAAATAACCACGCACTTGCATAAGCTGGTTTTCAGCCTCCATGATGGGGATGTAGAAGTCGTTGCACGCCTTGGCAACACAAGTCATATCAAGGCGTAATTCTTTGACTGGCAATTTTAGGTTAGCACCGTGAAGGTTGCTGAAACTGTCAACCAACTGAAAATTCAATTGTGCAGAAAATGCCCGATAACGCCAGCCCGCTACACATTCGAGAATTTGATAAAGTCCTTCGGATTCAGCCTGCGATTTGCGCTCCTTGCCCTGTTCATTCAGTACCACCGATTTTTTGCGGTTGACTGCCAAATGAACTTGGGTGGCTGGCAAACCATCGTCACCTTGCCAAGCAGCATCAGAGAGTTGTACAAGGCGCATTGGATCTAGTTCAAATTTCCCCGCCCGATATTGAAATAGTCGTTGTTGCAGCTCTTCGTTATTTTCCTTACGCTTCTTGGCTGTCAAATCGAGAAGTGGTTTAGCGTCATTGATACTATCCAGCAGCGCGGTGCGTATTGCTCCCTTCATGGACGAACCAAACAGTACTGGCTGTCGAGTAATGGAATTAAAACTGGTGCGATCGATTTCCAATCGGTTAACCACGTTCCTACCGTCAGCTTCTTGGTTGGCCGTCTGTCCAACACGCTTGTCATAGAGGTTAGCAACACCGCGCAGCACAGGGGTGCATTGAATAGCATGCTCCATAAAAAGTGTGCGCCGTTCATAGAAAAATCGCTGCACAGCCTTAATCATTTCGGCATTGGGTTTACCGTTGGAAATGTCAAACAATTTTGCCCTGTCGACCTCTGATAACACTTTCATCACTGTACTGGTATCGAACTCATGCAACAAGTCATCCTGAATGACGTAATTGGTTGGCTCGTAACTTTCACCAGTGCCAATGTGGGTAGGTGACAGTGGTGTGATAAGCAAGCGGTAGCTGTCTAAGATTTTCATGCACAAACCTTTCTGTCCGGCAAATAAATCCCCACTACAGGTGCATATCCCTGATGTACGGTGGCTTCAATAGTTCTAGATAGCTTGCCGCTGCCGCCTAATCCCTGCCCGATATAGCCAAGCTTTGATACATCCAGCTGCGGTGTGAGTACCGCACCGCTGACAGTCAACAGTAAAGGTGTTTTGAATGGATTTTTACCATGCACTGCGACATCGCCATGTCTACCAAATCGAGTAAAGGTTTGGTAGAAGCAGCGTGCACTGTTCCAGCATAAATCTTGTGGTGCGGAGGGGGCAAGGGTCATCCATGAGTTGGTGTTTATTTGACTGGGCAGTTCAAATATCGTCCAATCTTGCACTGCATATTTACCCAGCCCGATGCTGGCATCGCGACCAAAACCGATGTTGCCTATGTCTTCGAACAGTTGGCGCAACTCGTCGGCAGTGATGCGCGTCTCATCAAAAATAAGATAAATATCCAGTACAATCAAATCGTTGTAATCTTTCTCGCCGAACCACGACTGGCTCATGACATAAGGCACAAACTGTCCCGTACCTGTAGTACCAGTGATACGATCGAGAGTATTGTGTGGTTGTGGATGTTCATCGGGTGTACTGCCAAATAATTCTGCTGCAGGTTGACAGAAGTTGAGCCATTGCGCCACGGGCTGATGAAATTTACTGATCGGTAGCCAGGTTAACCTTTTGACCGCTTTGCGATCTTCACCTTGAATTTCGTCAAACCAACTACTAGGCAATGCCGGGCGTGGCAAGAATCCAGATGGGAATGCATCGGAAACCACCACAAATGGATTGCTGATTGTGTTCGTATAACCGTCAAGCAATTCGTCCAGCCTTTGCTCGCCATAACGGTTACGAATCGCCCAACACAATTGGCCAAACAGCGTGTCACCCAACAATAGTGTTCCAAATGCTGACAAGGGTGTAATACTGGCGCGATAAGTGCGCATGGTCACTCCTATTAAGCTACAGTTTTACTGTCGGCGTGAGGGTTATTCACCTTATGCAACTCCGGCAATTTGTCCACACCATTCATTTTTAAACTAGTGAATTTAACCTTCCCATAACCGCGTGAGCCGGAGCCACCCAACCCGGTAAGCTCCAACAGTGTCAACCCACGCCACACTACGTCCATTAATTCCTCAGCATCGTGCTGGCGAATCGTTAGATTAAAATCAAAACGCGCACCCGCCGGCACTCTCTCAGTATTGCGCGGATGCTTCGCTACGCCCTCAATTCGATCTATCACGTTTTCCATCTTGGTCTCGGTGAGCAGCAGGTTGCGGCTGTTCATTTCTTCAACCCAAGCCTTCTCAAGCGAGCAATCCCAGAATGCCAGTCGTGTGGGCCCGACTTCTTTGATTAGGGCTTCGTCAGTTTTAATATCCGGCGCACCACCGAACAGGCGTAGCAAATCAATTGCCTGTGTGCGGATAGTTGCCCGTTTAGATTCTATAGATTTGATATGATTTAAACCCAATGGACTTCCCTCTGTAATATCCACTACACCCATCTCCCATTCCAGAAGGCTGCGAACTTTGCCTTTGATGCTTGATCCCGGAATGTAAGGCTCCAAAGTGCGCGGGTGTTTAATGACCGGATTGTCAGTCCCGCCAATATGCATGTCGGTGTTGCCGCTGCCGATATGCAAGCCTGTGACCAATTCTAATATGCCTGTAAGTTTCTGAATAGAAGTCAATTTCATACTGATTACCCCTTTTTAATTAGTCTTGGCGTAGTTGTTTGTAAAAACCTACGAAGGCTTCCCAAAACAATTTGCAGGCAGTGAGCGTTTCTGGATTCTTCACTTCAGCAAGTGTTTGCTGCAACAGGTTGACGAAGGTTCTATCTACCAACTTACGACCTTCGGCATATGCAGCCTTGGCATTTATCATACGAATAAAGGGCAAATACTCGTCGAACTTAGCAGGCTGTTGATTGGCTCGTGTTTCCCATAACACTAATTCATCATAAAAGCGGCGCAACTGGGTAGATTTATTTCTATTTTTATCGCTATTTGAAACTGCCTCGGCTGCTTTTCTTGCTGTGCCATTGAATAACTCAGGATCAAGCGGCTTGGCCAACTTAATTGTGAATCTAGGTGGTGCCGGTCGGTGTTGCCGATGATCTTGTGCCATAGATTTACTCCTCAATCACGTTGTTGATACAAATAGGTAAACAGGGCAATTTTGTATGCTGCCTGATGTTTCTCAATACCCAACTCTACAATTTCTTTACCAAGGTCATATTGCAATTTATAGCGTTTTTCTTCGGTTTGTTTTCCGCTGATTTTAATACAGGCTTCTGCCAATCGTCGTGTGCGATAAGCGAAGTGGGAATACCACAGCGCGTTTTCAGGCTTATCTTTAATATTCCCAGCCATATCTGCATAACGTAACAAGCCATAAAGGTAACCAGAGGTAAGCGCGTAATCGTCAGCCACCCGCGCTAATCCAGCTTCCCTCTCCATAAGAGTGTCATAATCTGTCCATGACACGGTATGCCCGAAGCAAGTGACAGCATTCTTTGGTGCGGGGTGTATGTTCTCAGGATTGTGTACCTTGGCGGCATCCAGCGCAGCATCAGCAAGCCCAGCCAGCTGCATGATCGGCAACCCTGGCTTTGTCATAGATAGACCCGCCGAAAAGTGAATATCTGGGTTGTGCGCAACATAACGCTCAAATTCGGTTTTCATCTGGCTAGCCAATTTTTGCGTGGAGTGCCACGGTCCGATGAGAAAAAAATCATCACCGCCTGCGAACACCGTATAGATGTTTTGGAATTTGCTTTCGCTTTGGCACAGCCAAGGCAGATAGACGGCAAAAAAGGCGTTTACCTGCCGGGATAAAGCGGTCATCTTGGCGAAGGTTGGTTGCTCCAAACCCTTTTGGAAAATACTGCCCAAATTATCCACATCGCCCTTAAGTATCATCAAGGCTTCAACACCGACTAAGCGCTCCTCGCCGCTATCATCCTTACGAATTTTCCTGTCATCTCGTGCCAAGTGATTTAGGGTCTTTATTTCATTAGGATGAGGATCGAAACTCCCCTCATTTTCGATGCCCTGATAGCGATCAGCTTCCCATGCATTCACCTCGCCAAATCGCGGCACATAGGCGTTGATATGGCGGCGGGCGTAACCATTCCAGAGCGGCAAAGAAAATTCATTTGGTAGCGAAAAATCCCACGCGCGGAGGATCTGCCCGGTGCGCGCTTCGTTACCAAATTTCTCAGTATCTCCAATGCCTTCAGTAAAGTTTACCCAAAAGCCGAAGATGGGTAGTCGCAAGGTGCGATAATTTAGATCGTCTTGCGTAATCAGTATGTGCTTCATGCTGGCTAGCCACTTGCCTGTATTGATTTGGTCGGCAGCCAGTTCGCTCATCCAGATATTATCGACTTTGACGCTTGCAGGTGACTGACCATCAATTTTGCATTCGCCATGTTTAAAGCTATCGAGGAAACCATCAAACATAGCAGGTGCGGGTGCTACGCCGCATAACCCAAATCGAGAAAGTTTGCATTCTTCCAGTTTCTCGAGTAGATGTTTTGTCAATTCACGAAACGGGCTGACATCTCCTTGCCCGTGAACTAAATCACTGCTGGCAGCAGGTAGCCACGCTAGTCCAATGCCAGATTGACAATAGGTGTGTCTGATAAACCAACTGTCCAGTTCGGCCTGAACAGCACGCAGTTTTCTCACTGTTTCAGCGGTATTGGGTGCAACGATGAGAAATTTTCCCGCTGCATTTACCACTTGGCTTGAAGCGGGAAGAGCTAGAATTTCCAGCACCTTTAGCGCGGCTAATTCTGACAATAGCGAAACATAGAACGAGCGTCCGCGCAACAGCTTGGCTGCACGCTTTTGTGTTTCACCACCTGATGCAAAGATGAAATTTTGGATGCCAAAAAAGTCACCCTGAATAAGCAGGAATTTTTTAGCCTCCCAAGCTTGCTTTGCTTCTGGTGTGTTGGCACGCTTTTTGTCCCATAACAGACAAAGTTGTTGGCGCGCGTTTTCAGTATTAGACCCCTGTGCTAAATGGTACTGCCACAGGGCAACCGCCAGCGCTGCCGTGGTTTTGGAGTGATCAAAGAGTGAAACATCAAGCTGAGTGTTGCCAGCTGTTGCGGAAGGAATAGCGTGAGTATATGCCAGCCAAAGACTATCGAAGTGATCGAGCCACAGCGACAGACTCTCGCGATGACTGGATGGAATGCCTTGCAGTCCAGCGATAAACGCATTCCATAGTTGAAGATATTTCTCCTTTGCGGCGGAATCAGTGTCCTTTTCACATTCCGTTGCCAGTACGGGAAAAATAGAGTCCGGCGAGAGCGGTTTGAGGGGATATCTCCATGCTTGAGTCTCGGCACGGTCGTTGAGCCTGATATTTTCTAACAGGGTATGATGCCGTGCCGTGTAGTGATTAAGCTTGTTTCCTTGAACACCATCGTAGGCTGCGATGTGGCTCTCATATGTTTCTCGATCAAACCCGGATGCCAGTCGATCCGCACTAGCTATAATCCATTGCAAAAAAGTGTCGGGTTTATGATATCTTGCAGACGCGTTGACAATGGAATCTTCTGCTTGTTTATCATGCCAAGGCGCGAATGGCGTCATGTCATTACCTACTAATTCCGGTAGCTGCTTGGCCAATAAATCCATCGCAAATTCCGTATAAGCGGTATGCGTGTGCGTAAGGCGATCAATGATCTGAGGGTGACACAGCTCTTCGTTGTCCGATTCTAGAGTATTGCCGTTTGTATCTTTTTCTATTGCATCGGCAAACCCAGCAAATTTACCTAGACCATGCAGCATTGCTGCAATCGCTATGCGACAGGATGCATTAATTTCAAATTTGCTACCCATATATTTCCTCCTGTGGTGCCCTCAGTTGGCAAATAGTACATCAAACTTGCTGTTCAATCTGGTTTTGCGAATGCGATAATCCATCACATTTAAATTGCCAGCCACATCGTAAGACCATGCCGTCAGGCTTGGTTTTTAGTGTAGGTAGTTCGACCGGCTCACTATGATCGGCTTAATGAACAATCGAGAAAAATAGCTATGACACCGACAATAAATACTGTTGCTTTGCGCCTTGTGCGCTTGCGTTTTTCGGCTCGTTTGTTGGGCGAGGCGGTTATGCCTACCCATAAGGGTTCGCTTTTTCATGGCGTTTTTGGCCGCGTGTTGCATCGGGATTTTCCGTATCTTTACTCAGAACTTTTTGGCAGTGAACAGGCTGATGGTGATGCTGCGCCTACCATTCATCCTTACATTTTGCTTGCGCCGCTGGATGAGTTGCGTACTTGGGAGGCCGGGCATGAGTTTGATTTTGAGTTGACGTTGTTTGGCAAGGCGGTGCGCCATGCGCAGGCGTGTAGCGATGCATTGCGTTTGGTGGGGCGTGATGGTCTGGGTGAGCAGCGTGCGAAGTTCCTCGTTTATCAAGTGGATCATTTTATTAACGTGTATGACAAAGATGCCGCCCCCGATGATAAAGCTCGCCATACCGGCTTCCCTCACCCCAACCCTCTCGCGGTGGGAGAGGGAGCAAATGAATCGCTGCGCGAGCTTCGCGTTAATGACGGCTGGTTAAATGTCTGGCGCGATGGAATGGATACTGCATGGATTACGCCTGTCGATTTATGCCTTGATGAAGCGGGCGCTTTTTGCGCCAAGCTGACACTGGATTTACAAACTCCGCTGCGTTTGAAGCATGAGAACCGTCTGGTGCGCAGGCCGCCCGATTTTTCTTTGCTTTTTTCCAAGCTGCTGGCACGTTTGAATATGCTGTCGCAAGCGCAGGGTAATCAGCCTTTGGTTGAGGGTGAGGTCAAAACAAGGCTGTTGCAACTTGCAAGAGGTATTGAGCTTAACCAGAGTGACGTGCGCTGGGTAGACTGGAATCGCTATTCGTCAAGTCAGAAAGCCAGTATGCAGTTTGGTGGATTGATGGGAACATTGGAGTACAGCGGAGACCTTGCGCCGTTTTTGCCTTTCTTGCGGATGGCGGAGTTAACGCACTTGGGCGGGAAGTCTACGTTTGGTCTGGGAAAGGTGATCTGTCAAATCTAGCTAGCTTGCTTGAGTTATCACTGCTGTCCGGTTAAACGAGAGGGCGAACCGCTGAAAGCTATGACTGACGCAGGATTTAAAGCAATGAGTATTGAAAGTTGAGAATGAGCAATTCAGACGTGAGTTAATCCGCAAAGAGCATGCGTTGGTGGAGGCAGCATCATTGCATGCGGCCAGGCGACATGCGCCATGCTCAAGGCCATCATCGCCAGTCGCACCCAATCCGTATTTCACTCGCAAGAAAACCGTGGGCTTTCACATTAAATATTCTACGCGGTTGAGCTGGATAAATTAAAGCCCAACCTCGCAGGAGACAGTTGAAAAGATGCGTTACCGACGTGCCAATACAGAGAGAGGCATATACTTTGTCACTGTGATTTTTGCTGAACGGGACGGCGCTTGCTACCGGGTAATACTGACTATCTCTTTGCTCTATACTCTGGAATTCAAAAATAATCGACGGAAATTTTCCGTAGTTGCATGCCCCACCTCAGAAAGAGAAATGCCGCGCAATTTAGCTATTTCTTCTGCTACATGCTTAACATAGGCGGGCTGGTTGAGTTTACCGCGATATGGTACCGGGGCAAGATAAGGTGAGTCAGTTTCAATCAATATGCGTTCAAGTGGAATATTCTGCGCTACTTCTTTCAGCATAATGGCATTCTTGAAAGTGACGATGCCGGAAAAAGAAATGTAGAAGTTCATCTCAATAGCTGCTTGGGCGACTTCCAGGCTTTCGGTAAAACAGTGCATTACGCCGCCAATCTCGGCGGCACCTTCTTCAGCCATAATACGCAGGGTGTCTTGTGCCGCCTCACGGGTGTGGATAATGAGCGGTTTTCGGCACTCGCGTGCAGCACGAATATGTGTGCGGAAGCGCGTGCGCTGCCATTCCAGCTCTCCTTTTAAACGATAATAATCGAGACCGGTTTCCCCGATAGCAATGACTTTAGGGTGTTGTGCCAGCTTTACTAGCAGCGCTTGGGTTGGCTCGGTATCTGATTCGTGGTCTGGGTGAACGCCGACAGAGGCATAGATGTGGTCATATTGCTCCGCGAGAAGTTGAATTTGAGGAAAGTCTTCTAAATTGACCGAAACGCACAGCGCGTGAGAAATTTCGTTGTGGCGCATGTTTGCCAGAACTTCATCAAAGATTTTGCTTAGTTCCGGGAAATTGATGTGGCAATGCGAGTCTATAAACATACAGTGCTATTGAGTAATAAATGATTATGGCGTTCTTGGTGATCATCCAGCGTCATATGTTGGCGTCCAACATCATGTGCCGATAAGATAACAGAATGGATTCAAATAATAACTTGGGATTCAACGGATGCAACGCTTCGCGTTTCGCGATTGTTAACTCACTCTGGTAGCGTAGCAGATTGAATATTGCAATATTATTTGATAAATTTTTTATTAAATCAGTAAGATCGGGGTGGTATCTAACCTTTCCTGTGAGCTTTGCACTGCCTAGATCGTAGCACCATTGCTGCAGCCAATGGATGACATGAAACGGTTCTGTGCGTTGCAACTGTTCGGCCAATGCGAACACATCGAACTTGGCGGGCTGTCTAATTTCCTGCAAGAAAAGATTGTATTCCGCTTCCCCTATAGCTTCCTCAGCCAAGCGCGCCGCTAGTAACGGAGCAAAGCTGGCTCTTGCTAACATCGCTACTGGATTGGCATGTTTCTGCTGTTGTAGCCAAGTCGAACTGGCCTCTACTGATGGCATTGGAGCCGCTAGCGCCAAGCAACGGCTTACGATGGTAGATAGCAATTGTTGGGGTTTATGGCTAACCAAAATTAACAGCATCCGCTCGGGTGGCTCTTCCAGCGTTTTGAGCAACGCGTTCGCTGCATTGGTATTCATGGATTCTGCGGGATGAATCAGCACAACACGATGACCACCCTGATGAGTGGATAGACTGGTGAAATTGGTAAGTGAGCGTACTTGATGAACAGAAATTTCTTTGCTCGGTTTTTTCCCTTTTTTCTGTTGTTCGTCAAGTACTTCTTCAGCGATTCTCTTTGTCCAGTTTTTCAATGTCAAAGACGTTTGAGTTGTACTGGATTCTTGCATTTCTATTGATTGTGCGCCCGATAGCAGCAAACGAAAATCAGGGTGAGTACCTTGATCAAACCAGTGACAGGAAGTACAGCCCAGGCAAGCCAACTCGCTACCCTGTGATTGTTTGCATAGCAAAGAGCGAGCGAGATTCATGGCAAAATCTAATTTGCCTATTCCTTGCGGCCCTTTCAATAAGATTGCATGTGGCAAACGTGTACGCAATCCGATCCAACGCTGCCAAAGTTCATCTTGCCATGCGTACAGTTCATTCATTGATGAATTATTTATTCCAGAATAAATTAAATTAGAGCAACTTAGTTACTGCATACATTCTGTTCCAGCATGTTTACTGCCCATTATGGCGGACTGAATCGGCGATTTGTATCACTGAAAGTGGAGGAATTTCGCCAACTACCGTTACCAAGTAATCGTCCTTTATTTTACTGTAAACATGGATTGCACCTCGGCTGGAGAGGCCTAGTCTTTTTTCAAAATTAGTCCCTGATGTTTCGATAAAGACTGAGATACCAGCCAATCCGTCGGAGTATACAAAATGGATTACGTCTCTATTTTTACCGTGAAGTGAGCGACGTTTTTCCATGATTTTCTTAAAACCGGTGGGCACAGCAGCCACCTTCCATTCACTCGTTGCAGCTTGTTCGCTGATTTCTGCCGGCAAGTCAAAATTAGATTGTTGTTCTGAGGAAGTAGTGGATTGACCTGGCATCATATGCGTACGCTCAATTTCGCCGCCTATATTCAACTGGATAAATGTATATTGCTCCACTATCTCTTTACGTTCGTTCAGTACAGCAGCTTTCAACAGCAAGCCGGAATCCATGTGTGCCCACATTTTATGTGTATAGCGTAGAGTATCTTTAGGTTGGAATACGATGGCTTGAGTGTCAAAACCAGAGATGCGTGCCTGCTCGGCGGTATAAATCAGGTAATTTTCGTTAAGCGCGGACAGCAGTTCTGGCTGCAGAGCAGGGAAGCGCTTACTGTTGTACCGCCTTTCCACCTGTACAGCTTTCCTGTCACCCGAATACCACCATACTTTATCGTTATTGCGGATGAAGGCACGACGTGGGCCATCCATACTTTCAAGCTTTTCATGCTCACCGCTCTGATCGGAAATGTGAGTAATGCGCGCGCTCTCCATGTGACCGTTATACTGATATACAAAAGTACCGCTGTAATTGGTTTTGTGTGTTGCAAAAGCAATAATTTGTGGCCAATCCAAGCCAACCTGCCTGCCAATATCGGCGAAAGCTGGAACGGCAGTAAAATACAAAACTAGGGTCAGCACAAATCTGGCCTTCATACTTACTTATCCTCCTGCTGACTTGCCACTGTATGAACATAGGCAGTCATACCATGTACGTCTAAGCCGGGTGAGAACTCTTGATGTGCCATCAGATAATCGTCCAATCCGCGCGCGGGTAGGTTAGCTGGTTGCGCATTTTGTGACTGCCTCATGGCGAGTTGCGGAACGGTTTCCGACCCAACTTGCACCGATAGCCATGCAACTAGTGTTAATGCCATGACCGATGCAGCAGCAGAAAGCGCGAGCCATCTGGCATTATGGCTGTCACGTTGGTGAGGTGAAAGAACGGTGGGTTCGGCCTGTAAACGCTTATGTATGGCAATACTGATATTGGCATGAACGTTATCAGACTGGCGCAGTACGTCGCCAATCAGATGGTAGCTTCGCCACTCTTCCTGCATGTCAGGATTTTGCTTCAGTTTGTCGAGAATTGTTTCCGCATCGTCATCGAACAATTCACCATCCATCAATGCTGAAATTTTCTGCTTCATGCTCACCACCTCTTATTTTTACTCGTTCCCAATAATGGGCGTAAATTCGTTGCAATCGCTTCACGCGCTCGAAAAATACGAGAACGCACGGTGCCGACCGGGCAATTCATCGCAGCTGCGATTTCCTCATAACTCAACTCTTCGATTTCACGCAAAGTGAGTGCGGTACGTAGATCATCAGGCAGCTCTTGCAAAGATGAGTTCACTACATCGACAACTTGTTTACTCATTAATTCATTTTCAGGTGTACTAACTTCATGTAACAAGCTCGCGTCTTCGAAGCCTTCCGACTCTTCAGCATCGAATAGGGTAGTGGTCGGAGCCCGTCTCTTGAGCGCCTGCAGATGGTTTTTGGCGGTATTAATGCCAATGCGATATAGCCAAGTGTAGAACGCACTTTCTCCGCGAAACGTAGGCAATGCGCGATAAGCTTTTATAAACGCTTCTTGAGTTACGTCCTCGACAGCAACTGAATCGCGAACGAAACGCGAAATTAATCGTGCCAGACGACGCTGGTACTTGGTGACCAGCAATTCGAAGGCGTGCTTATCCCCGTGCTGCGCGCGATCAACCAATAGTTGATCGACCTCCCTTTCACCCATTCTGTTACCCTAAATTTTATTGGCCGCCCCAGCGGCGGTTCGTCAGTATAACCGGACAGGCGAAAGGAGTCAGGCCTACCGTACTAAGGTAAGCGGAAACAGCCAATTTCTCATTTGGATGCGCTGAAGAGTGCATTGCATCGCGTCGTTGATTTTCGCTAGTTGTGCCACACTTCACTCAAAACGCTTGGCAGTCTGTCGGTCATAAAGGGAATAAGGAATCGGTTGCAATCCTCATGACATCTGTTGTTAAAATTATTTAACATGAGTTTCGGGTAGAATGAACGTTTTTTAAAATTTATTTAAAGGCATTTTCAATGTACAAAATTGCATCCAGTATTATTTCCGCCAATTTCGCCAAGCTTGGAGAAGAGATTGTCACTGTCATTGCTTCGGGCGCAGACATTGTTCACATAGAGGTGATGAATAAGCATTTTGTGCCAACATACAGAAATGGTTCGAAGGCATGTGCGGCTATCCGACCTATTACTCAAGCGCCGATCGAGATACATCTTACGGGCGGGTACAATGCAGATCTCTCATTGAATGACCTTGTGCCGGAGTACGCGAAGGCTGGTGCGAGCATTATAACTTTTCATCCGCAAGCAGCTGATCGAGATGCGTACAATCTGCCATCGTTCGAAAATATCGAGCGTACCATTGATTTAATTCACGAACTTGGCTGCAAAGCTGGGTTAGCATTCAATGCTGGCACGCCTTTTAGCTATCTTGACCATGTTATAAGTAAGATCGACGTTGTCTTGATCATGTCTAAACAGACTGGCTTAATTGTTGGCCAGAAATTTATTCCCGAGTCGCTCAATAAGATTCGCACGGCACGCAAAAAAATCAATGATAGTGGGCGCAATATTGCCCTGGAAGTACACGGTGATCTGAATTTAAGCAACATCGCACAAATTGCTATGGCCGGTGCCGACACTTTTGTGATCGGCTCAGCTTTATTCGAAGCAGGCAATGAAAATGACCCAAATCACTATGATTCCGTTATCGCTGCTCTGCGTGCGGAGATTGAAAAGGCTGGATAACAAACGCTGTAAGTGCATCTACGCCGCTGTCCATGACAGCGTAACTGTTAGGCTCTGTCGTTTGTTGCGCGACATGTGACGGCTTGCTGTGTTAAAAGCTTGTTGTAGGGTTACATCGATTTGGTATTGGTTGCTGTGTAATCCGAGGTGGGCGGTGATCCTCACGTTGAAGCAGTTATACGACACAGAGTGGTTGCAGTTAACAGCGCGCTTTTTTCATTGCTTGCTGAACTTCGCGAGTGGCATCGCGTTCACGCTCGGAGTCACGTTTGTCGTGCTGCTTTTTCCCCTTCGCAAGGCCAATATCCAGTTTGACAAGGCTGCCTTTGAAGTGCATGTTTAATGGCATAAGTGTGTACCCGGCACGTTGTACTTTACTGATCAACTTATTGATTTCATTTGCATGTAGCAGTAGTTTGCGAGTGCGAACAGGGTCAGGATATATATGCGTGGAAGCGGTAGTCAATGGGCTGATATGGGAGCCGAATAGATACAGGGCGCCATCTTTCACCGTAATATAGGCTTCCTTGAGATTTGCTCGTCCGGCGCGGATCGCTTTGACTTCCCAGCCTTCTAGCATGATGCCCGCCTCATAGCGATCCTCAATGAAGTAGTCGTGGTATGCTTTTTTATTTTGGACTATGCTCATAATTTGTATATTCTACCAGCTTTGCATGAGCGTACTGCTAGAATGGCTTTAGTCGAGAAATCAGTTCTGGTTCCCTACAGCGCGAAACAGATGTTCGTTCTGGTGGATAATGTGGCGGATTATCCACAGTTTTTGCCGTGGTGTGACGGAGCCAGCGTAGTCTCGATGGACGGTGATACCGTGCATGCGACAGTACACATTAATTATCACCATGTTAAACAGAGTTTTACCACTGAGAATGTGCGTCAGTTCCCTCATCACATTGATATCAGGCTGAAAGATGGTCCGTTCAAGCATCTTGACGGGGATTGGCATTTTATACCTCTTTCGGAATCTGCCTGTAAAATAGAATTTAAATTGCATTATGAATTTTCCAATAAGTTTTTGGAAAAAGTGTTCGGCCCCATTTTTCATTTCATTACCAACAGTTTTGTGGATGCCTTTGTTCATCGTGCAGATAAGATTTATATAGAAAATGAGAGGCCAGATTAGTATTGCAATTTGTCTGTTAGCTTGTTAAACAGATATTCATTTGTGCGGCAACACGAAATTATTTAGGGTTACCAAATGTTAGATTACGACCTGCATTGTCATTCAACTGTTTCAGACGGATTGTTATCGCCCACAGATCTGGTTGCTCGTGCCGCTGAGCGAGGGGTGAAAGTTCTTGCGTTGACTGACCATGACGATATTTCTGGCTTGGCTGAGGCATCAGCTGCCGCTACTCAGCACGGTATGCAATTTATCAATGGAGTGGAAATTTCTGCAACTTGGCGCAACTACACTCTGCATATTATTGGATTACATATTGATCCGGCATACAAACCACTGGCGGAAGGTCTACACAATATTCGTAGTGGGCGTGGAGCACGTGCGCAACTGATGGCAGATTCACTAGCCAAGAGCGGTATTAGTGGGGCACTGGAAGGTGCTTATCAGTATGCAGATAACCAAGGCATTATTGGACGCACACACTTCGCACGATTTTTGGTTGAAAAAGGCTACTGTAAAGATGTGCGTAGCGTTTTCAAGAATTATTTGGTTAAGGATAAACCTGGATATGTGGCACACCAATGGGCCTCGTTACCGGACGCGGTCAGTTGGATATGCGGCAGCGGTGGTGTCGCCGTGCTGGCGCATCCGGGTCGTTATACCTTAGCGCGCAAAGGTATGGGGCAAAAGACCTTGCGTGAATTACTGCGTGAATTTATCGATATTGGCGGGCAGGGGATCGAAGTGGTATGTGGTAGCCACACGCCAGAGCAATATGCCGAGTTTGCCCGCTACGCTAATGAGTTTAATTTATTGGCTTCGTGTGGTTCGGATTTTCATGGGCCGGGTGAGAGCTATAGGGATTTGGGGCGTTTGCCTGACTTCCCATTGGATTGCCGTCCCGTGTGGCTGGCGTGGGAAGCTGACCCATCTATGTCTTCAGAAACTAAGCCCATTAAACAAAGAGAAGCTGAGAGAGTTAACCGCTGATCATGTCACAATTTTTCACTATTCATCCAACGAATCCACAGTCGCGCCTGATTAAACAGGCCGCCGATTTAGTGCGCAATGGCGCGGTAATTGCTTATCCTACAGATTCCTGCTACGCCTTGGGTTGTCATCTGGGTGATAAAGATGCCGTGGCACGCATCCGCCAAATACGCGGCGTGGATGACAAGCACCATATGACTATGGTTTGCCGTGACTTGTCCGAGCTAGCCCGCTATGCGCGGGTGGATAATGTGCAATTCCGACTGCTTAAAAACAATACACCGGGTAGTTATACGTTTATTCTTGAGGCCACCAAGGAAGTCCCCAAGCGTCTGCAACACCCCAAACGCAGCACGATTGGGGTGCGTATACCCGATCATCCGGTAGCGTTGGCATTGCTGGAAGAGCTGGGTGAGCCGTTGATAAGTTCAACTTTGATTTTGCCAAATGAGGAATTTGCATTGAATGATGCCGAACAGATTCGCGATCTGTTACAGCATCAAATTGATCTGGTGGTGGATGGTGGCGCGGTGGGATTGGATTCGACGACGGTAATTGATTTAACCAAGGATACGCCTGTAGTGGTACGGCTTGGCAAAGGTGATGTTTCACCTTTTTTAATTGAGAAATAGATAATAAATGCAGATTGAGCAATTAATACAAACCATTGCCATTGCAGCCATTCCGATTTTATTTGCAATTACCTTGCATGAGGCGGCGCATGGCTATGTGGCACGACATTTCGGGGATATGACTGCTTATCAGCAGGGGCGTATCAGTTTGAATCCCATTCGCCACATTGATCCTGTCGGTACTATATTGTTACCGATACTGACGCTAACGATGGGCGGAATCTTATTTGGTTGGGCCAAGCCCGTGCCTGTGAACTTTGCCGCTCTACGCCGTCCCAAGCAAGATATGCTTTGGGTGGCGCTAGCTGGTCCGCTTGCCAACTTGTTCATGGCCCTACTATGGGCGATGATGGCCAAACTCGCATTGATGTTACCAACAAATTATTTTGCCTCGCCATTGCTGGAAATGGCACAGATCGGCATTAAAATAAATATTATTTTAATGGTGCTGAATTTGCTGCCATTACCACCTTTGGATGGTGGGCGTGTGGCCGTTAGCCTGCTGCCACATCGGCAGGCCACCATTCTGGAGAGAGTTGAGCCCTATGGTATATTCATACTGATCGCTCTTGCGATTTCGCCTGTTCTCGGCTGGATATTGGGGCCGCCTGTAGTCGGGCTTATCCTGTTAATTAATTCTATTATTGGACTGTAATATAAAGCTATGCTGGTTGATCGAGTGTTATCTGGAATGAGGCCCACGGGTAGTTTGCACCTTGGGCATTACCATGGCGTGTTGAAAAATTGGGTGGAGATGCAGCAAAAATATGAATGCTTTTTTTTTGTTGCCGACTGGCATGCGCTGACCACGCATTACGATACCCCTCAGATTATTGAGCAAAGTGTATGGGATATGGTTATTGACTGGCTGGCTGTAGGAGTTGACCCAGCTCGAGCCACGTTGTTCATCCAATCCAAGGTGCCAGAGCACGCTGAGTTACATTTGTTGCTGTCTATGATCACGCCGCGGGGTTGGCTGGAACGTGTGCCGACGTATAAAGATCAGCAGGAAAAACTGTCAGAGAAAGATTTAGGTACATACGGTTTTCTCGGCTATCCGCTATTACAAAGTGCAGATATTCTTATTTACCGTGCCACCCAAGTGCCAGTAGGTGAAGATCAGGTGCCACACATTGAGTTCACGCGCGAAATTGCGCGTCGTTTCAACCATATTTATGGGCGCGAATCGGGTTTCGAAGATAAAGCCAAAGCTGCCGTCAAAAAGCTGGGAAGCAAGAAAGCAAAGTCGTATAACGAGTTGCGTACTCGCTATCAGGAGCAAGGTGACGATGAGGCGCTGCAATCTGCCAAATCATTACTCGACGAACCGCAAAGTCTAAGCATAGACGAGCGCGAACGCCTGTTAGGCTATCTTGAAGGCGGTGGAAAAATAATTTTGTTGGAGCCGCAGGCCATGCTAACTGCGGCTTCTAAAATGCCCGGGCTAGACGGACAGAAAATGTCAAAATCCTACAACAACACAATCAGTCTGCGCGAGGACGAAGCGAGTGTAACCAAGAAAATTCGCACCATGCCGACCGATCCGGCGCGGATACGTCGTACCGATGTGGGAAATCCAGATAAGTGCCCAGTGTGGCAGTTACATCAGGTGTATTCCAATAAAGATACCAAGCACTGGGTGCAACAAGGCTGTACGAGCGCGCACATAGGTTGTATCGAATGCAAACAACCAGTGATAGATGCAGTGCTGGCTGAACAAACCCCCATGCGCGAGCGGGTTCAGCTCTATCTGGACGATCCTGTACTGGTGCGCGACATTATCTCTGATGGTTGTGAGAAAGCGCGCAAGCTGGCGACCGAGACAATGCGTGATGTGCGTGAGGCGATGGGTCTGGGTTACAGCTAAACAAGACGAAAGATAGACCTGACTGATCGATACTGGCATAACAGGTAAATATTTTGGAGCAGTCTCTGGTTAACTCGCACGATGTTCATATCCATGGCCAACCGCTGATGGAGATGCCACATGACCTGTACATTCCGCCTGATGCATTGGAAATTGTTCTTGAGACTTTTCAGGGGCCGCTGGACTTGTTGCTGTACCTGATTCGCAAGCACAATTTGAATGTGCTCGATATACCGATGGCACAGTTGACGCAACAATACATGGTCTATATTGAGATCATGCAGCGCAACCGCTTAGAATTGGCCGCCGAGTATTTGCTAATGGCAGCGGTACTGATTGAGATTAAATCACGCATGTTGCTGCCGCAGTCGACCAAGCCTCTGGATGCGGGAGAGGAAGATCCGCGAGTCGAGCTGATGCGCCGCTTGCTGGAATACGAGCAGATGAAGCTTGCCGCGCAGAAACTGAACGAATTGCCGCAAGCTGGGCGTGATTTTGAGTTGGTTCAAGTCCTGATCGAACGTGTTGAAGAGCAGCGATTGCCAAATATTACTGTGGAAGATTTGCGCCAAGCCTGGCTGCTGCTGCTGGCGCGTGCAAAAGTGAATACTCACCACAGGGTGCGGCGTGAGGAGCTTTCGGTACGCGAACAAATGACGCGTGTATTGCGCCAGTTGCGGCACGGCGAGTTTGAAGTATTTGAGAATCTGTTTGAAGCGAGCGCTGGTATTGCGCCACTAGTAGTCGCTTTTATTGCAATTCTGGAATTGGCCAAGGAGACATTGGTCGAAATTACGCAAACTGAAACATTGGGAAACATTTATGTCCGGGCAAGCCGAAGCTTTACCGCTGAATAAAAAAGCCGCTGCACAAATTAATGCGCTGCAACTCAAGAAAATAATAGAAGTTGCACTGTTGACTACTCCAGAACCACTGTTACTAACGGAGCTGAAAAAACTTAGTGATGCGCCGGTAGAAAACCATATTATAGAAAATATACTGGAACAATTAGCACAGGAGTACGCAACCAGCGGTGTGGAGCTCAATCGAGTGGCTAATGGCTGGCGGTTTCGCGCATGTCCAGAAATGCAACCCTATTTAGATCGCCTCAGTCCGCAGAAACCACCGCGCTATTCGCGCGCAGTTATGGAAACACTCGCAATTATTGTCTATCGTCAACCAGTAACGCGTGGTGATATCGAAGAGATTCGCGGTGTAGCAGTCTCCTCGCAAATTCTGAAGACCTTGGAAGCGCGCAGTTGGATAGATGTAGTCGGCACGCGCGATACTCCCGGTAAACCAGAATTGTTCGCTACCACTAAACAATTGCTAGACGATCTTAATTTGCGTTCGTTGCAAGAACTACCACCGCTAGAAGAAATGAGTAACTTGCTGGAGCACGATGAAGCATGAATTTTGAGTGCAAGCTGAACAATGAAATACATCAGTTCGCATAGTAACCCTTTCTTTAAAGAGCTGCTCAAGGTGGCCAGTTCGGCACGTCAACGCCGCAAGGCTCAGCAAACGTTATTAGAAGGGGCGCATCTACTTCAAGCTTATCATTCGTCCGGTAATCAGCAACCCCAGCACTTGTTGGTGACGGAAGCGGCAGTGAAAAACCGCGAAGTGGGGGAGTTACTGAACAAATTTCCTGATGTGCCGATATCGCAATTGGACGATAGTTTGTTTGCTGAACTGTCAGAGCTCAAAACACCCAGTTGTATTCTCGCCCTGATTAAAATACCTCAAATTCCAAGCTCATCAGTGCATGCCAGCTTTTGTTTGTTGCTGGAAGACATTCAGGATCCTGGCAATCTTGGCTCCATTTTGCGTTCCGCTGCTGCAGCGGGTTGCGATGCAGTATTTTTGTCGAAGAGCTGCACCGATGTATGGTCACCCAAAGTGCTGCGTGCTGGGATGGGTGGACATTTTGTGTTGAGTATTTATGAATCAATTGATTTGCTCGCCATGGTTACAGGATTCCAAGGAAAGGCGTTTGCTACTGTCGTTAGTGCAAACAGCAGCCTGTATGACTGCGATCTGCGTGGCAATATTGCTTTTGTTCTTGGGAATGAGGGAGCCGGGATGTCTGAAGGCTTGTTGGCAGTGATCAACCGACACATCAGCATCCCTATGCCTGGGTGCAGTGAATCATTAAATGTTGCTGTGGCCACTGCTGTATGTCTGTTCGAGGCAGTGCGGCAACGCAGGTAATTATTGATCTCAAAATTAACAGAAAATATCAAGCAAGATGTCGATTCAAATATACTCTAATTGAAATTGGATAGATGTGTTTTTTCAGTCTGCATTGTATGGGGTTCAAAGGTGTGGCTTGATTTGCTCAGCTTAGATTGTTATAGTAAAACAAGTAAATGGTGCTTCTTAACGAAAGGAACTTTATAATGGGCAAGCTAGGAGCAACAACATCAACAGTGGATATTTCAAAGGAGAAACTAATGGACGACGTGAAAACAGTGGTGGCAGATGCTGAAGAACTGCTGAAAGCAACTGCAAATCAGACGGGGGAACGCATTACGGCTGCTCGCGCCAAGATTGGTGAGTCATTGCAAGCAGCCAAGGTTCGGATGGCCGATGCTCAAGTGGCGGTGATGGAAAAAACTCGAGCTGTCGCTACAGCCACGGATGACTACGTACATGTTAATCCATGGCAGGCCATAGGAGTTGCAGCAGCAGTTGGTATTCTTCTTGGCGCACTGATTTCACGTCGCTGAGTCCGCATATGAATCCTGAATCGCGGGATTCTGTCTCAGGCCAACAAACTGGGCTGTTTGGTTCACTGAAAACATTGGCCGCCACATTGCTGGGGATCGGTCGCACGAGATTAGAGCTCCTATCCAACGAGATCGAGGAACAACGGATATGGCTAAGTTCCATCCTGTTGTGGGCTCTGATCGCGTTATTTTGTGCCGCTATGAGTATCGGATTAATTACGATATTTGTAGTAGTGGTTTTTTGGGATACTCACCGTTTGTTGGCCTTGTGCATATTGGCGTTCTTGTTTCTGCTGGTAGCGATATTTTCTTCGCGGGTAGCACTTGGCAAAGCTCAGGCTAAACCAAAATTGTTTTCGACCAGCCTTGCGGAATTGTCAAAAGACCGTGAACAGTTGGCTCCTCCACCGAGATGAACGCGAAATTGATTAGATTGGAGGAAAGGAAAGCCTCGCTGGTAGCCAAAATAGAGCGTCAACGCACAGAGTTGGCACAGGCTTCGGCACCTTGGCGAGGACCTTTGGCGGTAGTAGACAAAGGTTTGCTGGTCACACATTATCTAAAACGTCATCCGGCATTACTAGCGGGATTAGTATTATTTTCTGTTGTGTTTCGTCCAAAATTTGCGATTAGATGGTTCCAGCGTGGGTGGTTGGCATGGAAAATGGCGCTTACAGTAAGGCGCAAGTTGTATGGTTTGTGAGCAATTATTCTTGGCAATTTTAGGCAAGTTCAAAATCGGTTTTGGTTTTACCCATTGATTTTTTGTTCGAGTTTAATACGGATCAAGACTATCACTTTGTTTTAAAATTTGATTCTTTAAGTCGGATGGCTGCTATCCGCTAGCAACAGTTTCTTTCGACTGGCAAAATCGCAGTTATAGTTATTCTTGTTGTTAGTACACTTCTTTTTTTGTCGGATCAAAAATCGTCAAATCATTGCCAATAAAATTGGCTAGGAAAAGGACGAAAGGTTGATTTCGGCGAAGTCAATATTATCCTCTTTACTCTATCAGCAACGATACGTAACATCGCCATCTGCGAAGCGGGTTGACAACAAAAGCAAGACTTTGGTGATAGATGAACTTTATAAGGATGTCTCACTGGCTAGCGTTAGCCATTTTACCTTCAAGTACTAGCGCAGATTAAAGAGACTGGCAGGATTTTGAGTTTATGACGCAATGCGGCTTCCATTATTCAATTACGAATCTGGTGTATGTGCAACAGCCATATGTCAAAAAATAAACACGTACATCGAGAAATGAAGAGGATAAAATGTTCCGAATAGGTGGTAACCAGTTGATGCTTACTTTCGTTGAAATAGATCAAAACGCAGTTCGTATTGGTCATGAGTCTGTCTGAGTGAACATATCCGTTTTTCCCTTCAAGTAATGTCTAAAATTTTCGCACTTGTTCCCGCCGCTGGCTGTGGTTCTCGCATGGTTAGTGAGTTACCAAAACAATACCTGCCGCTGGCTGGACATCCGATGATTTATCATACGCTTGCAACTTTGTGTGCCAACCCGGAGGTCGATATCGTTTTTGTAGTACTCGCGTCTGATGACACGCACTGGCATAGTTATGACTGGTCACTTTTCGGCGATAAGTTGCAGCAACTATTTTGTGGTGGAGCAACGCGCGCAGAGAGTGTGCTGAATGGATTAATGGCTGCGGAACTTGAACTCGATGACTGGCTGCTGGTACATGATGCTGCACGGCCTTGTTTGAGCCATAAGCAGCTTGCACGTTTGATTGAAGCATTGCGTGACGATGAGGTTGGCGGCATTCTTGCTGTGCCGGTGGCGGATACTTTGAAGCGTGCTGATGGTGAATGCCGAATTGCGCATACTGAGAGTCGTGAGGGAGTCTGGCAGGCGCAGACTCCACAAATGTTTCGCGCTGGACTATTGCTGCAGGCGCTACAAATTGCCCCGAATGTAACGGATGACGCCTCTGCAGTCGAAGCGCTGGGGTTCCATCCCAAGCTCGTGACAAGCAGCTTCAGCAATTTTAAAGTAACTTATCCGCAGGATATTGAGTTGGCGGAATTGCTGTTAACTCAAGGAAAAAAAATATGAGAATCGGACAAGGTTTTGACGCTCATCAATTGGTCGAGGGGCGTAAGTTAATTATTGGTGGCGTAGAGATATTCTATGACAAGGGGTTGCTTGGCCATTCCGATGCGGACGTTTTGTTGCACGCCATCTGTGATGCGTTGCTGGGTGCAGCAGCATTAGGCGATATCGGGCGTCACTTTTCAGATAACGATGCCAAGTTTAAAAATATTGATAGCCGCATTTTATTGCGCGAAGTCGCACGTATGGTGACCAATGCTGGTTTCCGTATTGGCAATTTGGATGCCACTATCATTGCACAAGCACCCAAGATGGCACCGCACATTCCGCGCATGGTAGAAAATATTGCCGCTGATTTGGGCGTAGCGGTGAATGCTGTGAATGTGAAAGCGACCACCACTGAAAAGATGGGCTTTAGCGGGCGCGGGGAAGGTATTGCGGCGCAGGCTGTCGCGCTACTGTTAGTTTGAATCATTTCCACTTAAACGGGAATAATTAAGTACATATTATTCAATAAGGTAATGCTTGATAATGATGCGTATATTGGCGTTGGAAACTTCCACTGAATATTGTTCCATCGCACTATGGCAAGACGGTGTTGTCGTCAATCGCTGCGAGCGGGTTGGGCAGCGCCATTCCGAATTGTTAATAGGCATACTGGATAATTTATTGCATGAAGCGGGGGTTAAACTCACAGAATTAGATGGCATTGCTTTTGGTGCAGGGCCGGGTTCCTTCACTGGCGTGCGCATCGCCTGTGGCGTGACGCAAGGATTGGCGCTGGGGGCGGATTTACCGGTGGTGGGAGTGTGTACGCTGCAGGCATTGGCGCAAGCCACAGGCCACGATAAAGTGATTGCTGCACTGGATGCGCGCATGAATGAGATTTATTATGCCGTATATGAGAAAAGGGCTGGGTCATGGGTGACGATTTGTGAACCGAATTTGTGTTTGCCGCAACAGGCACCGCAAGTTCAGGACTCTGGGTGGTTTGGTACAGGGAGTGGTTTTGCCATGTATGGGGCTGTATTAGACAATCGCTACGCTGGGCAAATTGCTGACAGCGATGCCCAAGCGGTGCCACAGGCCATTGCTATTGCAGAACTTGCTGCGCCACTATTTGCCGCTGGTCAAGGCATGGATGCGGCGCAAGCCATGCCGTTTTATCTGCGCGACAAGGTGGCGCTGAAAACCAGCGAACGATGAGTTTGCCCCAATTGCTTGATCACACCGTTTTACGCGATATGAATCCAGCAGACCTGGCCGGGATAGTATGCATTGAGCAACGCGTGCATCCTTATCCGTGGTCTTGCGGGAATTTTACTGATGCGCTTAAAAGCAATTATGTATGTAAGGTGTATGAAGCAGAGGGTGAAATATTAGGTTATGTTGTGCTTATGCTTGCAGTGGATGAAGCAGATTTGCTTAATATCAGCATCGTCGCCGAATATCAACGCAAGGGGCTGGGCCGTCAGTTATTGGGTGCAATAATGGAAGTTGCGCGCGGTTGTAACATGCGGCGCATGTTACTGGAAGTGCGTTCTTCCAACGCAGCGGCGCTGGGACTGTATCGTGATGTCGGGTTTCGCAAAATTGGCATGCGCCATGGCTATTATTCAGCAGGCAATGGGCGCGAAGATGCAATCGTGATGGAATATTTACTGTGAATCGAGAAGAAGCAATACTACGCGAACTCAATCTCTATCCACAGTGGAAACGGCGCGGACTAGCCAAACCTGTACTTGAGCAAGTGGCTGTAGCGGCTCCATCTATAACAGAGCAAGTGGCAAGCAAGTCTGTTGTGGAAAAAGAAGTCATGCAGACTTTGGACAGTTACAGCTTGTCCGAGTTAAAAGCATTGGTGAAAAATTGCACGGCTTGCAAACTGCGTGCGAGCTGCACGCAGACGATTTTTGGTATGGGAGATGTGTTGGCAGACTGGTTGTTTGTGGGCGATTGGCCGGGTGCGGACGAAGATGTTCAAGGTGAGCCGTTCGTGGGGCAATCCGGCAAGTTGCTCGATAATATGCTGGCTGCAATTAAGTTGAAACGAGGCCACAATGTTTACATTACCAACGTTCTTAAATGCTACCCACTTGATAATCGCACGCCAGAAGCCAATGAGATTGCTCAATGCAGACCTTACCTGGAGCGCCAGATACAACTCATCCAGCCCAAGCTAATCGTGGCTCTGGGCGAAACAGCCGCCTTCTTGTTGGGGTATGACGTAACCTTGTCTGACTTGCGCGGCAAGCTACTCGATTATCGCGGCTCATCCTCTCAAGGTTTGGTGAAAGGCATTCCACTCATCATCACTTACCACCCGACCTCTCTGCTACACACCCCGTTGCAAAAAGCAGAAGCGTGGGATGATCTGTGCTTGGCAGTTGCTACAATGCGGAAATTAATTTAAAAATAAAAAGACTGGTGGCGTTGTCAATAGGAGACCTGAAATAATGCACTCCGTTATGTTGTCACTT